>NZ_JBQCDN010000399.1:0-8105 GCF_051961175.1 Trinickia sp. | reverse complement strand
TTCGTCGACGAACAGATCGCTGTTGCGTGTGATCCGAAATTGATTGCAGCTGCGGATGGCGAGGTTCGGGAACAGCTCCTGAACGAAGCGCTGCATGAACGAGCTGAGCAGCACGAAGCCGTGGGCGAAGCCCGACAGCTCCTGCGGCATGCGCACGAGGCGCGGCAGGGCGCGCGGCGCTTGCACGATACCCATGACCGCCTGCCGGCCGAATGCATCCTTGCCTTCGAGTTCGACGACGAAGTTCAGGCTCTTGTTCAGCACGCGCGGAAACGGGTGGGCCGGATCGAGCCCGATCGGCGTCAGCACGGGCAGCAGCTCGTCGACAAAATATTGGCGCGCCCATTCGGTCTGGGCTTCCGTCCACGTATCCCAGCTGTGAAAGTAGATGCCCTCTTGCTCCAGCGCCGGCAGGACCGTTTCATGCAGCATCGCGTACTGCCGATCGACGAGCTTGTGCGCCCGCTCCGCGACGAGATCGTAGACGTGCTGCAGGGACATGCCGTCGGGCGCGAGCGTGCCGGGGTTGTCGCGCATCTGCTCCTGCAGCCCCGCCATGCGGATCTCGAAGAATTCGTCGAGGTTGCTGCTCGTGATGCAGATGAAGCGCAGACGTTCGAGCAGCGGGACCGATGGATCGGCCGCTTGAGCCAGCACGCGCTCGTTGAAGCCCAGGATGCCTAGTTCACGGTTCAGGAGGGGATAGCGAAGCGACATCGGCAACAAAAAATGAGAGGGGTCGGATGAGGGAACGAACGGGCGCTCGGACATTCTCATAATTCGATGTCATTTCAATGAAAAGTCATACTGACACTCATTCTACGGACATTGGTATGACTTTGGCCACCGTGAAGGCGGGCGGCGTCGCCTTGGAAAACAGGCTTTGCCGGCTGCTTGCCGGGGGCGTTCGAGGGCAGGCATTGCCGCGTGACGCATGCGCGAGCCCACATTCGTGCACCGATGCGAAATACTATGCGCTTAAAATGGCGTCTTTGAACAGTTGCGAGCGTGCCGGGCGAATTGCCCCCGGCCAGTCTTACGCGCGAACGGGAGCCTTCTTTCCTAATGCCCAATACCCCGCACCTTCTTGCCTCGGTCGACCTCGGCTCGAACAGCTTCCGGCTCATCGTCGGCCGTGTCGAGGAAACGCCTGCCGGCGCGCAGATCTATCAGGTCGACGCGCTGCGTGAGCCTGTGCGGCTGGCCGCCGGGCTTTCCGCGGACAAGATGCTCGATCGCGCTTCGCAGGTGCGCGCCTGGGATGCACTCAAGCGTTTCGGGGAGCGGCTGCGCGATTTTCATCCCGACCACGTGCGCGCCGTTGCAACCAATACGTTGCGGGTGGCCAAGAACGCGCCCGAGTTTCTGGTCGAAGCGCAAGCGGCGCTCGGGTTCCCGATCGAAGTGATCGCGGGGCGCGAGGAAGCGCGGCTGATCTATGCCGGGGCGGCGCACTCGGTGCCTGCGATTTCGGGTAAGCGGCTCGTCGTCGATATCGGCGGCGGCTCAACCGAATTCATTATCGGCCAGCATTACACGCCGCTCGTGATGGAGAGCCTGTATATCGGCTGCGTGAGCCATAGCCGTGCGTTCTTCCCGGCTGGCAACGTCGACGAATACACGATGCGCCAGGCCGAACTCGCGGCCAAGCGCGAAATCCAGATCATCTCCCGCGAGTACAAGCAGGCGGGCTGGGATCAGGCGATCGGCTCGTCGGGTACGGCCCGGGCGCTGGCCGAACTCGTCGAAGCGAACGGCTTCAACGATCCCGGTGTGACGCATGGCATTTCGCGCGGCGGCCTCGAACGGCTGAAGCGCGCGCTCATCAAGGCCGAGAACGTCAATCGGCTCAAGCTCGTGGCACTGAAGCCCGATCGCATTCCCGTGCTGGCCGGCGGCTTGTCGATCATGCTTGCCGTCTTCGAAGAACTGGGTATCGATTACGTCGATACCACCGACGGCGCGTTGCGTTTGGGCGTGCTGTACGACCTGCTGGGCCGGACGCAGCACGAAGACATGCGTGCGGTGACCGTCGAAGGATTCATGCGCCGCTACGGCGTCGATCGCGCGCAGGCCGAGCGCATCGGCGATCTGGCGGTCGGGTTTTTCGATCAACTGGGCGAGCCCGACACCGAACGTTTGGAGGAAGGGCGCACGTTTCTCGGCTGGGCCGCCGCTTTGCATGAAATTGGCCTGTCGATCTCGCATAGCGCCTATCACAAGCATTCGGCCTACATCGCAAGCAACGCCGATATGCCGGGTTTTTCGCGCACCGATCAAGCCCGGCTCGCGGCGCTCGTGCTTGGCCATGCCGGCAAGCTCGGTAAGCTCGCGCAAACGCGCGAAGTCGAATGGCCGCTGCTGTTCTGTCTGCGGCTGGCGGCGCTGCTGTGTCGCCGGCGCACCGATGCGGGGCTGCCCGGCATTCGCGTGGCGAAGTCGCACGGCGGCTACGAAGTGCGTTTGCCGAACGAATGGGTGGCCGGCAATCCGCTGACCGATTACAGCCTGATCCAGGAAGCGGCCGAGTGGGAGAAGGTCGGCATGCGCTATCGCGTCATTTACACGGACGACTGACGGGCATCGGGCTTCGCCCGGGTTGCCCCGGGGGCGGCATGTTCGATGGGGTACGCTCAGCGAACAAACGAAGGAAAGAACGACTGAACGGCCCGCGCGCCGGCTCGAGCTGAGATTCAAGCTGAGCAAGCGTGCGGGCCGTTCGCTTATCCGTCGATCGAACGGGGCCCGTCATTGAGACGGGCGGTGCCGATTGCGCGCCGATGTCAGCCGAGGAAATGGCGTGCGTAGCGGGCGTTGATATCCGATAGACGGAACAGCGTGAGGAAATCGGCGCAGTTGAAGTCGGGATCCCAGGCGGGTGCGCCGCAAATCTTCGCGCCGAGGCGCAGATAGCCCTTGACGAGCGGCGGCGGTGCGACGCGGGCGCCGGTGCGAAGCTCTTCGACTGGCAGCGGCGTATGCGCGAACGCGCGATACTCGGGGCTCGTCAGCGAGTGCTCGCGCAGCGATTCATAGAGATTCGCTGCGAAATGTCCGCCGTCGGCCATGGGGACGCTGGCGCAGCCGAGCATCGTTTCATAGCCGTTTTGCATCATGTACGTGCCGAGGCCGCCCCAAAGCGACATGATGACCGAGCCGCTGCGGTAATCGGCGTGCACGCACGAGCGGCCCACTTCGACCATCTTGGAGCGCAGATGCGCGAGGCGCGACAGATCGAATTCGCCCTCGGCGTACAGGCGCCCGATGCGGGCGGCCTGGTGCGGCGGCAGTACGCGGTAGGTACCGACCACTTTCAGCGTTTCGAGGTCGCGCACGAGCAGGTGATCGCAGTAGACGTCGAACGCGTCGACGTCGAGGCCGGCAGGGCCCGAGACGCTCGCACCCATCTCCTCGGCGAAGACGCGGTAGCGCAGACGTTGGGCCTCGCGGAGTTCCTCGTCGGTGCGCGCCCAGGCCACTTGCAGTCGATGCTCTTGCGTGATGGTTTCTTTTTCGCGCGGCAGCCGGCGGCGCGACTCGAGCGGAATCGAAGCGAGCGGCAGGGTGGGCGTCGGCAGATCTCGCATAGGGGTTCCTGGTTCCGAATGACTATGAAAGGAATGCTGGTTTCTCGCCAATGTAGTAACCGTGCGTGACGGTTGCATGGCAAACGCGTGTCCTTACGATGACATGTCGTGCGGCAGACACAAGGCTTTCATCATGATGATGCCAGATCAGGCGAAAGTACCGCTCGCACGTACGCATTCCCCGAACCGCCTTGGCGGCTCGCGAACCACCATATGGCGCCCTTCTTGATCGTCCATTCCACGGCATCGCCGGTCAGGAGCCGGGATGCGACGAGCCCGAGCGTGGGTTGGTGTCCGACGATGACGACCGTCTGGGCGATGCCCTCCGGCCATTGCGCGGCGGCCAGCACCGCATCGGGCGATGCGCCGGGGCCGATGCTTTCCACAGTGCGGTATTGATCGGTCAGCGATTCGACGGTTTGGACCGTGCGCGCGGCTGGGCTGGACAGAATGACGGCGTCGGGTTCCAAGCGATGCCGCAGCCATTTGGCGACGGCCTGTGCCTGCTTGCGGCCGCGCGTGGTGAGCTGGCGGGCGCTATCGGTCTGCGCTGTTTCTTCGGCTTCCGCGTGGCGCCAGAGAATCAAATCCATATCGTTGCCTCCTATCGCGTGGGGCGCGATCGCGCCAATGGGTCCGATTGCCGAGAGTGTGCCGCCTATGCCGTCCGCGATGCCGTCACCGTGCAAAAAACGGGCTCGGATTCGACGACCGGATCGATGTTGGGTTCGAAACCGCATTGTGGTTGACGAAGCCGCTTGGGAACGGCTAGAATTGCTGGTTCGTCGGAGCGTAGCGCAGCCTGGTAGCGCATCTGATTTGGGATCAGAGGGTCGTAGGTTCGAATCCTATCGCTCCGACCAAGGAAATCAAGGGGTTACAGTCGTTTTGGCTGTAACCCTTTTCCGTTTCTGTGGTTCCGTGTAACCGAATATGGGCCGCATAGATCCACGTCAATCCGTTAGCCGGAGCATCCAGTGGTGCCTGCATGGCTGTGAATGTAGCGTCGCGCGCGTTTTGGCACCGTTTCGCGCTCAATTTGTCATCCGTAGGCGAAACCGTTTCACAATGTTTTTGACACCATCCGCCTTATGAAAAAGCCGCCCGAGGGCGGCTTCTGCGTTGATCAAGAGGCGGGTCACGAAACCTTTTGTTGCCGGCTACGGATTGGCCGGACGACGAATCGATACATTCCCCAAACCGTCAAGCAAGCGGCTACCAGCGCAGCGACAAAGTAGACGGACAGTAGCAACCTCTCGCCCTCGTCAGCATTTTGCGCGTTCACGAGGTTGGCAAGGAAGAAATAGGCCTTCCGGCCAAGCGGGCTCTTCCGCGCCTCGTCGATCCAGTCCGACAGATAGATCAATCGAAGGTAGACGTACGTAAGCACGATCACCAAGGCCGTGCGCAACGCAAATTTCATTGGACCTCCACAACCCCGTAGTACCGCACCTTCGTGTTCGGGATGTAGCTAGGTGGTAGCGAAAGCAAGTACGTGCGAAGCGCATTGAATCGCCACTGCTCAGTCAGGGTAATACATCCTTCGCTCAGCCGCTGACGGCCGGCGGGATGTAAGCGGAAACGGTCGCGACGGACGCCGTTCACTACTACCCAGTCGTCTAACGGGCGACCGACTGGATGAAGTGCGAACCAATCTTGCCTGTGCGAGTTGCTGATCTCATCCAAAATCGGGTCCCATAACCACCCGAGTCGACCGCCGCTTTGCCGAGCGATGATGTAATAGCGCCCCTTGGGGATTGGGCCGGCCTTCGCGAGCGCCGTATCCTCTGGCTTGTTTTCATGGCCCACATCCCCGGAAAACGCTGGAAAACGCTGACCGTTGCAAACCAACGCACTTACCGGCTGGCCGTTGAGTGAAAACGAACATTGTGCTGGCATAGATTATTTGCCCTCGGTGTTATTGATCTTAGGAATGAGAGCATAACAAATTGGGTGCGCCGCCCCGTCAAAACAGCCCGCTAGTCTGCGTTCCTGGCTCCCATTTGCCACCGGAGCGCTAAGCGCGAGCCCGGTCGCCCTTGAAGGGGAGATGGCTACTTGTGGCAATTGCCCTGGCGAGCACCGAATCCAAGGAATAGGCGCGGACATGGACGAAGACGGGCGAGCGAGTGTGCTGGACAACGACCCCGTACAGTGTCCATGTGGCAAAAACCACGTCAAGGCGGGATCGGACGCTGGATGCTCGACAGGTTGGACACCATGAGGAACCCGATTTTCTTAGTCATTGCGATTTTTCTGTCCGTTTTTTCCGGGCAGATTTATGCCGAAAGCGACATGTCGCTGTCGGCAAAGCAAATTCGTTCCGGTTGTTCTGTGGTAATGCACAAGGTCTATCCGTCTGGCATCGATCCGAATGTGAATGCTGATGTGTTTGACCAACAACTGTTCTGGCAGTGCTCAGGTGCCGAAGCAGTTCCGGTAGGAACGATCGGAGCGGAAGGTAGCGGCCCAGAAATCGTCACCGTCTTTTACCGGCGGAACGAAATTCTCGTCTTGGCGCGTTGGACATCAGGATCGGCAGAAGCAGATTTTCAAGGATATTTTTATCAAGTCAACGCATTTCGTCTCGAACAGGCGAGCAATCAGACGACGTTCCGGACGGTGGCGGCTATAACCAAAGCATTTGGTGATGGCTACGATGGCGTGCTCAACGGAAAGCGTGTGGCATTTCCCTACAAGAATGCGGCGTCAATCCGCGCCCGATTGGCGGCACTGGGTTTGTGATCTGGTGGATCGCTTTGAGCGTGGTCACGCACGGGATAACTAAGCAGTGAGATCGGCCGTAGCTTATTGGATCAATCGCAGAATGCGCGAAACGGGGGGAGCCGGGACGGGCGCTGGTAGAACGCTACCGTGTCGCGCGACGCATGGCGATTCAGCATGGGGCGCCGTGGCGCCTGGTCGCTACCATAGCCTCAAGGCAACAGTATGCACCTCCTTCTGATTTGGGATCAGAGGGTCGTAGGTTCGAATCCTATCGCTCCGACCAGTAGAATCAAGCAAAAAGCTCAGCCATCGCGGCTGGGCTTTTTGCGTTTCCGAGGCCGAGTTCAGATAATCCGCCTCGACGAGATTCCGAATTCTAAGCTCGCAGCGTATGAGCCGTTGATGCAAGCGCCCCCGGCCCTCGCACCGGCAAGTCCTGTTCCTTCCTCCAACCGGCGCAACAGCCACGGCGATCGTTGAGTCAGCGTTCAGCCTGACCTCGCTGCTTTCTACGATGCCACGCAAACATCACGCCGCGACGCAGGTCGCCGTTCAGCACGCGCCCGGTTACCGTCGCGAAACTCCCCCAAACAAGGGCCAGCGGCCGCGGCAGCACGATGATGGGTGCCACCCATAAATGAAACAAGGCGCGTCCCGCGAAGCGATCGCTGAAGTGCCGATAAGTATCGCTGGGGCAACGCCCCTCGGCGATGCGCTGTCGCAATAGGTATAACGGGTGATACGACAGCAGCATGCGCGCTTCGAATTGGCGGATGTCGGCGTCGGTCAGCCCGTTCGCGCGGTAGCTGTCGAGGATACGGCCCAAGTGCTCGACAAAGATGTCCGGGCGACCATACCCGCCGGAGTTGTCGCGCTTGCAGGCCAGTACGTAATGCGTCGATAGCGCATTACGGCGCGCAGCAAGCGCCGCTTTCACCACGAAATTGACCTGCACGAGATGGGTGCCGCAGTAGTCGCGCGCATCGACGTCGTGCAAGAGCCTACGGTTGACGACCATCGCCGAAATGGAGGTGATGAGCGCGCCCGCCGCGCGCAGGAACCGTCCGGCATCGGCGAGCACTCGAATGCGTTTGGCGCCGCCCGGATACTCGCGGTCCGGATCGTGCTCGTAGCCGAACGGGCGCAGACACAGCACACCATAATCATTGGGCTCGAGCGCCGTGATCACCTCGGGCAGCGTACCGCGAACATAAAGGTCGTCGTCTCCCATGATTTGCACATAGTCCCCTCGCGCTTCATTGAAGCATTGAGCGATGTTGGCATCCGAGCCAAGATCTTGCGCGTTGCGGAGGTAGCGAATAGTCAGTCCTGCCTTCACCATCTGCGCGACGACTTCCGGCGTATCGTCCGCCGAATGATTGTCGGATACGATCACCTCGACCTTGCCGGGCGGCAGCGTGCGGACCTCTTCGAGCAGCCGTTGCAGATTCATCCGCAAGTACGGAGCGCGATTGAAGGTCGGAATGGCGATGGTCAACTTGGGCGACGTTGAGTCAGTCATCTCGATGTCCTCCACTGGCTATTGCAGCGGTACCAAATGCCAATCCCGATCGGCACCGTCAATGCGACATTCGCGCCCCCGAGCACCGCGATCAACCCGGCCGACGAATAATGCCGCGCCGCATAGAGGGCGGCTGGCAGCGTGACCGAGGTGACGAATACGTTGAGCCAACCGAGCGGCTCGCGCCTGAAACTGCGCAGTGGCAGCGCGAGGCCCCCCATCCTCTGCGCGGTGAACGCGCTGACAACGAGCCCCACGAGCTGAGGCCC
>NZ_JBQCDN010000398.1:0-4651 GCF_051961175.1 Trinickia sp. | reverse complement strand
GGCACACCCCGCCCGCCAGTGCTTCCCCGCGATCGGGCGCTACAATAGAGGCCCGCGTAGGCTGCCGCCCGCGGGCTTTTTATTGCTCCCCGATGACTCTTGCCGCCAAGCCCTTTGCCGCCGCTGTCAATCATTTGCTCGCTCGCGAAACGTGGGCGCGCGAACGTCTCGCACCCTATGCGGGCAAGACGGCGCGTCTCGCCTTCTCCTCGATCGTCTTGACGCTCGCCGTCGAACCCGACGGCTACCTGAGCGCCGTCGACGAAATGGATGCGCGATCCGTGGACGTCTCTCTCGCCATCGCGCCCGATGCACTGCCGGCGTTCATGCAAGGCGGGCAAGCCGCGGTCATGAAGCACGTCAAGATCGAGGGTGATGCCGAATTCGCCACCCAACTCGCGAAGCTGGCCGAGCATCTTCGCTGGGAGCCCGAGGAAGACTTGGCGAGGGTGATCGGCGACGCTGCGGCTTACCGCGCAGCTGAGATCGTGCGCACGGCCGGCGGACATGCGCTGCGTGCCGGCCGTGGCCTGCGCGATTCCATCGCCGAATACTTGCTCGACGAAAATCCGCAACTCGTGCGCCGCACCGCGCTCGATGCGTTCAACACCGAGCTCGCGCGTGCGCGCGATGCACTCGCGCGCGTGGAAAAACGCATCGAGCGGGTGGACCAGCAAACGCTTGTGCGCCAGGCAGGCGCCTTGCGTCGCGTGCGATAGCGAGCGGGTTCACCATGCGTCTATTGCGTTTCATCAAAATCGTCTACACCGTCTGGCGCTTCGGGCTCGACGAAATGATGCTGAGCCGGATCCAGGATCGCCGGGTCCGGTTCCTCGTTCGCATCGGCACAATCGGCCGCCGGTACACGTCGCCGCCGGCCGTGCGGCTGCGTCTGGCGCTCGAAAGCCTCGGGCCGATTTTCGTCAAGTTCGGTCAAGTGCTTTCGACGCGCCGCGATCTGCTTTCGCTCGACGTCGCCGTCGAACTTGCCAAGCTGCAGGATCAGGTGCCGCCGTTCGATTCGGCTCTCGCCATCGACATCATCGAACGATCGCTCGGCGCGCGCGTCGATGTCCTGTTCGACGATTTCGAGCGCGTGCCGGTCGCCAGCGCCTCGATCGCCCAGGTCCACTTCGCGAAAGTGAAGTCGGGCCAGCACGCGGGCAAGGACGTCGCGATCAAGGTGCTGCGGCCGAACATGCTGCCCGTGATTGATTCGGATCTGGCGCTGCTGCGCGATCTGGCCGTCTGGGCCGAGCGGCTTTGGGCGGATGGCAAGCGGCTCAAGCCGCGGGAAGTCGTCGGCGAATTCGACAAGTACTTGCACGACGAACTCGACCTCATGCGCGAGGCGGCGAACGGCAGCCAGCTCCGCCGCAACTTCGCGGGGCTCGATCTGCTGCTCGTCCCCGAGATGTACTGGGAGTTCTGTACGCCGAACGTGCTTGTCATGGAGCGGATGGTCGGCGTGCCGATCAGCCAGGTCGAGACGTTGCGGGCGGCCGGCGTCGATATCCCGAAGCTCGCGCGCGAAGGCGTCGAGATTTTCTTCACGCAGGTGTTTCGCGACGGCTTTTTCCACGCGGACATGCATCCCGGCAACATCCAGGTCAGTCTCGATCCGGCGCATTTCGGCCGTTATATCGCCCTCGATTTCGGCATCATCGGGGCCCTGTCGGACTTCGATAAAAACTATCTCGCGCAAAACTTTCTCGCCTTTTTCAAGCGCGATTACCATCGCGTGGCCACGCTGCATTTGGAGTCGGGCTGGGTGCCATCCACGACGCGCGTCGAAGAACTCGAAAGCGCGATTCGGGCTGTCTGCGAACCCTATTTCGATCGTGCGTTGAAAGACATCTCGCTCGGACAAGTGCTGCTGCGTCTGTTCTCCACCTCGCGCCGCTTCAACGTCGAAATCCAGCCGCAGCTGGTGTTGCTGCAAAAGACGATGCTCAATGTCGAGGGGTTGGGCCGCTCGCTCGATCCCGAACTCGATCTGTGGAAGACGGCCAAGCCGTACCTCGAGCGCTGGATGAACGAGCAGATCGGCTGGCGGGGATGGTACGAGCGGCTCAAAGTCGAGATGCCGCAGTGGAGCAAGACACTGCCGCAACTCCCGCGTCTCGTTCATCACGTGCTCGCCGAGCGGCACGACGCGAAACACGGCACGCAGGACGCCGCCATCAAGCTGTTGCTGCTGGAGCAAAAGCGCACGAACCGGCTGCTGCAGGCACTGTTGATGTTCGGCGTGGCCGTGGGCGTCGGCGCGGTGGTCGCGCGCGCGTGGCTCGCCTTGGCCTATGGGGCGTGATCCCATGAATAAACCGTCATCGTCCGATCAGCCTGCGCCGGCACCGTCGGGGCCCTCTGCATCTTCAGGATCCCCGGCATCCCCGGCATCCCCGGCATCCCCGGCATCCCCGGCATCCCCGGCATCCCCGGCATCCCCGGCATCCCCGGCATCCCCGGCATCGTCTGCCGGCGCTGCGGTGCCGGCGTTTAGCACCCGGGACCCGAACTCGGCTGCCTTTTGGGACGAGCGGTTTCGGCAAGGCTTCACGCCCTGGGATCAAGCGGGCGTGCCCGCGACGTTTGCCGCGTTCGCCGCGCGCACGGCACCGCGGCCTGTTCTCATTCCGGGATGCGGCAGCGCGCACGAAGCCGGTTGGCTCGCCCAGGCCGGATGGACGGTGCGTGCCATCGATTTTTCGGCCGATGCCGTCGCGTCGGCGCGTGCGCAACTCGGGACCGAAGCGGCGCTCGTGGAGCAAGCCGATTTCTTTAGCTACCGGCCCACGTTTGTGCCGGGGTGGGTGTACGAGCGCGCATTTCTCTGCGCGCTGCCGCCTGCCCGCCGCGCCGATTACGCGGCGCGAATGGCCGAATTGCTCGAGCCGGGCGGAATACTCGCCGGGTTCTTCTTTTTCGACGATGCCCCAAAAGGCCCACCGTTCGGGATCAATCGCGCCGAGCTGGACGCGTTGCTCGGTTCGTCGTTCGAACTGATTGAAGACGAACCGGTTGCCGATTCGATTCCAGTGTTTGCCGGCCGCGAGCGCTGGATGACTTGGCGCAGGCGGTAATCGCTGCGGTCTATGCGATCGAGCGGGGGATGGTTCGCGCGCCGGGGTTGAATTTTCGTGTCATCGCCCTCATCTCACGCCGTGCGTGAGGCCACGCGCCGATGTCGACGGTGCCTCGACGTACCGAGCCGCGTATCGGCATGGAGCGGTTTCGACCAGGCTTCGCCGCGAACCCAGCGCCGCGCGAGCCGGGAGACAGCCAATTGCGGCTATAATTCAACGCTTTGCAAGCGCTTAACCGTTTTTTTGTCGGAAATAGTCGGGAAGAGAATCATGCCGATCTACGCCTACCGTTGCGAATCGTGCGGCTTTGAGAAAGACGTGCTCCAAAAGATGAGCGACGCGCCGCTGACGCAGTGCCCGCATTGCGAAAAAGATGCGTTTCGGAAGCAGGTGACTGCCGCCGGCTTTCAGTTGAAGGGCTCGGGCTGGTACGTCACCGATTTCCGAGGCGGTTCGGGCGGCGCCAAGGCCGCGTCCGCGGCGACGACGGACGCGAAGCCGGAAGCGAAGGCCGAGACGAAGTCGGATGCAGGCGGCAGCAGTGCGCAGCCGGCCAGCCCGAGCCCATCGGCTGCATCGGACGCCTGAGCCGCTCGCTGCCGGAACGCGACGGGCGGGGTGCGGATTGACCGGCGCTGCGCCGCAGGTCGCACCGGTTCGGGCGTTGTCGCGCGCATCGAGCCTTGAGCGCGCGGCGGCACGGGAAAGCGCGCCGATTCAATCCCAAGCGGTTCTCTGACGGTATACATGAAAAAGACGACGCTCAAATCCGTGTTCCTGACCGGCCTGCTGGTCCTCGTACCCTTGGCGATCACGCTGTGGGTGCTGGGGCTTGTCATCGGCACGATGGATCAGACGCTGCTGTTGCTGCCGCAGTCGTGGCAGCCCGAGAAGCTGCTGGGCTTTCATTTGCCCGGCGTGGGCGCGGTGCTCACGCTCGCGTTCATCTTCATCGTCGGGTTGTTCACGCAGAACTTCGTCGGGCAAAAGCTCGTCACGTGGTGGGATGTGATCGTGCGGCACATTCCGATCGTCGGCCCGCTGTACACGAGCGTGAAGCAGGTATCCGACACGCTGCTGTCCAGCAGCGGCAATGCGTTTCGCAAGGCGCTGCTGATCGAATATCCGCGGCGCGGCTCGTATACGATCGCGTTCCTGACGGGCACGCCGGGCGGCGACGTACTCAATCACTTGCAGGAAGAACACGTCAGCGTCTATGTGCCGACCACACCGAACCCGACTTCGGGCTTCTTTCTGATGGTCCCGAAAGCGGAGGTCATCGAACTCGATATGACGGTCGATGCCGCGCTCAAGTACATCGTCTCGATGGGCGTAGTCGCCCCGCAAGCGCCGGCGAGTGCCCCGGTGCGCCGCCCGGTCGAGCCGCCCCTTTAATGCCGCCGCGCGGCGAGCTTTGAACCGCGCGCGTTGCTCCCTTATGCCAAACGAAAGACGAATACCATGTCGATGAGATCTGAATACTGCGGTCTGGTGACCGAACACCTGATGGGCCAAACCGTGTCGCTGTGCGGCTGGGTGCATCGCCGGCGCGATCACGGCGGCGT
>NZ_JBQCDN010000397.1:0-11191 GCF_051961175.1 Trinickia sp. | reverse complement strand
ATGCGCGAGGCCACGAACGGCGAGCGCCCCTGAAACGCAGGTTTCGATGGGGCGGCTGCAGGCGCGGCCGTCGCTCGACCGATTCGTCAATTCATCATTCCGTCTTCGCGGCCGCGGCCAGCTTATTGGCCGCTTCTTGTGCGGTTTCGTCCTTGCTCACCCAGTAGTTGCCGATCACGTCGTAAAACGCGCCTTCCACAGCCGGGGACACGAGCATGTCATGCGCCCATGAAGGGACCAACCCGCCCGTCGTTCCGGCCGCCTTGAAATCGGCGGACGATTTTTTGGCGCAATCGTCGAACTTGGCGAGGCTCAAATCCTGCCGCACGGGAATCGAGCCCTTGTTCAAATTGAAGGCTTCCTGAAACGCCGGGCTCATGAGCAGGCCCGCCATATCTTTTTGTCCCTTCTCGACGCCCGGCGTCTTCACCTTGAAGAAGACGAAGCTGTCGACGTTGAACGTGAAATCCTTCTGCGAGCCGGGCGCCGCTACACACAGATAATCCTTGCCGGGCACCTTGCCCGCGACCGTGAATTCGCCCTTGGCCCAATCGCCCATGAATTGCATCCCGGCCTTGCCGTTGATCACCATGGCCGTGGCCATGTTCCAGTCTCGTCCGACCTGGCCTTCATCGGTGTAGGTTTTGATGCGCTTGAACGTCTCGAGCGCTTTGACCATCGTCGGGCCTTTCAGCGTGGCCTGATCGAGTTGAACGAACGCTTTCTTGTAGAAATCGGCGCCGCCTACGCCGAGCGCGACGGATTCGAACGTCTCGGCTTCCTGCCAAGGCTGGCCGCCGATCGCAACCGGCGTGATGCCGGCTTTCTTCAGCGCGTCGGCCACTTTGAAGAAGTCATCCCAGGTGGCCGGCGGTTGAGCGCCGACTTTCTTCAGTGCTTGCGCGTTGATCCAGAGCCAGTTCACGCGGTGCACGTTCACGGGGGCACCCACATACTGGCCTTTGTATTTCATGATGCTGGCGATCTCGGGCGGAAGAAGCCGGTCCCAATTGCCGGCCTTGGCGACATCGTCGATCGGCAGAAGCACGCCCTGATCGGCCCATTCCTGGATCGCTGGGCCTTTGATTTGTGCGGCTGCAGGCGGATTGCCCGCCACGACGCGTGTCTTCAAAGCGGTCATTGCGTTCCCGCCACCGCCGCCGGCGACGGCGAAGTCCACCCACGTGTCGCCCTTTTGCTCGAGCATCTGCTTGAGCAATTGGGCCGATTTCGCTTCGCCGCCGGAGGTCCAGTAGTGCAGCACCTCGACGGAGGCCGCTTGCGCCGCGCTCATGGTGAATGCGCACGCGGCCGCGGCGCATGCCGTCAAGGTGACGAAGGAACGACGCGCTTGGGCGCTCGCTTGCTGAGTCGATCGCATTGAGGGTTCTCCGATTGCCGGCCGAGGGCGGACAGGGTGGGGGAATTGTCTGGCGAATGATGGTAGCGCTATCTTGCCGCTATCCTCATTAGGAGGAACCCTGTCGGGGCAGCGCAATAGCGGTGTCAATGAGAAGAAGCCGGGCGCCGCGATGGCGGTAGCGCTACCTTTGTCCTGCCCGGCAGCACCCTGTATAAGCGGCGGATTTTGACGGTCCTGCGTCCGCCAATGTCGGCGTGTGCGGCAATTCGGCGGCGACGCTGATACTATTGTCGTCCGATTCAGGTTTGCGGTGACAGGACAGAGCAATGGGTTTCGAGCAACTGGCTGCGCTCAAGGCGCAGCTGACGAAAGAAGCAAAGTCGAAGAAGCAGCAGGAGCGCGGTGCGGATACGCCCGCGCCAGCGGCAAAACAGCCGGGCAAGAGCGTCGGCAAGCCCGTGGCGAAGACGGAACGGCCGGGCCGGCCGACACGGCCCGTGCGGGCGGGTGCGCCAGCTCGCACGGGCGAGAAGTCGCCGCCGGTCGATCCCGTCGTGCGCGTGATCGGCACATTGCAAAAGCGCTTTCCGGCCGCTTTCCCGAAGAATCCGGCCCCGAAAGTGCCGCTGAAGGTGGGTATCCTGGCCGATTTGCTGGCGCAGGCGTCCGATCTGCAACTCACCGAGGCTCAAATTCGCGAAGCGGTCAGCACGTGGTGTCGCGGCAGCCGTTACTGGGCGTGCCTGGCCGACGGCGCGGCGCGCGTGGATTTGTCCGGCGCCCCGGCGGGTACGGTGACGGCACGGGACGCGGCGTTCGCGCGTAACCAGGCGAAGGGCGGCCCGGGCGGGCGTCGCAAAGGGCAGGGCAAGCCGAATCCGGGCAGCGCGGCGGTGGGTCAGGCTGGCGGGGACCAACCTGGCGGGAACCAAGCTGGCGATGTCCACCCTGGCGGTGGCCAAGCAACGGCCGCTGTGGCCGAACCCGCGGAGCATGCTGAACATCCGGAAGCAAGCCATGCCGGCGCGCAGGATCAGCAGGCGCAAAGCGGTGAAACGGGCAGCGACGCCTCCCCGAATTGAGCACGCCCGGTTTTTCGTAGGCGCTCTGCCTGAACGATGGAAACGGCGGCAGTGATCCGGGCGTTGCCCGATCGCTTCCGCCGTGCTGCGCAGTGGGCGAGCGCGCCGATCCGCGCTCGTGGGCTACCCGTCGCGCATGCTCAGCCTTGTTGTTTCCCCATCCATCCTTCGATCAGCGAACCCAATCCCCCGGCTTGCCCGATGGATTGGACCACGTTCGCGGTATCGAGTTGTCCGCTGGCCGGCACTTCGCCGTTCGGTGTCCCATGATTGACGATATGCGGCAGCACTTGCGCCAGCACGGTCGAAGCCTGCTCGGGCGTCACGCCGAGCTTGCCCGCCAAGTCGCCCAGGGGGCCCGAACCGAGTACGTTTTGAAGCGTAGCGGGTGACACGGCCTGATTGGCGCCGCTGCTGATCCATGACTGAATCACATTGCCGGCGCCTTGCGATTCGAATTGTTGAATCAGCCCTTGAACGCCGCCAGGCTGGTTGTTAACGAGTTCCGTCACTGCTGTCAGCACGTTCTGTTGTTGGCCACCCGCGTTCGCGTTGCCCAGAAAAGAACCAACTACATCGAGTAGACCCATGATGATGCTCCTGCTTGAAGCGGCGCAGTCCGATCGTGGAGCGCCGCAGGAAATGCGCCGTACGGCGCGGGAGTGCCGGCTGCGGCGTGCTCAAGTACCCGATGCCGCCGAGCCTGCCTTTGCTTTGTCTTTCTTTTGCTTTTTCGTTTTCGATTTTGACGGCTGTGTACCGGAAGCGGTGTTCGAGGCAGCCGAGGCAGCCGAGGCAGGCGGGACGACCGTCGCCGCCCGGGGTGCATGCTTGCCGGCATTTTCCGGCACTTGCTGGACCGCTGGGGGGGGCGATACCGACGGTGCCGATACGGCCGGTGCCGCCGCTTTCTCATGCTTCCCGCTCGCACCGGTCGGCGGCGCGGAGGAGCCGCCGATCGTCAATCCTTCCGCTTCGAGCTTCGCGACCGACTTCGGCCCCAACCCGTGTACACGTGCCGCCAGATCGTTGGCATCTTTGAATGGCCCGTTCTTGGTTCGTTCGTCGATGATCGCCTGAGATTTAACCGGGCCAAGCCCTTTCAGCGTTTCCAACGTCGCTTGATCGGCGTTGTTCGCATCGATGGGCCCCGCGAACGCGGTGGACATCGTGACGAGGAGGGTGGCGAAGAGCAAAACGAGCTTTTTGAGCATAGTGAACACTCTCGATCGACGAATGAGACGGTACGGGAAGCGGCACAGGAAGAGCACGCGAAAGACCGGTGCACCTCAGTTGCGTGCACGGGGTTCCCCTCTTAATTCAATCAACAACTTACGCCGCTAATCTGCAGCTTGTCCACAGCATTGCCAACAGAAAATGGGGATAACTCATGCAATGTGCGACACGTGCGGGCGCGTTTGGCGGATGCCGCCCAGTATATGGCCGAACGGGCCTCGTATTGGCTGGCGCGACTTTTGTTTGGATTTGCCGTGCCGCGATCCCATTGCGCCATGACTCGATGACCGGCCGATGACGGTCGAACGCCGCGCGCACCCCTGCACCGTGCATGGCCGGCATGGGCACGAGCCCCATATCACGATTCATCGAGAGCAAAGCTGAAATCGATTGTTCTCACGGTATCGCGTCTTTCATAGACTGAGGCTTCTGGTTGCCGCTACGCCGCAACGTCAAATCCGATCCGTTTCATACACCTCGTCAACCCGCAACGATGGCGCCGGCGCGCCAAGGAGAAGTCATGTCCTCGAACACCACCGACCCGCGCGAACCGATGCGTCGTCGTCTGCTCGAGCGTGCGCTGTGGGGCGGCGTTTCATTGGCCGTTGGCGCGTTGGGGATCGCGCCGATGCAAGGTGCGCTGGCGCAGACGCACGTCAAAACGTTGCGTATCGGCTATCAGAAATACGGCACGCTCGTCTTGCTCCGAGCGAGAGGCACGCTGGAAAAGCGTCTCGCCGATCAAGGCATCGCGGTCACATGGCTCGAATTTCCAGCGGGGCCGCAATTGCTCGAAGCGCTCAATGCGGGCGCCATCGATTTCGGCACCGTCGGCGAAACACCGCCGATCTTCGCTCAAGCGGCCGGCGTCGATTTCGTCTATGTCGCCAACGAACCGCCCGCACCGAAGTCCGAAGCCATCCTTGTGCCGCGTCATTCCCCGCTGACGTCGGTGTCGCAACTGCGCGGCAAAAAGGTCGCGCTGAACCGCGGATCGAATGTTCACTACTTGCTCGTGCGCGCGCTTAAACAAGCTGGACTCGACTACACCGACATCCATCCCGTCTACCTGGCGCCGGCCGATGCGCGCGCCGCATTCACGCAAGGCGGGATCGACGCATGGGTGATCTGGGATCCGTATTTCGCCGCGATCGAGCAGCACACCGAGGTGCGCGTGCTGGCGGACGGCACCGGCCTCGTCGATAACCTTCAGTTCTATCTGGCATCGCGCCGCTTCGCCACAGCCGCGCCTCATGTCGTTCAGGCCGTGATCGATTCCCTCGCACAGCTGGATGCCTGGGCCAAGACACACCCCGACGAGATCGCGCGCGAACTGGCGCCGATCACCGGCCTGGATGTCGCGACGCTCGCAGTCGCGGCACGGCGCGCCTCATACGGTGTCGCGCAGGTGAACGCGCCGGTACTGGCGGGGCAGCAGACGATCGCCGACACCTTCAGTGAATTGAAGCTGATCCCCAAACCAATCGCCGTCAAAGACGCGCAATGGCTTGCATAAGAAGAGCGGAGAACATCGCATGAAAGTATTTTGGTTCATTCCCACGCATGGCGATACGCGCTATCTCGGCACGGCCGAAGGGGCGCGCAATGCCGATTTCGATTATTTCAGGCAAATCGCGGTGGCCGCCGATACGCTCGGCTATGAAGGCGTGCTGCTGCCGACGGGGCGTTCATGCGAAGACGCGTGGGTCGTTGCCTCGAGCCTGATCGCCGTCACGCAGCGTCTGAAGTTCCTGGTAGCCGTGCGCCCCGGGCTCAGTTCGCCGGCGCTGTCGGCTCGCATGGCCTCGACATTCGATCGGCTTTCGAAAGGACGGCTGCTGATCAACGTCGTGACGGGCGGCGATCAAGCCGAGCTCGAAGGCGACGGCGTGTTCGCCGATCACGATACGCGGTACGGCATCACGGACGAATTCCTGACGATATGGCGCGAACACTTGCGCACCGCTCATGAAAATGGAACCGTCGACTTCGACGGCCGCCATTTGAAATCGAAAGGCGGCAAGCTGCTCTATCCGCCCGTGCAAACACCGCATCCGCCGTTATGGTTCGGCGGATCGTCCCCGGCGGCGCACGAGATCGCCGCATCGCATGTGGATACCTATCTCACCTGGGGCGAGCCGCCCGATGCCGTCGAAAAGAAGATCGCGGACGTGCAGGCGAAGGCGCGCGCGAACGGACGCAATCTGAAGTTCGGCATCCGATTGCACGTCATCGTTCGCGAAACCGAGGACGAAGCATGGGCTGCCGCGGATCGGTTGATCAGCCGCGTCGACGAAGCGACGATCGCGCGTGCGCAAGCGGCGTTCTCGAAAATGGACTCGGAAGGGCAGCGGCGGATGGCCGCCTTGCATCAGGGCAAAGCGCGCACACGGGCGCAGTTGGAGATCTATCCGAATCTGTGGGCGGGTGTCGGGCTCGTGCGCGGCGGTGCGGGGACGGCGCTCGTCGGCAACCCGGAACAGGTCGCCGCACGCATGACGCAGTATGCGGACCTCGGGATCGAGACGTTCATTTTGTCGGGCTATCCGCATCTCGAAGAGGCGTATCGCTTCGCCGAACTCGTGTTTCCGCGGTTGCCGGGACACGTTCAGCGCGGCATCGAAGGCCCGCTGTCCGGGCCGTTCGGCGAGGTGATCGGCAATCACTATCTGCCGAAGGTGGCGCAAAGCTGACGGATGTTGCCGCTCGTCGCGGCGTGTGCCGATTTCATCGTTTCGTGGCTGGATGTTAGGAGGAGCTTTATTGTGAAGCGCATCGTCCCCTGGATTGTGCCGATGCTCTTGCTGATCGGATGTGAGATCGGCTCGCGCACCGGATGGTTGTCGTCTCGCGTCTTGCCCGAGCCGTGGGCCGTGGCGCGTGCCGCATGGACACTCGTACAAAGCGGAGAAATGTGGGCCGACGTGCAAATCAGTGCCGCGCGCGCGTTGGGCGGTTTCGCAATCGGCGGTGGCATAGGCTTCGCGCTGGCGGTCGCAACCGGTTGCTCGAAGCGGCTCGAAGCATTGCTCGATTCAACGGTGCAGATGGTGCGCAATGTGCCCGCACTGGCGATGATCCCGCTCGTCATCATGTGGTTCGGTATTGAAGAGCAGGCCAAGCTGTTCCTCGTCGCCCTGGGCGTGTTCTTCCCGATCTACGTGAACACGTTCCACGGGATTCGTTCGGTGGACGCGGGTCTCGTCGAAATGGCGCAAAGCTACGGTGTGCGCGGCCTGGCGTTGTATCGCAGCGTCGTGCTGCCCGGGGCCTTGCCGTCGATCCTCGTCGGCGTGCGCTTCGCGCTCGGCCTCATGTGGGTCATGCTGATCGTGGCGGAAACCCTTTCCGCGCAATCCGGCATTGGCTATATGACGATGAATGCGCGCGAATTCATGCAGACCGATGTCGTCGTCGTGGGCGTGCTGCTCTATGCGTTGCTCGGCAAGCTGGCAGATCTTGCCGCGCGCGGCATGGAAGCGGTGCTGTTGCCGTGGCAGGGGAAGGGGCACGGTACCGGGACCGCGCGCGAGCCGGTGCGCCGACATGCCGCGTCTATCGCGCGTTGGCCCAAAGCGCTCAAACGTCCCATTCAATGGCGCGGGGTAAAGGCATGAGTTCATCGGTCGAGCAACCCGCGGTGCAGTTGAAGTCGATTTCCAAACGATTTGGCAATCGTCTCGTGCTCGATGGCCTGGACTTGTCGATCGAGGCAGGAACGTTCGTGTCCATTATCGGCCGCAGCGGCTGCGGTAAGTCCACCTTGCTGCGTCTCGTGGCGGGACTCGATGCGCCCGACGAAGGAACGGTCGACGTGCGTGGCACGGGCGAGCCGCCTGAGCGATCGAATGGGGCGACGCTTAGACGCATGATGTTCCAGGAAGCGCGCTTGCTGCCGTGGAAGACGGTGCTTGGCAACGTCATGTTGGGCCGGCCGCCGAACACGCACGACGAGGCGCGTGCCGCACTGCGTGAAGTCGGCCTGGGCGGGCGTGAGCGCGACTGGCCGGCGCGGCTCTCGGGCGGTGAAAGGCAGCGTGTGGCCCTGGCACGTGCGCTCGTGCATCGCCCGTCGCTGCTGCTGCTCGATGAGCCGTTCGGCGCGCTCGATGCGCTCACGCGATTGGAAATGCATCGGCTCGTCAGCCGTGTGTGGCGGGAACATCGCCTGACGGCGGTCCTGGTGACGCACGACGTCCACGAGGCCGTGACCCTCTCCGACCGGATCGTGCTGCTGGAACGCGGAAGAATCGCGCGCGACGAACCGGTGCCGCTGGCACGGCCAAGAGAGCGTGCGGCCGCTTCTGTCGCCGAGATCGAGGAAAGCGTTCTGCAACGCATGCTGGCGCCGCAGGCCGAAGCCGCGCTCGTCGATTGAGCCGATGCGATTGCATGATTCAAACGTAGTGCCGTTCAAGCCGAATCAACAGGAAGACTCAACATGTCGAAGAAACTCAAGCTCGTAGCCGTATCCGGCGGATTGCAACGTCCGTCACGCACCCTGGCGCTCGTCGATGCGATCGTTGCTCAACTCGCCGAGCGGGTCTTGCTCGACGTGCACGTTGTGGAGTTGGGCGAAATTTCAGCCGATCTGGGCGCGACGTTGGACCGCCGCACAGCATCGGCGGAAATCGCGTCGCATCTCAATGCGATCGAAGCAGCGGACGCGCTTGTCGTGGCTTGCCCCGTGTTTCGCGGATCATATCCGGGGCTGTTCAAACATCTTTTCGATCTTGTCCATCAAGACGCGCTTGTCGAGATGCCTGTCGTGCTGGCGGCCACGGGTGGGAGTGAGCGCCATGCGCTCGTACTCGAGCATCAGTTGCGGCCGCTGTTCGGATTCTTTCAGGCGCTGACGTTGCCGATCGGCGTGTATGCGTCGGCGCGCGACTTTACCGGCTACGAGGTGACCGATGCGGCGCTGCGCGAGCGCATCGTGCTGGCGGCGCAGCGTGCCGAGCCATGGCTGAGGGCGAGGAGCGAGCGGATTTCATCGCCCGATGCGCTGGTTGCCTGAACTGAAACGAACGCGCGATCGATCATCGTTCCTTGATTAGGACTGCGAATCGCTTTCACCCGTTCCGGCCCGCCGCGGCGCATTGGCACCGAGCGGCGCCACGCGCTTGCGCAGCGGGTCGAGCAACGGCCGCAGGCCATTGTGATCGAGCTCTTGCATGAGCGTGAGCAGGCGGCCGATTTCTCCCGGCGGAAACCCCTCGCGTGCGAACCAATTAAGGTAATGCCCGGGCAAATCGGCCATCAGCCGGCCTTTATATTTGCCGAATGGCATGGCGAGCGTAACGAGACGTTCGAGGTCGTGCGAATCCATGAGTACATGCGGGAACAGGGCGGTGCCGGCCGTCGCGACATCAGGCCGGGCCGGGGCGAATCTGCTCGACGATGCGCAATCAGCGACCGCAGCATGATACCCCTGCGCCATGCCGCGAGATGAAAAGGGGGGACGTAAGCGTGTTTCGCCATATGAATGTCTGATGTAACAACGAACGGGCCCCGAAGAGAAACGCAGACTTCGCGCAGAAAAAAATGCCCCGCGCGCCGAACTCTTTCGGCGCGGTCATGGTCAGAGTGGCCGACCTCGCAAGGGTCGTACCCACTCATTTGCTGCTGATCATGGAGGCATTACGCGATGATGAAGAGACGTCGATTCCTGGGCCATGCGGCCGCCCTTACGGGCGGACACATTCTCGTTGCATTGGGTGGCGCAGGGGCGGGCGAAGCTATCGCTGCGAGCAATACTACGAGCACGACGTCGGTAAGCACTACCGCTACCGCCGTGTCGGCCGACGGTGCGGTCATTCCTTCCGCAACCTCGATCGTCGACCACCTCGCCAACGTATGGACGCTGAACAACGGATTCATTTACAAGAACGGCGTAAAAGATAAGGACTCCTACAATGTGAGTCTCTTGCTCTGGTACGGCGGCATGATTTACCAGCGCGGCACGGGAGGCCAGTTCTATGTCATGACGTGGGCCAATCGCTGGTTGCCTTGCGCCGATCCCCGCATCGCGCTCACGGTGCCCGCGGGCGGCTTTTACGGCATCAACGGTCACTATGACTATCCGTTCACGCCGCAGCAGCTCATTACGGCGCTGCAATCGCTGGGGTGCACCAGCTATCGCGTCGGTTGCGATGCCTCGTCCAAGCAAGTGAACGCGCTGATCGGGCTGGCCGACGCGTTCCGTTCGGTTGGATTCACGCTGTTGCCGATGCTCAATTTTGGTTTGCGCGACGCAAACGGCAATCTCTATCCGAGCGAGAGCGCGGCTTATTTCGCGACTCGCGCGGGCGCGGTCACGGTCGCCAAGGCGCTGGCGCCGCACGGGATTTCGATGTACGAATGCGGCAACGAACTCACGCGCGATCGCGCGATCATCCTGAATTCCACTCAGGCGGGCACGGGGCCACGCGATTTCAACAACGCGAACTGGCCGATCCTGCGCGGTGCGATTCAAGGGATGATCGATGGTGTCAAATCGGTGCAGCCGAACGCCAAGTGCGGCGTGAACTTCACGGTGGCCGACATTGGCGCATCGGACATGCTCTGGGATGGCGAGCAACCGGACGGGTCGGGCGGCTATCGCAAGATGCGCTGGGACATTACCACGTGGCACAACTACCAGCCGTACGGCGACATCTTCAGTATCGGCATCGACGGCGCCGGCCCGGGCTTCAACCTGCCGGTGTACTGCAAGGCCCGCTACGGCGTGCCATTCATGATTACGGAGTGGAACGCGGCGCCCGAGGAAAACGAGCAGTTCCGTGCCGGCTACGTACAACAAAAATTGCAGCGCTTTTACGCGGCGCGCAAGAACGAAGGTATCCAGGCGGTGATGTATTACGACTTGATCAGCGGGGACCAAACGTACGGGATCGTCATGAACGATCTCGCGCCGATCGACCCGACTCATACGGCGTTCAGCGCGTTTACCGCGTCGAACGCCGATCTGTAGGCGCGTACGGCCCTAAACCAAGGGCTCGGAATCTTCGCATTCGCTTTCGTTTCGCAGCAAATCGCTGATGCGCTCGAACGGCATCGGTCTGCCGGTCAGATAGCCCTGGACGACATCGCAGCCGGCGTCGGTGAGCCAGGCCAGTTGTGCCGCGTCTTCGACGCCTTCGGCGACGACGGCAATCCCGAAGCTGTGCGCCATCGAGATGATGGCGGTCACGATCGGCTGTCCGCCTTGCGGCAACGGCTTGACGAAAGCGCGATCGATCTTCAGGTTGTTGACGGGGAACGATTGCAGGTACGACAGCGAGGAGTAGCCCGTGCCGAAATCGTCGAGCGACAGACGAACGCCGGCCGCGCGCAATTGGCGCATCGCCTCGACCCCCGCGGTCATGTTTGCCATCAGTTGGCTCTCCGTGAGCTCGAGTTCGAGCAAGTGCGGAGAAAGGCCGCTATCGGCAAGGATCGCTATCACGTCCTCGCTGTATTCGGTTTGGCGCAACTGCCGTGCCGATACATTCACTGCCACATGCAAGGC
>NZ_JBQCDN010000396.1:0-4351 GCF_051961175.1 Trinickia sp. | reverse complement strand
TGACCTGCTCGACGCCCTCTTCGGTCAGGCAGTCCTTGTCGCGGGTCTGCGAGGCCGGCAGCAGGAACAGCGTGTCCACACGCTTGTCGCGGATCAGCGCCTGCGACAGCTTGGCGACGCCTTGCGTGACGTTGACGAGGTCGAAGACCACGCGGCGTTCCGCGCCCATGATCAGGTCGAGGTTGCGCAGGCCGACGTCGAAGTCGACCAGCGCCACCCGCTTCCCGGTCTGCGCCAGCGCTGCGCCGAGAGCCGCCGTCGAGGTTGTCTTGCCCACCCCTCCCTTGCCCGAAGTCACTACAACGATTTTCGCCATTTCCCCTTACCCTGTATTCGTCAAATTCGTCCATTGAATCGACGCCACGCATGAAGCGGCGCGTCTTCGCGCGGCTCGTGTTACGTGAGCCGCAGCGGCTCGATCATCAGTTTCTCGTCGGACAGCCGGATCTGCACCGACTTGCCGATCACATCGGCCGGCAATGGATTCTCCGTGGTGCGATAGATCCCGGCGATCGAAATCAGTTCCGGCTCAAGGCACGTGCAGAAGATCCGCGCATCGTGATTGCCATGCACGCCCGCCAGCGCACGTCCGCGCAACGGCGCATAAATATGGATATTGCCTTCGGCGATCACTTCCGCGCCGTAGCTCACGAGACCCAGCACGACGAGATCGCCTTTCGCATACACTTGCTGCCCCGAACGCAACGGCTTTTCGACGATGAGCGTTTGCGAAGGAACCGCTATGCGGCCGTTCGTTTCCGCCGCGGGGGCCGCTGCCGATTTCTCTCCCGCTACGGGCGGCACGCTCGTCGTCTCCGCCGCATCGGGCTGTCCAGCCTCGGCTTTACCGGCCGCCGCGCGGCGATCGGGCGCTTCGACGAGCGGCAAGCCGCCCTCGCCTGCCCACCCGCGCTGAGCTTCGGCCGCCACCACGCCGATCGGGCGCATACGCACGCTGCCGAGCAGCTGCGCAATATCGGCGATCGAGGCGCGCTCGTTCTCGCCGAGGCGGCGCACGTCGATCGTCACCACCTCGCCCGAGAAAAATTCGGGCGTGGCCTCGAAACGCCGCGTCAACTCGTTCTTGAGGGCATCGAGGTCGGTGGTCTTCACGACGAACTGAAGCGCGTCGACGGAGCCGCTGCGGAGTTCGAAGAAAGGCGTTTTATTCAGCGACATGGGGTATTGCAGCAAAAAATTTTGCGTATTTTACAGGGGTCCAGGCGTGCAGCCAGAAATTTCGCGTCCTGGCGTGGCAATGCGCCAGGCGTGCATCGCAAGGACGCACGCATCACCAGACGTCGATGACGAGCGTGCGGAGCGTTGAAGCGATGAGCGGAACGGAAAGATCCTGAACGCCCTGACGCGCTCAGGGCGATGCGTCTTGTCCCGGTTTGACGCTGCGCACGAGCAGCGTCTGCCATTCTTTCGGGGCCCGTGCGACGGGTTGATGCTCGCCGGTCGGACCGTAGCCCAGCGCTTCGTAAAAGCGCATGGCGGTGCGATTGGCGTCGGCCACCCAGGCGTAGATTTCGGCCGCGCCCCGCTCGGCGAGCCAGGCCGTTGCCGTGTTCACGAGCAGGACGCCCCCGCGCAAGTGGCGCACGGCGGGCGCGACCCAGAGGGCGCACACGAATGCCTTACGCTCTGACGTCTCGTCGAAATAGGCGCCGATGAGCCCGGCCGGATGGCCTTCGGTATAGAGGATGAAGGTGGCGGAACTCTCGGACGTCGCGAAGCGCGCCGCGGCCGCGTCAAAGGTTTCCGCTCGTTCCGAGAGCGCTTCTTCCAGCGTCTCGGCAAAGGCATCGGGCGCATCGCGCAACGAAGCCACACGCAAGTCGCGAAACATTGCGCCTTGATCGGCAGCTATACGGCGAACAGTCAGCGATGAACTCATGAGGCTCCGATTTTCGCGGCTGGGTGGCTAACGCGTAGCTTCTTCCGAACCGGCGGGCGAGTCAAACCCAGTATTTAAGCGGCAGATGAAAGGCCCGTCCAGGTACCCGCATTGTGCAAAGCACAAAAATCGAGCGAAAGAGAGCCGATGCCTGGGTGTCCTGAGCGTCAGGATTGAGCAGCGTGAGGACCGGCGTAGATATCGGGTCGCGCGATCTCCATGTATTTTTCCGGGCTGGCGAGCGCGCGAAACCCGTGCGGCCGGTAGAGTTCGTGCGCATCGCTCGTGACGAGGACGATGCGGCGCAGGCTTTTGGTCCACTCCGAATCCAAAATGTGGCGCATCAGTGCCTGCCCGTAGCCGCGCTTGCGATAGTCGTGCAACACGAAGACATCGCACAGATACGCGAACGTGGCCATATCGGTGACGAGCCGCGCGAACGCCACTTGCCTGCCTTCGATGTACGCGCCGAAACAGACGGAGCCGTCAATTGCGCGCTCCACCGTCTCGCGTGGAATGCCTTTCGACCAATAGGCGTGGTCACGTAAAAACGCGTAAATCATGTCGATGTCGAGGGCTTGCTTGTCGCTCGATAGGTGGAGCGTGTCGGTCGGCATTGTCTAGGGCGCCTTTGTCGAATGGGAGCCGGTTTGCGATGGATAACGGCGGTTATGTCTCGGGCGACGGCTGCACTTGCCGCGAGCCCGACGGCATCGTTTGCGTCGATGCCTGGGTACCGAATATCTGGAGCATCGCCGTATCAATACCAACGATCACCCCGTCCTCCGTATTTTTATCTGTCGTTCCGGTCCATGGATGAGATGGAACGGTTGTCGATCTTAAACCACATCGGGAGGGGAATGGGGTTTCGGCTGGGGCTGGCGCCCCTATAACGGTTTTGCGGCACCGGCTTGAGCGACCAGGGAAACGGCGGTGGCGTCGGGCATGCCGTTCGTGTCGATTGCGCCGGCGTTCGCGAGTGCCGTCAGGTCGGCGTCCACGCCCGCTTGGCCGACGACGAACGATGTCGTGAGAAACGCCGGCGTGCTCAGCGTCACGCCATAGTGCTGTTGGAGGATCGATGCGACGGCCGATTCGGCGGCCACGACATCGGAGGCGTTTTCCAACACCTGCTGCTCGTGGCCGTTGTTAGGAAAACCGGCGATCAGATGTGAGGTGTCGGTACCGAGCTGAGCAGCAAGGTAGGTGAGCATGAGCTCGGTTTCCGGCGTTGTATTGAACGTGCCGCCGGCAAAGGCCAATGAATGCAGCGTCGTACTGCCGGCAGCCGCAGTGACTGTGCAGGGAAGCACGGCACCTACCGTGATGGCGTAGTGACCGTTTGCGTCCGCCTGCGTGGTGGCGACGCCGTTCACGCAGGCAATAGTCACGGTGGCGTTGGCCAATGCGAAGCCGGTGGCTGCCGTGCCCGATATCGCCACCGCTTGCGCGCCGTCATCGCTGAAACAACCCTCGTCACCCGCGCAGAAATCGCCATGGCATGCGCCAAGGGCGGCCAGCGAAGCAACGGCGGCGGCACACGACGCCGAGCGAAGTACGCGTGCGGCACGACGGTTCATGGCGGACGCACTGGGTAGGGTGGAAAAGGATGACGACAGGCGGAGCCGATCAATGGGCGCCATGCGTCATTCTAGGTGCTGGGAGCGGAAACCGCTCGGCGTTTCGATGTCTTACCTTCCTGGGGTGATCGCCTCTGCCCGAGGACAAACGCCGAAACAAGGCCGACAACTGTGGTGCCGCCAGTCACGCCAGCCACCCAATCGTGCTCATGCATCGCCAGGTAAGTCGAAAGCGACAGAGCGACACAGCCGATGATCAAGCCCGACAACATGCTGCCGATCCGCTCGACTCCCGCGAACGTATTCACCCGTCTCATTTCCGAGCGACGAAATTGGCCTTCCTCAGCGGCTTGGTCGAACACCCAAGCGACCTTCTCAGGGAGAATTTCCTTGAGACGCTCGATCTGCGCCATGGGCAACAATGGCGCGTCCGACTCATGATGGGAGAGCGTCAGGCTGCGGTGTTTATCCTTAACTCGCGCCGTTATCTGTCCGCCCATGCTTCCCCGTTAGTGCTTGACGTGATTTCCTTTCAATGCGGGCAGTGACACACCGCATGTCGGCACCGACCATCGCGAAATCTCGCGCTTGATCACCGATACGCGGCAGATGGTATTCCGGAGCAGTACCCAACGCGTTCAAGGCAGAACCCATGCCAGCCAGGATGTTCAGCAGGTGTTTCATGTCGCGCTCCACTGAAGATAAGGGTGCTATTTAGGTCTATTTATTGGATTCGAGCAACAGGGTGGAGTAAATATCGGACCGAATGAACGGCGCCAAAGCCACATTTGCGACGTATTCGAAGCAGGCCCCTACAGGCGAGCGGCAGTTCGGATGCCGTTGCGCTCGTGGAAACGGCATCAGGAACATC
>NZ_JBQCDN010000395.1:0-37756 GCF_051961175.1 Trinickia sp. | reverse complement strand
AGTCGAAGGCGATTAGCGCCGACATGCCGAGCCGTAACTGAGGGTCCGGCGCGACCAACTTCAGCTTGACGCGGTAGGTGCGCATCTGCTGATCGGCGGCCGGCGAGATCTCGCGTACGCGCGCGATGAATGGCTGACCGGGCAGCGCGGGCAGCGAAACATGGGCCACGGCGCCGACGGCCAACGCCGCAAGCGCACTTTCGGGGGCATCGCAGACGACATCCACATCGCCCGACCATGCGAGACCATAGACGGCTTGTCCGCTGCTGACATTTTGGCCGGTATCGGCTTGTTCGGCGGTGATGACGCCGGCATGGTCGGCGATGAGCGCCGCGTAATCGAGTTGATTGCGCGCCAGCGCGAGTTGCGCTTGCGCCGCGTCGCGCTGCGCGGCGGCCGAGGCATACGCATCCTGCGTCTGCTCCAGTTGGGACGGCGCAATCAGCTTTTCGCTCGCTTGGGCGCTGTCCCGATCGAGCTGCTGCTTCGCATAGACGAGCCGGTGCTGCGCACTCTCCACTTGAGCTTGCGCGTTGGCCAGGCTCTTTTGCAAGTCGGCCGGATCGAGTCGCGCAACGATTTGCCCGGCTTTGACGACATCGCCCAGCCGCACGTCGCGCTCGATGATTTTGCCGCCTACGCGAAACGAGAGCGGCGTGCTGTAGCGCGCTTCGATATCGCCCGGCAGGCTGGCTTGAGGCGGGACGCCGTCAGGGTGGATCGCCACCGCGACAACAGGCCGCGGCGGCGCCGCTTCGGGAGCGCGTTTGCCGCATCCCGCGAGCGTCAGGGCACCACAAACGGCGGCGGCGGCGCCGTACCGGCGGATCGCCGGGCGGGAGACGAAGTGGAATAAACCGCCGAACTGCGCACGCGCCTGAGCAGGCGCGTCAAGACCGGGACGAATCACAATGACCCCAAAAGCAGAAGAAGTAGGGCGAACCGAGCAAGCGTGTCGGGCTTGCATGGCAAAGGCACGCGGCACGCGATGGGTGCGTCGCTCGAGCCTCGTCAAAACTACAGGGGCGGATTCTAATACAGATCTGTATCTGAATGCAAAGTCGGATCGAAGCGAACAGGAGTGCTAAACTTCGCATCATGAAACGCAAACGCTTGACTCGAGAAGAAAGCAAGGAGCAGACGCGCCTGCGTCTGCTTGACGCTGCGCAGACGATTTTCATGAAGAAGGGCTTCGTGGCCGCGAGCGTCGAAGACATCGCCGAAGCCGCGGGCTATACCCGAGGGGCGTTCTATTCGAACTTCCGAAGTAAGCCGGAGCTGTTGATGGAGCTCTTGCGGCGCGATCACGAGCGGATGCAGGTCGATTTGCAGTCGATCATCCAGGAAGGGGTGCCGCGCGAAGAGATGGAAGGCCGCGCGCTGGCGTTCTACAGCCAGTTTTTTCGTGAAAACGACTGCTATCTGCTGTGGGCTGAGGCCAAACTGCTGGCCACGCGCGATGCAAAGTTCCGGGCGCGCTTCAATGCGTTCTCGAGAGAGAAGCACATCTTCTTCACGGAATACGCCCGCCTCTTTTCGGAGCGTGTCGGCACCCCGTTGCAAATGCCGGCCGAGGTGTTGGCGCTCGGGCTCATTGCGCTATGCGAAGGCGTTGAAGCGTTTCGCGCCTGCGATCCACAGCACGTTACCGACGATCTGGCCGAAGCCGTCCTGGGCGGCTTTTTTTCGAAGGCGGTTTTCGGCCGATGATCGCAGCACGCGCGGCGGCTGCGCGGGAAGAGGCATTCATAACCCAAGCCCCGGCCCGTAGTTGCTGCCGATGAACCGCGTCACATCGTCGACGTTCGTGTAATCCTGCTCGGGCAGGCCATCGAGAATGGCGAGCAGCTCGTTGCTGGCACCCGCGTCGCGCGCGGCGTCGACGATCCGGTCCTTGTTGGCCGGATAGCGAACCGCGTGCAGCACATCGGCGATCTGCAAGTCGATCGCCTCCATGGGCACCGAAGATAGATCGGGCGCCGTTGACGAAGCCTCGCTGGCCGGTGCCCCGGCAGCCCGCTCACGCCGTGCTTTGCCGGGCGCGCTCACGTGCGCGCCTGCCGTTCGTGCGCGGCGAAGCGATTCGCCAGCTCGTGCTGCTTGGGCAGCTTGATGCGCTGCCAGCGTCCGGCCTTTACCGCCGGGTCCACAATCACTTCCGGGGCAGGCGGGGCGACGGGAGCCGCGTTGGCCCGCGCGGCCGCCAGGGCAGCGTGCGCGGTGGCGCTGTCGAATTTGCCGGTATGAATCGGTGCCGCGAAGCACGAAGCCGAGAGCAATGCCATGGTTGTCAGTGTCGAGACTTTCATCGCTCGACCTCCTTCTCGATAGGGCGTGCCGTCGATGCATTCGGCGCGAACGGCGAATCGCCGACGCTTGCCGATACACCTCCCAGCACACCTCGTGCCTGGGCCGCGCGAAAGTCGCGGTCCTAACGCAGCACCTCGAAGCGCGTCCATGGCCACGAAGGCCGGTCGCGCATATAACCGTTGAGCCAATTCCACTGCGGATGGCGTTTCATGAACGCCTGGGCGTCGAAGGGCTTGCCGCATGGATGGCCCCAACGCGCCCAAAATGCGAGATCGCGCGCCATCTCGCTATCGACGACCTTGCCGTCGTGCGCGCCCCACGGATTGAACGGACCGAGATCCGAAGCGCCCGTGCGCGCATCGTCGAGTTCCAGGTGTCCGCAGATCGTGCGCGAACAAGGGTGGTCGTCGCGGTCGAGATAGACATCGCGGTGGTCCGCGATCATCTGCTTGGCCACTTCGACATCGATCTTGCCGTGGTGTAACTCGGCCAACTGCATGAACCGCAGGCGGCGCGCACCGTTTTTGCGCACATCGGCGTTGTCGTCGCCTTCGCCCACGCATTCTTCGCTTCGGATCCTGGCATCGGCCGCGGTGTTGTAGCCGCTGTAAAAGCCGTCCTTCGTGCTTTCGAACGCCGAACGATGCAATCCGAGCTCGTAGCGCGCGATTTCTCCCGTCTTGGTATCGCCGAGCAACCAGCTGTTCGCGTAGCCGCCATTGTTCGATAGCGCAAACATCTCGCACCAGTCGCCGATGCTGTTGGCGTACTGGGTGGCGCGTCTCGAGCGGTAGAACTCGGGGGCGCCCGCGCTGTTGTAGCCGGCGAAATCCGAGATCGTCGTTTCGGTGATCATGAGCCCGGCGGACGTCAGCCAGAAGTCCGTCAGACTCGAAATACAGCCCGGTAACCCTTGCATCAAAATCCGATGGCCGGAATCGGGCACGATGTCGAATACAACGTTGAAGGCATCGCCGGTGGGGTAGCGATCCCATGAGTTATGCGCCATGACGATGCGTCCGTCATGCGTGGCGCTGCCCGTCGCGATAAATGCGCTGCAGGGATGGCCGCGCCGCGCCACCCAAGGTTTTTCCCCGAGCCGCGGCTCGCGTGCCACCGCCTGGGCGGGCCACCAGCTTTGGAGCAAATCCATATAGCCGTTCCACGCGAGCACTTCGTCGAAACTCAGCTTCGCGCCGTCGGCGATCCCCTGGATTTCGTCGGCGAACTCCGTGTCGAGCTTCGACGCGAATTGCGAGACGGCCGCTTTCGCGAACGTCTCGAATTCTTCTCCCGTGTCCCAGCGCGCGAGATACTTCGCGGTGCGGATCGCGTTCTTGATTTCGTTGGCAAGCAACTGACCGTGCTGTTCGCCGCGATCGTACGGTTCTCCTTCGATATGCACGAAAATCCAACCCGCGTGGTCGCGACGCACGGCGTCGAGGGACGGTTCGCTCATCTTCGCTCCGGATCGTCTCAACGATCGAAAGGGCTGCGCTCGGCGCGCCTCGGGGCGGCGCGCGGCGGGCTCGGCGGCCTGCTTTTCATTGTAGAAAATATGTGGCGCTTTTCCATTGCAGCAAGCGCGGGCCGCGAGGCTTTTGTGATCGCGCTAGATAGCGGGATTCATCCGACGGTAGGCGTCGAGCAGGGTGGTTTTGTAGACGGCGCCGACGAGGGTCGGCGCTTCGGCGCTCGCCACGACGGGCAGCCGTTCGCCCTGGAACGCGAGGAAGCGCTGCAAGGCGACGCCGATCGGCATATCGGGCGTCAGCACCGCAAATTCCGGCTGGAGGTAGTCGGCGGCGGTGCGGTTCGACGTGTCGCGCTTATCCAGTAAGTCGGAGGTGATGTCCTTGAGCGCGACGACACCGCGGAAATGCCCGGACTCGTCGGTGACATACAGGTACTTCACCGGGTATTCGAGAAAAACGCGGGTCATGTCCCGGACGCTGGCGTCGAGCCGGACGACCGTTCCGGCCGGCTTGACGAGCTCGCGTACCTGGGCCGCGCGCAGCCGCGTGCGCTCCTGCTCGTCGGCATGGCGGCGCAGCGTGATCTCGTACATCGACGTCTTGTTGATCGCGCGGGCGACGAAATACGCGACGACGCATGACAACATCAGCGGCAAGACCACCTGATAGCTGAGCGTCATCTCGAAGATCATGAGGATCGCCATGAGCGGCGCCTGGGTGGCGCCGGCGAGGAACGCGCCCATGCCGACCATCGCGTAGGCGAACGCCGCCGAAGTGCCATGCGGCCACCAGCCATGGACGGCCAGACCGAACAGCGACCCGAGCGTCGCGCCGACGAACAGTGTGGGCGTAAACACCCCGCCGACAGCCCCGGAGCCCACGGTGGCCGCCGTGGCGATGATCTTGCTCGCGAGCACGACGACGAGCGCGGTCCAGGTCCACGGCGAGTGCAGGATCGAATTGACGACGCTGTAGCCGTTGCCCCAGACCTCGGGCACCCACACGGAGACAATACCGACCACGAGCCCGCCGAGCCCGAGCCGGATGGGCAAGGGCAGCGGCAGACGTTTGAAATGGGATCGCGACGATTCGATCAGGTGCAGGAACTGCGGCGCCACGGCGCCGCACAGCAGCCCAAGCGCGACGAACAGCAGGACCTCGGGGCCGGCGATAGCCGGAAATTCGGGCATCTCGTAGGGCGGCTTATAGCCCGAAAACTCGCGCATGACGATGTTGGCCACCACAGAGGACACCAGTAGCGGCCCGAAGTTTTCCATCGCGATCGAGCCGAGCACGATCTCGGTGACGAAAAACGCGCCGGCGATCGGCGCGCTATAGGCGGACGTGATCCCGGCCGCGGCCCCGCATGCGACGAGCAGGCGTAGCCGGGGCGGATCGAAGTGGACCCAGCGGCCGACGATGGAGCCGGCCAGCGCGGCGAGCTGCACCATCGGCCCCTCGCGGCCGATCGAACCGCCGAAACCGATCGTAAACAGCGAGGACACGCTGCGCCAGGCGCTTTCCCAGAAAGGGACGACCCCATCGCCGATACCGATCGCTTCCATGTAATCGGAATGCGCATGCTTATCGGCGCGGCGGCGCGCCAGGATCAAGAAGTAGCCGGCAATGAGGCCGCCCGCGGCGGGGAGCCAAAGCCGCACCGTCCAAGGCAGCGCATGCGCCATCGCCACGAAGCTGCCGCTGCGGCCGGAAAGGGCCCATTGAAAGGCATCGATCGCATGACGGAACGCCACGGTCGCGAAGGCGCCGAGCACGCCGACGACGACGGCCCAAAGGAGCATCGTATGGGCCTCGGAGAGGCGAAACAACGATTGGGCGCGTGTGCGCAGTCGAAGCAGGAATGAAAGCACGGAGAAACCGTCAGCTCGGGGTTCGATGATTTTGGGGCGAGCGCAAGGATAGCATCGGCCAGGGGCCGGCAAGCGCCCCGGTCGTCTCGATCCATAACGTAGTGGGATTCTGTCGCGGCAACGTTCAGTGTCCGGTCATGTCGAGTTCCGGGTAATGCCGGAAAATGCCGCTTTCGTTGAACGGCAAACGGCGTTCTGAAGCCAGATAGGCGGCGATGTTCGGCAGCGCCGCGACGGCATCGCGCAGGGCCGTCAGGCGCGGGTAGTTCAGCGCGAAGCGCGCGGTCGCCCGCGGGAAGGCGTAGCGGAGCCCCTCGATCAGCTGGAACATCGACAAATCGGCATAGGTGAGCGAATCGCCCGCGAGGTGACGCTCCCCATCGGGGTTTTGCGCGAGCACCCGTTCGAAGTAGCGCATGAACTTCGGCAAGCGATGCCTGAGAAAATCGGTCGCGCGCGCTTTTGCCGGGGCGGTTTGGTCTTCGTAGTACTGACCGGTCGCAATCGGGTGATGCGTGTCGTGCGCCTCGGTCACCATGTCGGCGATCGTCAGTTGCAGGCTGTGTACGATGTAGGCCTGATCGCCTTTGGGTGCGAGGCCGAGTTTGGGCCCGAGGTACAGCAGGATGTTGGCCGTTTGCGAGACGATCAATTCGCCGTCCTTGAGGAAGGGCGGGGCGAACGGTATGAATGGGGCGGTCTTGCTGTTCATGAGCGCCGTGATCGCCGATTCGCCCTGGCCTTCGTCATCGCCGCCACGCGCGATGTCGACGTAGGGCGCCTGCGCCTGCTCCAGCGCGAGCCGGACGAATTCCCCTCGGCCTTGCAAGCCGTCCCAGTAATAGAGTTCATAAGGCATCTGCTTCTCCCAAAAGCGGCGCGTGCCGCGCCTCAATGATCGCTCCCGAACGAGGGAGCGGCAACGAAAGAGGGACGGCACGCGCCATGCCTGAGGCCCGGCGCTCGCAAAGTTCGAGCGGCGATTCAAGCGAAAACGCGCTGGACACCCCACGTGATGGCCAAGCCGCCGGCGATAAGCCACACATACAGAATGAAACCCGTCGCCAATGCACGCGGGCCGGCCTTGCGCACCTGCGCGATGTGCGTTTCGATGCCGAGCGCCGTCATCGCCATGGTCAGCGCAAACGTATCGACCGCATTCAAGGCTTGTGTCGCCATGCCCGGCAGGACGTGCAGCGAATTCGCGAGCACGCAAGCCAGGAATCCCAGCGCAAACCATGGCACCGCCAGCTTGCGCGGGGCATGGGCCGGACCCGCTCTGCGGCCCGCATCGCGGCGAGCCTGGCGCGCGAGCCAAAGGCCGAGCGCGAGCAGCACGGGCACGAGCAGCATGACGCGCGTCATGTTGCCGATCGTTGCGATGTGCGTGGCTTCAGGGCTGACGTTGCTGGCGGCGCCTACCACCTGGGCCACTTCGTGAATCGTACCGCCGAAGAACAAGCCGGCGCCGAGCGTGTCGAGGTGCAGCCAGCCGGCGTGGTACATGAGTGGGTAGAGGAACATCGACAACGTGCCGAACAGCACGACGCTGCCTACGGCGACGGCGCTCTTTTCCGGCTTGGATTGCAGCGTCGATTCGAAGGCGAGCACGGCGGCGGCGCCGCAAATCGCGCTGCCGGCCGCATTAAGAATGGCGGTGTCGCGATCGAGCTTCATGACCTTCATGCCGAGCCAAGTGCCGAGCAGCAGTGTGCTGATCACAACGAGCACGGACACCGTCAGCCCGGGCAGGCCGACCTGCGCGATTTCCTGCAAGCTCACGCGCAGCCCGAAAAATGCCACGGCGATGCGCAGCAGCTTGCGCGCGGAAAAGTTGACACCGGCAGCCCAGTGAGCCGGCAGGCCGGCACGCAGCGTATTGCCGTAGAGGGCGCCGGCCACGATGCCGACGATCAGCGGGCTGATCCCGAGCCCCGCGATGGCGGGCAAAGCGGCGAGCCGCGTAACGGCCGCCGCGAACAGCCCCACGAACAAGATGCCGTTGAGCTGGCCATGGGAAACTCGCTGCGAGGGCGTGGACAAAGTAGACGTATGGGACATCTCGGGTGCCTCTTTGGGCAGGGTTTTGATGGCCTAATCCTAAGTGACATATAAGCTTATGAGAAATCGTCATTTGTGACGTAATATATCGGCTGATCCGATATTTCTTTCAAGATGACTGCCGATCAACTGATAACGTTCGCCGCTGTCGCGGAGCGCTTGAACATCAGCCGCGCGGCCGACGCCCTGCATTTGTCGCAGCCCGCTGTCTCGGGGCAACTGCGCCAGTTGCAGGATGAGTTCGGCGAACCGCTTTACCGGCGCGATGGCCGGGGCATTCGGCTGACGCCCAGCGGGGCCCAGCTCGCCGAATACGCCGTCAAGCTGCGCGACACCTTCCGGCAGGCGCATGCCTATCGCGATGCGCTACGCGGAGTGGCGCGCGGCACGCTGCGGATCGCCGCAAGCACGACGATCGCGAGCTATTTGCTGCCATACCTCATCGCTGACTTTCAACGCCGATACCCCGAAGTCGACGTTCAAACCGCCGGCGGCAATACCGGAGAAATCGTGGCGTCGCTGCCGTCGCTCGATATCGCCATGATCGAAGGGCCGATCGGCGCGGATTTGCCTGAAGGCACCGGCGTGCGCGTCTGGCGCGAGGACGAAATCGTCGCGATCGTGCCGCGCGGCCATCCGTTGAGCGCGTGCGCGTCGCAGCGGGGCGCCGCCCCGACGCTGGCCGAGGTGGCGGCTTACCCGCTCGTCATACGCGAAGAGGGGTCGGGGGTGCGGCAGTTCCTCGAACAGTCGTTCGACGCAGCCGGCGTCAACATGCAGGTGGCATTGGCCGTGGCGGGCGTCGAGGGCGTGAAGGAAGCCGTCAGGGCTGGCATGGGCGTCGGGTTCGTTTCTGCAATGGCGATGCGCCATGAAGACGGGGCGCTCGCGCAATTGTCGATCGCGCCGATGGCGTTGACCCGTCATTTCTCGATTCTGGTGCCGCATGAAGGTGCGCCCTCGCGTGTCACGTCGGGTTTCCTGGCGCTATGCACGGGCGAAGCTGAGGTCGTCGTGTAAGTCCGGCTGAGCGAGCGAACGCCGGCAAAACGACGAACAGAAGAGCGTGAACAGGCCCTAGGGATTTCCATGATGGCGTGATGCTTGACGACGAGCGCAAGATCACGCTCGTCGAGCCGCCGCTCGATTTTTTGATGATAATTTGGAACCGGTTCCATCCATGTCAAATACGACACCCTTGGACACACCGCAGATCGCGATGGTGGCGAGCGCATTCGGCGCGCAGGCCGTACGTCAACGCGGCCATGCGCGTTGGGTCGATACGGCCGCGAATGCGGGGGCGGCCGGCTTCGAAATCCGGCGCGAATTGTTCACGCACGAGGCCGAGGCCTCCTTCGAGGCGCTGCATGCGCTCGGCGTCGCCGTGGCCGCGCGTGGTATGTGGGCGGTCTATTCGACGCCGGTCGAGCTCTATCGCGACGACGGCACGCTTAACTCGACGGCGCTCGCCCTCGCGTTTGCCGAGGCCGATGTGCTGGGGGCGCGATGGGTCAAGCTGCAGTTGGGCGGGTTTGCAGGGAACGCGTACGCGGCCATGATTGCTCGTCTGGGGGCCGGCCGTCAGGCGCGGCTCGTCGTCGAAAACGGTCAACGGGAACGAGGCGGCACGATTGCACAGTTCGTCGCCCTCTTTGCGGCGCTCGAGCGGGAAGGCGAGGCCAATGCGCTCGGCATGACCTTCGATATCGGCAATTGGGCGTGGGCGGGGCAGGCGCCGCTCGAGGCGGCCGATGCCCTGGCGGCTCACGTCGAATACGTACACTGCAAATCGTCCGAAGGCGAAGGGGAGAGACGGTTTCCGGTCGCGCCCGCGTGCGACGATGCCGCGTTCCAAGCCGTCCTCCATAAGCTGCCGCGCCGCGCGCCGCGCGGCATCGAGTTTCCGCTGGACGAGGCGGCGCCGGAAGCCGATGCGCGCCGTGCGGTCGCCTGGCTGGCTTCGGTATAAATCCGGCGCGCGTTCGTGACGAAAGACGAGCGTGTTGCGCGTTTCGATGTTAACAAGGCAAGGAGTCATTGATGTCTTTCCCGCTCGACGTTTTGACCTACGGTGAGGCCATGGCGCTATTCGTCGCCGACGAGCCGGGCCCGCTCGCCACAGTCGACCATTTCACGAAACGCATCGCTGGCGCGGATCTGAACGTGGCGATTGGTTTGTCGCGGCTCGGCTTTGGCGTGGGCTATATCAGCCGGGTCGGCGCGGACGCGTTCGGGCGTTACGTGCTCGATACCCTGACGAGCGAACGGATCGACGCGAGCCACGTCAGCGTCGATAGCCGCTATCCGACCGGCTTTCAGCTGAAGTCGAAGGAAACCGGCGGGCGCGATCCGAGCGTCGAGTATTTCCGCAAAGGATCGGCCGCGAGCCATCTGTCGGTCGACGATTACGATCAAGCGTATGTGAGCGCCGCGCGTCATCTGCACTTGACGGGCGTAGCACCCGCGATCTCGGGCTCATCCCGGGATTTGGCTTTTCGGCTTGCCGAATCGATGCGTGCCGCGGGCAAGACGATTTCGTTCGACCCGAATCTGCGTCCGACGCTATGGCCCTCGCGCGAGGCGATGGCGGCAACGCTCAATGCACTGGCTGCGCTGTCCGATTGGGTCCTGCCCGGGCTCGGTGAAGGTTTGGCGCTGACGGGCTACGATACGCCCGAAGACATCGCCCGGTTTTACCTCGATGCGGGCGCCCGCGGCGTGGTGGTCAAGCTGGGCGCGCAGGGGGCCTATTTCCAAACGGCCGACGAGTCGGGCTACGTGGCGGCGCAGCCGGTGGAGCATGTCGTCGATACAGTGGGCGCCGGCGATGGATTTGCCGTTGGCGTTGTCAGTGCGTTGCTCGAAGGGCGCGACTTGCGAACCGCCGTCGCGCGCGGCAACCGCATCGGCGCTTTGGCGATTCAGGTGATCGGCGATTCGGAGGGACTGCCCGGACGCGCGGAATTGGACAGGATGGAAGCGATGACCGTGTAGGATCGCGCGGCCATTCGACATGCAAACCATGCACTACATGGAGGAGACAACGATGCCCGCAACGATTGCGCCTCGCCGGTGGTGGACGATCATGCCGATCGTCTTCATCACCTATAGCCTCGCTTATCTGGACCGTGCGAATTTCGGATTCGCCGCGGCCGCCGGTATCAACAAGGATCTTGGCATCAGCCCGGCGCTGTCGTCGCTGATCGGCGCGCTCTTTTTTCTCGGCTACTTTTTCTTCCAGATCCCCGGTGCCATCTATGCGGAACGACGCAGCGTGCGACGGCTCGTCTGCGTGAGCCTCGTCCTCTGGGGCGGCTGCGCGGCGCTGACCGGGCTCGTCAGCAGTGTCACAGGGTTGATCGCGTTGCGGTTCCTGCTCGGCGTGGTCGAGGCTGCCGTCATGCCGGCGATGCTGATCTTCATCAGCAATTGGGTCACGAAAGCCGAGCGATCGCGCGCGAATACATTCCTGATTCTCGGGAATCCGGTCACGGTGCTCTGGATGTCGGTCGTCTCCGGTTATCTCGTGCACGCATTCGGCTGGCGCGAGATGTTCGTGGCGGAAGGGGCGCCGGCGATCGTCTGGGCCGTGTGCTGGTGGTTCATGGCGCGTGACAAGCCGAGCGACGTGACGTGGCTCGCGGATCACGACAAGCACGCGCTCGCGGCCACGCTGGCTGCCGAGCAAGCGGCGATCAAACCCGTGCGCAACTACGCCGAAGCCTTCCGTTCGCCCGCAGTCATCAAGCTGTGCGCGCAGTATTTTTGCTGGAGCATCGGCGTGTACGGCTTCGTGCTGTGGCTGCCTTCCATCCTGAAGAACGGGTCGACCCTCGGCATGGTCGCGACGGGCTGGCTCTCGGCGCTGCCGTATCTGATGGCCACGATCGCCATGCTCGCCGCGTCCTGGGCCTCCGACAAACTCGATCTCCGCAAGGCCTTCGTCTGGCCGTTCCTGCTGGTCGGAGCCGCCGCGTTCGCCGCGTCCTATGCGCTCGGCTCGACGCACTTTTGGTGGTCCTACGCGTTGCTCGTCGTGGCGGGCGCCGCCATGTACGCGCCGTACGGGCCATTCTTCGCCATCGTCCCCGAGTTGCTGCCGAAAAACGTGGCCGGCGGGGCGATGGCGCTCATCAACAGCATGGGCGCGCTCGGCTCGTTCGTCGGCTCTTATGTCGTCGGTTACCTGAACGGCACGACGGGTTCGCCGGCGGCTTCGTATGCCTTCATGAGCGCCGCGCTCGTGGCGGCGGTTCTGCTGACGCTCGCGGTCAAAGCGCAGCCGGCCGGCGAGGCGCTGCTTGGTGCGCGTGCGCACGCTCAGGGAAAGTGAATCGAATGCAGCCCGTGATCGTCGTCTACAAGCCATTGCCGCAAGACGTGCTCGATGATTTGCGCCGGCATGCGCAAGTCGTCGTATGCGAACCCGCTCCCGGCCAGGCTCGCGAAGCATTCAGCGTCGCCCTTGGCGATGCCCTTGTCCATGCCGATGGTGCAATCGGCGCAAGCGTCAAGATCACGCCGGAGATGATTGCCCGGGCGCCGCGGCTCAAGGCGATTTCGACGATCTCCGTGGGCGTGGACAACTTCGATCTGGCCGATTTGACCCGCCGCGGCATCGTTCTCGCGCATACGCCCGACGTCCTGACGGAATCCACGGCGGATACGGTGTTCGCACTGGTGCTGTCGACGGCGCGGCGTGTCGTCGAACTCGCCGAGTGGGTCAAGGCGGGGGCATGGCAGGGGAGCATCGGTCCGGAGCACTATGGCGTCGATGTGCACGGCAAGACGATCGGGATTGTCGGGCTGGGGCGCATTGGCGGGGCGCTCGCCCGGCGCGCGGCGCTCGGCTTTGGCATGCGTGTGCTGTATACGAACCGGCATGCGAACGAGACGGCCGAACGCACGTACGGTGCGACGCGCGTGGAGCTCAGCGAACTGCTGGCGCAATCGGATTTCGTGTGTCTGCAAGTGCCGCTGACGCCGCAAACGCGGCACATGATCGGCGCCGCGCAATTGCGTTCGATGAAACGCAGCGCGATCCTGATTAACGCTTCGCGCGGGGCGATCGTCGACGAAGCCGCGCTGATCGCCGCGCTTGCCGACGGCACCCTCGCGGGCGCGGGCCTCGACGTGTTCGAGCACGAACCGTTGATGGCCGATTCTCCGTTACTGGCCATGCGCAACGTCGTGGCCCTGCCGCATATCGGTTCGGCCACCCATGAGACACGCCATGCAATGGCGGCCTGCGCCGCCCGGAACCTTATCGATGCGCTTGCCGGGCGCCTGTCGCGCAACATCGCGAACCCCGAGGTGCTGGCCGTTTGATTGATGCGGCAGAGCGCTGTGCCCCCGGACGGGTGGTGCAGCGTGCGGTGCTGCGCTATGATGCCGCCACCGAACGATCGGCAAAGCGCGCCCCGGCGCGCTTTTGTCTATATGCGGCGAAGCGGCGGCCCTGCCGTGTATTCGCCTTTGACGAGGAGATCTCCCTTGATTCTCGCTTCTTTCGATACGCGCGCGCCGCGCGTCGCCGAACAATGAGCATCGTGCCCGTGGGCATGGCTCGCCGCGCCACGATCAGCGACGTCGCGCGCGAGGCCGGCACTGGCAAAACGAGCGTGTCGCGTTACCTGAACGGCGAGACGAATGTCTTGTCGTCGGACTTGCGCTTGCGCATTGAAGCGGCGATCAAGCGGCTCGACTACCGGCCGAATCAGATGGCGCGCGGTCTGAAGCGCGGACGCAATCGGCTGGTCGGGCTGCTCGTCGCCGACATCACGAACCCGTACACTGTCGGCGTGCTGCGCGGCGTCGAAGCCGCCTGCCACGCGCTCGGTTTGATGCCGCTCGTGTGCAACGCGGCCAACGAAGTGGAGATGGAACGGCGCTATTTGCAATTGATGACGACCTACCGCGTCGAAGGGGTCATCGTCAACGCGCTGGGCGTGGAGGAAGAGATGCTGCGGCCGGTGGGCGAGGGTGGCACGCCCGCCGTGCTCGTCGACCGTTCGATCGAAGGGCTCGCAGCCGATATGGTCGGACTCGACAACGGCGAGGCGGTGGCGCTCGGCATGCGGCATCTGCTCGACCAGGGATTCGACGATATTCGTTTCGTCGTGCAGCCGTACGAGCGCATCAGTTCACGGCGCCTGCGCGAGGCCGCGTTTCACGCGGCGCTCGAACAAGCCCAGCGCACGCGCAGTGACGGCGCGCCACCGCTGCAGGGTGAAACGGTCGTCCTCGATCTGGGCGATGAGCAAGCCGTTGCACAGACGCACGAGGCGCTTGACGCACACCTGGAAGCGGCGGCCGGGCGGGGCGGGCGGCGTGTGGCATACTTCGCGGCCAACGGGCCCGTCGCGCTGTCGCTCGCGCTGCATCTGCATGCCCGGTACGGCTCGCGGTGGCAAGAACGCGCGGCGTTGATGGTCATCGACGATTCCGAATGGGCGGAATTGATCGGCGTCACGGCGATCCGCCAGCCCACCTACTCGATCGGTTATCGTGCCGTGGAGTTCTTGCACGAGCGCATCGAGGGCGGGATCGAGCCGGCTCGCGAAGCGATGCTGCCGGGGGAACTCGTCATTCGCCGCTCCACGGCCTGGCGGGACGAAGATTGATCTTTACGGGGCGTGGGCGTGTCGCGCGTGCGTTTCCAAGGCGACGTGCGCGAGGCGGTGCGCCCATCGCCTGATCCACTATCGGCCCAGCATCGATACAGCATTGAGCGTCACTCACGATGGAACTTTACCGATTCGAATGCCCGAGCGCTGATATCGAAGCGCTTGCTCAGGTCGTCAGCGATCTGTTCCCCGAGCAAACGGTGTTTGCCGAGCGCGCGGGCGAGAACGGCACGCCGTACCTCGACGTGCAATGGGTGGCGATGCGATTCGGCACGACCGCGCGCCGCATGACGCTGACGGTGAGCGTCGCGGCGCCGGCTTTGACACGCTATCGCGCGTTGCCGACGCGTGCGCGGGCTCGCAGCTATGCGGTGCTGCGAGCGTATGTCGAGGCGGCGCTGGGTTCGCTGGAAGAGCAATATGCGGCAGGCCAAGCCGTGCCGCGAGAGGTGACGATCGAACTCGGCGATGAGTTTGCGTAGGGTGCGATGAGGTGTGGCTAGGTGTGGCGGGTGTTGCGAAGTGGCCGCATTGCTTTCGGCCGTTAGCCCGGCTCAGCGGCTCGATACACCTGGGCGAATCGATCGGCGCGCACGACACCATAATCGCCGGGCGCATATTGGAGTACCCAATCGCCGGCCATGCCGGTCAACACGTCGCCCGCGGCGCGCCGTGCCATCGAAAACGGCGCATCCATGCGCTTGGCCAGCACGACGGCCGGCCGATTCCGATAGCGGCCCGCTTCGCCGTGTGCAAGGCCGGTATCGGCCGATACATATTTCTCGTCGAAGCGCGTGCGCTCCACCACCCAGCGTGCACCGCCTGTGCCGGTGATCAGGGCATCGCCCGGCTCATAGCGGTTCGCACCTTCGAGGCTCATTAACGCGCCGCTTGCCAGCGCGAACTCGACGGTGACGATTTCGTCTTTCACGTATCGCTGTGCTGCGGGATCGGTGCGCAGGTCGATGTCTTTCAATTCGATCATGGGAAGCCAAGCAAACGTCAGAAAGGCGTGAGCGTAGCGGGAAACCGCGCCACGCGCACGTCTTTCGTTCGGCTGCCGGCCGTTCGGCCTGGCTCGTCCCAACCCGGTGGCAAGAGCGGCCCGCGGCCGGGGGCGAAGCGGGTTACTGCTGTGGAGGTTCGGCCGGCTTGGCACCGCGTCGGTCGTGCCCATGGTGATCGCTCACTTGTCGGAACGTCGTATCGGCCACCTTCTTTTGCTCCGGCGAGAAGCTGTTGTAGAGCGGCTCGAAGGCGTCGACGAGCTGCTTCATGTCGTCCGCGTGCGCTTGAGCGATTTCGGCGTATTGCTTCATGTTGTCGAGCGCCGACTGCGTTTGGCTTGCCTGCGTACGTTGCTGGAAGAGCCGGCTCATGTTCTGCGCATTGCTGCGCATGACGTCGGCGAACGCTTTCCATTGCGGCTCCTGGGCCGCCGTGATCTTCAGCTGCGAATGCAGAGACGCGATGCGCTCTTCGACATGTGCTTCACGTTTGGCCGCATGAGCCTGAGCGGGCGTGCTGGCCGCCATGCTCGAGGACGCTTGCGGCACCGATGCTTGCGCGAACGCGCCGCTCGTGGCGAGCGCGCACGCGAGAATGACGAATGTTCGTTTCATCGAAACTCCTGCAGTCGTGTGGACGAAGTCAAACCGGCGCAATAGCACCGGCTGATTGGACCCTGCATGCTTGTCGCATGTTCATCGGTCCGGCGACAGTTTAACCAGCCAACGGTGGCCGCACCGTATAGTGAGACATACGCTTACATCTGAAACGGGTCTGTTGTACGCCGCGTAGGCCCCGCGTGGCGGATTGCGAAAATCGCTTCGCGCGCGGCGGCGCACCGGCTATGCTCGAACTGGCCTACGTCCGCGTAAAAGCCGACAAAGCGCGGCGTGGGCGATAATCCAAGCCTTTCGTTCACGCCAGCCTCCTCGAATCGATGAGACCACCGCGCCTCGACCAACTCGACGAACTCGACCGTAACCTGCTGACGCTGTTGCAGGCGAATGCACGAGACAGTGTCGCGAATCTGGCTCGCCAACTCGGCGTAGCCCGCACGACAGTGCTGGCCCGCATCGAACGGCTCGAACGAATGCAAGTCATCGCCGGCTACGGCGTGCGGCTTGGCCAGGATGTGCTCGATGCCAGCATCAACGCCTATGTCGGCATTATTCTGGCGCCGAAGTTCGGCCCGAGCGCACTCAAGCGGCTCGAAAAGATGCCCGAAGTGCAGTTGCTATGCGCCGTCAGCGGCGAGTACGACTACGTGGCGTGGCTGCGTGCGGCCTCGCCCGATCGGCTTAACGAACTGCTCGATCAGATCGGCCAGCTCGAAGGCGTCGAGCGGACCACCACCTCCATCATCCTCGCCCGCAAGGTCGACCGCAGCGCGTTCGGGGCCTGAGTTTCGTCTCGGCGGTTCAGCCTGGCGCCGCGTTTCGGCTTGTTTCTGACGAAGTGTAGTGCTGCTTCGACGTTTTGACGAAAACCCGCGTCGAAACGCAGCACTTTGCGTCTATTTTCCGTTTTAGTCCCTTTCTACACTGTTTCGAACGCGACGCGAGGCTCAACGCGGCACCGCAAAAAAAGCGCTAATACGCGAACAACTCGAAACAGAAAACGAAGGAGAAACGCATGAAAGTAGCCATCGTCGGTGCAGGGCTGATTGGGCACACCATCGCCCATATGCTGCGAGAGACTGGCGACTACGAAGTCGTGGGATTCGATCGCGACAATCAAGCACTGGAGAAGCTGGCTCGCGAGGGCATCGCCACCGAGCGGGTGGATTCGGCCGATTCGAATGCGATTCGCGCTGCGGTGCAAGGCTTCGACGCGCTCGTCAATGCGCTGCCGTACTACCTCGCTGTGAACGTCGCCGCGGCGGCCAAGGCGGCCGGCGTGCACTACTTCGATTTGACCGAAGACGTGCGCGCCACGCATGCCATCCGTTCGCTGGCCGACGGCGCATCGCATGCGTTCATGCCGCAGTGCGGTCTTGCACCGGGCTTCATCGGGATTGCCGCACACGAACTGGCCAATCGCTTCTCGGAAATCCGTGAAGTGAAGATGCGCGTCGGCGCGTTACCGGAATTTCCGACGAACGCGCTGAAATACAACCTCACATGGAGCGTCGACGGCCTCATCAACGAGTATTGCCAGCCGTGCGAAGCGATCCGGGATGCGCGCACGCAATGGGTTCAGCCGCTGGAAGGGCTCGAGCACTTTTCGCTCGACGGCACCGAGTACGAAGCGTTCAACACATCGGGCGGTTTGGGCACGCTGTGCGAAACGCTGTCGGGACGCGTCGAATCGCTCGACTACAAATCGGTTCGCTACCCCGGCCATCGCGACCTCGTGAAGTTCCTGCTCGAGGATCTGCGCCTGGCGACCGACCGCGATACGCTCAAGACGATCATGCGCCGGGCCGTGCCGTCCACCTCCCAAGACGTCGTGCTGATCTTCGTGACTGTCACGGGCATGCGCGATGGCCAACTCGTGCAAGACGTCTTCACACGCAAGATTTTTGCGAAGACGGTCTGCGGGATGCCGATGAGTGCGATTCAAATTACGACGGCCGGCGCGATGTGCGCGGTACTGGACTTGTTCCGCGAAGGCAAGCTGCCGCAAAGCGGCTTCGTGCGCCAGGAGCAGGTTTCGCTGCACGACTTCCTCGATAACCGTTTCGGCCGGTTGTACGAAGGCGCGAGCCTCGATTCGATGGTCGTAGCCTGAGCATCGCCGCGGCTCAAAGGCCGCGGGGAGACGAATGCCTATCCGGCGTCGCGCCGGACCGAGGGCGACCTGAGAGAACGGCGCCGCCATGGGCGCCCCGAATAGATAAAGCGGCACTGAGCAGCGCCTCGAGAACGCCGCGTTAAGAAGAGGGCAGCCACGCATGCGCCAGCGCATGCGTGGCGAACCTCCATGCGCTTTCATTGCTTTCAATGCGCAGTAAGTTCGTCCGTTCGCTCAGCTATTTCCAACAGGTTTCAAGACATTGCGCAGCAGGGCGTCGAATTCGGCGGCCGTCGGTGCCGTGTTGTCGAACATGATCAGCCCTTCGCGCGCGGTGCCGCTCGGTGCAAACCGGCGCTGCCTGTATTCGTCCCAGTGGGCCAGCTTGTAGGCGTCGTTGGGATTGTGGCGGGCGACGATACGTGCGCGCGCCGTCTCCTCCGATGTGTAGACCCAAACGATACGAATGGCCACATCGGCGTTCACGCCGAGCCATTGCCGGTCGAACAGCTTGCGCTCACGCACCTCGCGTGAAAGCGGCCCGACCACGATGACGCCGACGCCCAGTTCCAAATTCTCGCGCGCGGTATCGAGCAGCCCTTGGTATTCCGGGTCACGCAGATGCTGAAGGTAGAGGGGACTGTCGCGGTCGTTCGGATCGCCCGTCAACGCGCCCATCGCGGCGGCGCTATAGCGTCCGTAAAGCGTGTCCTTGTCGAGCAGACAAAAAGCCTCACCGGTCTCGCGCATAAGCGGGCCCACGAGGCGCTTGGCGATTGTCGTCTTGCCCGTACCGGCATGACCGCAAATGAATACGAGGTGAGTCACGAGCCGGTTTCCTTCCAAAGAAAAGGCGCGGGTGCATCGCCGGGCACCGCTTCAATCAGCGTGTCGAGCTGGCGGTAGAGGTCTTCGAGCGCTGCCTGGCCCAGACGCGCTTCGAGCAATGCGTACTCGATATCGACGCGGGGCCGGATCTGCGCGATCATCGCGCGGCTTTTCGTCGTCAACCCGACGATCCACTTACGCTGGTCCTCGGGAGGACGCGCGCGGCAGATAAGCCCATCGCGCTCCATGCGGTCCAGCACGCCCGTCAAGCTGGGGCTCAGAATGCACGATTGCTTTGCAATCTGTCCCGCTTCGAGCTCGTTGCACGGCGCTTCGTCGAGGGTGCGCAGAATTCGCCACTGCTGCTCCGTCAAGGAATAGTCTTTCAAGATCGGCCGAAACACGCCCATCAATGCCTCGCGCGCTTGCAGCAAGAGCATGGCCAGATTCCGATGATCGAACGTTCGCGTCATGGTGGCGGATGTGGGATTGGCGTGCGGGCATATTAACAGCGCACGGGCCACATTGGTGCATCGAGGTGCCACGGGCCCTCGCGAGACGTTGGGTGCCATTTCCACCAGGGGCGTCACGGCAGTCTTGCCCGTCATATGGCGCGCCGGCCATGCGCACGGCGGGCACGCGTCGTGCGTGAGCGCTGACGCCGCGCCGCCCGATGCAGGGTCGATCGACGCCGGCGCATTCGTCCGATGTGGGAGGCCGATCGATGCGCATTGCGCAAGTCGCACCGTTGTATGAATCCGTTCCGCCGTACGGGTATGGCGCGACGGAACGCGTCGTCCACTATCTGACCGAAGCGCTCGTGGCGCTCGGCCATCATGTGACGCTGTTCGCGACGGCCGATTCGACGACGTCAGCTGAACTCGTGCCGATCTGCGAGCGCGGCCTGTGGCGCGATGCCCGCGTATGGGACACCCTGACGCATCACGTGCGTGAAGTGGAAGCGGTGCTCCAGCGAGCCGGGCGTTTCGATGTCGTTCATTTTCATATTGATCCGCTTTATTTTCCGATTGCGCGCCGCTTGCCGTGTGCGCATGTGACGACGATGCACGGGCGATTGTTGCCCGCCGACCATGGGCCGTTGCTGCGCGAATTTTCGGACGCCCCTTTGGTATCGATCTCAGCCAGCCAACGGCAGCCGATTCCTGGGGCGAATTGGCAAGCTACGATCCATCACGGGTTGCCGGCGGATGCCTTTTCATTCAGCGAAAAACATGAGGATTACTTACTATTCCTCGGCAGGATGATGCCGGAAAAGCGCCCCGATCTTGCGATCGAAATCGCGCGGCGTTCGGGGTGTCGATTGAAGATGGCCGCTAAGGTACATCCGGGTGAGAAAGCCTATTTCAACGAGCAGATCGCACCGTTGATCGAAGCGAACCGCGAGGTGGTCGATTATCTGGGCGAGGTGGGGGGCGCCGAGCGCGTCGAATTGCTGTCGAAAGCACAAGCGTTGCTGTTTCCGGTTCAATGGCCCGAACCGTTTGGGATGGTGATGATCGAGGCGATGGCCTGCGGAACACCGACCATCGCATTTCGCAACGGTGCGGTGCCCGAAGTGCTGGAAGAGGGCGTGACGGGGTACATGGTGGACAGCGCCGACGCCGCGACCGAGGCCGTTTCGCGGCTTGATACGATCGACCGGCGCAAATGTAGAAATGTTTTCGATGCACGCTTTACGAGTGCACGCATGGCGCGCGATTACATCAACGTCTACGAGGCGTTGTTGGTGCAGACTGATTCGCGGCATGGCCGCATTTTGGGGCTGCCGCGGCGGGCGTGAGCGCGTTCGGCCTTCATGCAGGATTCGTGCGGGGCCCGGAAAGCATGCTCCTTTGCGACGAGTTTCTGAAATTTCTGTCTTGACTGAAATTTCAGAAACTCCTATATTCCTCTCATGGAACTCACGCCTGTCTCCGAAAAATTCATTCTCCACTGGGGAGAAATGGGATCCCGCTGGGGCGTCAACCGCACGGTGGCCCAAATTCATGCGCTGCTGTTTCTCGCTGGCAAGCCGATGGCGGCCGACGAAATCGCGGAAACGCTGGCGGTCGCCCGCTCCAACGTGAGCAATAGTCTGAAGGAGTTGCAAGCATGGCGGCTCGTGCGCGTTGTGCATACGATCGGAGATCGGCGCGATCATTTCCAAACGTCGACGGACATATGGGAACTGTTCCGGCTGATCGTCGAGGGGCGGCGGCAGCGTGAGATCGATCCGACCTTGACCCTGCTGCGCGACTGCCTCATGAGTCCGGAACTGGCGCAGGAACCCAAGGAAAGCGCGCAACGGATTCAGGAAACGATGGAATTTATGGAAACACTGACCACCTGGACGGACGAAATGCTGCGTATGAAGCCCGATACGTTGATGAAAGCGCTGGGCATCGGGGCCCGGATCAGCCGCACGGTTCGTCGAACCAAAGCGTAAGCAGCGCAACGGGCGAATCAGCCCGTTTTTTTGATTAGCATGTTTCTCTCATTACAGAAATAACTGCAATAAATAGAATCGAGGGGAGCAGGACATGAAAGTACTGGTGTGTGGCGCAGGCGGGTTCATCGGCGAGTCGATTGCAATGCGCCTTGCGCGCGACGGCCATACTGTCGTGCGGGGTATCCGTCGGCCGGAGCGTGCCTCGGATATTGCCGTCGACTATACGGTGGATCGAACCCCCGAGCTTTGGCTCGACAAGCTGCGTGAAGTGGATGCGGTCGTCAACGCGGTGGGCATCATTACCGAGCGTGGAGAACAAACGTTCGAACGCATTCACGCGGAAGCGCCGATCGCGCTGTTCACCGCCTGTGCCATGAAGGGAATCCGGCACATCATTCAGATTTCGGCATTGGGTGCGCAGTCGCGGGAGACGCCGTACTTTGCGAGTAAATGCGAAGCCGACGATTTCGTCTTGGCGCAATGCACCGGGGCGCGGGTGATCCGGCCAGCCTTGGTCTACGGCACGGCAGGGACGTCTGCACGCATGTTCCGTACACTGGCGAGCCTGCCCATTCACGTTTTGCCTGCGGGCGGACGTCAGCGTTTGCGGCCCGTTCATATCGACGATCTGTGCGACCTCGTGGCACGCATGCTCGATTCCAATGCCGGATTTGCCGGCTCCGCTTGTATTGAAGCAGCCGGTGCCACGGAAACCACGTATCGCGACATGCTGCGCATCTATCGCGAGTCGATGGGGCTGGCGAAGGCGTTCACGATCGGCATTCCCGCCACGTTGATGCGATGGGCGGCCGTCGCGTGTGCTCGAGTGCCGGGTGCCATGTTGACGCCTGACACATGGCACATGCTTCAGCGCGGGAACACCGCGGATGCACAGCCTTTCGCGAATGCGTTGGGCCGCGCGCCGCTCGGCATCGAAACCTTTATCGACGCGCGCGAGGCGCCCACACTACGCGCCGAGGCCATCGCCGCATGGCGCAATGTTCTGCTGCGCGTTGCGCTGGCGATCGTCTGGATCGTTACGGCGCTCGTCAGCGCACTGGCCTATCCGCGCGCCGCCAGCCTGGCTCGTTTGAGTCACTTTGGGCTGCAGGGCCTCGCCGCCGACACGGCGCTATACGGCGCGTGTGCACTCGACGTCGGCTTCGGTGTCGCGACGCTGATCCGGCCAGGGCGAGTGCTCTGGTTGAGCCAGATGGCGCTCATGTTGTTCTACACGCTGCTGATTGCCGTGGCGCTCCCCGAGTTTCTGATCGAACCGTTCGGCCCGATTCTGAAAAACGTGCCGATTCTTGCCATTCTTATTCTGCTATTTAACGAGGAGCGCCGAGCATGAGCCCCTATTTGCTCGTCAAGACCCTGCATATCCTGTCGTCGGTATTACTCGTCGGCACCGGCTTCGGCAGCGCTTTCTATTTGTTCTTCGCGAACCGCACGGGCTCAGTCCCGGTGATTGCCGCCGTGTCCCGACTAGTCGTGCGCGCCGACTGGTGGTTTACGACGCCGGCTGTACTCTTTCAACCGCTGTCGGGACTCTGGCTCGCGCACACAGCCGGATGGGCATGGAACACGCCGTGGGTCATGGCGTCGGTCACGCTCTATGCGATCGCCGGAATGTGCTGGCTGCCCGTTGTCCGGATTCAGATCCAGATGCACCGCATCGCGACGGAATCGGCGGCACGAGGACATCTGACGTTGCCGCCGGCCTATTGGCGATATGCCCGCACCTGGGAATACCTCGGCTATCCGGCGTTCGTCGCCATGCTGGCCGTGTACTTCCTGATGGTGAACAAGCCGGCGCTGTTCTAGCGCCGCCGATACGGGCATCGAAACTAGCTGTGTTTCTGATCCTTGTTGCGGTCGACTTCCGTGAGATCGTCCTCTCGCACCTCGGCTTCGCGTACGGTCGTGCCTTCGCTATCCGTTTCGGAGACGTCGGTCTTGAATGTGCCGCCGCTGTTCTTGTTCTCTTCGGAAGATGGCTGTGGCGATTGCTTTCCCGGCTGATCGGGGGCGTGCTTGTTTGACATGATGTGACTCCTTTTGATGCGTTTTCACGGGGATGGCAGCGGCGCTGCCTCTCCCTGCATCGAGCAAGCACCATTCATGCTGGTCAGTTCCTCTCGGGTGTCAATCGAAGCAGGTGCGTACGCGGCCCCGGCAGCAGCGGCGGTTGCTGCCCGAGCACCCACGCTTCGTGACCCGCTAAAAAGTACGCGCTCAGAGGATGTCCGCTCTGTCCGCCCGGCATGTCGAAGATGCCGCGCTCCTCATGCCCTGGGGAGACGACCATTCTTTCCGATTGTCCGAAAGCGGGCGCCGCGACACGAGGCATGTTGCCGTCGCCCGGTAGAGGGTCCGCCGGCGCCGCAAGCCAGTGCGCGAGAAAGGGCATTCCGGCGACGAAGGGATGCGCGATACGGGCCGTATTTCGGCTGCCCCAGGTGGCATCTTTCAGCGCGGCCGAATGCGCGGTTAGCGTGGCGATGGCATCGTCGATGGCCGCGAGTTCCACCTCGTGCCAGGTCTGCCGATTCTTCGGTAGCCAATTCGACGGTTGTTGATCGACAAGATGGGCAAGCACGACCGGCCACCGCGGCGTTGCGATGGCGAAACCAGCGTGAGAATCGAGCGTATGCATTTGTCGATCCGCCGCACCGAACAACTCGCCGTACAAGCTGTACAGAAAGGCGCGACTCAGGCGATACGCCACGGAATCGACACAGGCGCATCCGTTCCACCGTTCGAGCAGCAATGTTCGGAACTTCGCGCGTTCGGGGTGACCGGCGATCGCAGTCTCGTCTAACGCGTGTAACGCGCGATCCCGCCAGGGGGCCATGAACAGCGCGCGATCGTCGAGGGCAGGCGCATAGCTTTGCGCTTCATCCAAGACGGGGTGCGCGGCAAGATCGTCGCGAATCTGTCGCCCTCGCGCGCCCAGGTCGGCGCCGCCGTCGCCGATCGCCTCGTAGGCGGCTCCGGCCAATTGGCGCGCATTGGAGCTCCATAACTGGCCGGATTCCGGGTTGAGCACCGAGGGATGATCGTGTGGCGCCAGCAACGAATCCCATCCCCGGTTGGCGCGAGTGGACGAATAGGGGAACGTGTCGCCCCAGCCAGTGTTGCGATTGGGCATCGCGCCGGCGATGGTCCAACCGATATTGCCCGCGGTATCGCCTGCCACGAGATTCTGCGCCGGGATCCCCGCCGACTGGCCAACCGCCAACGCTTGCTGGACGTCGGCCGCCGCCTCCATGCGGAGCAGGCCCATGTTGACCGCACCGTCGTCTTGAGCGATCCATTTGACCGCGTACGATCGATCGCCAGCTTGCCATACCGGACCAAGATCCGACTCGGCGACGCGGACCGTCGAGGGGGCGCGGCCATTCACTTCGAGCCATTCGTCGCGGAATCGAAGCCGTGCCCAACCGGAAGGCGTTCGGTACCGGTCGGGATGCTGAGGGTCAAGTTCCAGCTTCACGAGATCGAGGTAATCGCCGTAGCTGTTGGTGAACCCCCAGGCGACTGCGCCGTTGCTGCCCGCGACGATGACGGGTGCGCCTGGCAGCGTCACGCCGACGATGCGCCGCTGTGCGCCGGACGGCGACGGGTACTGGAGCGCGGCTCGATACCAGATGTTCGGGAGACGCAGGCTCAAATGCATGTCATTGGCGACGATCGCGCTGCCGGTCGTCGTCCGTTTGCCCGATATCGCCCAATTATTGCTGCCGATTTGGGTGCCGAATGGCACTTGCACTTCGGCTTGAGTGACCGATTGGGACGAGGGGCCGCCGAACCAATCCGGCGCTGTTCCTTGAGCTGTCTGTTCATTGCAATGGATGGATGGCGCGTCGAGCGGCGCATCCCATTCGCTGCATTCGGGCAGCAGGGTTTTCAGCGCGCCCGGATCGGTATGTTCGCGCAGCCAGCCGCGCGCGAAGTCGCGGTGCAGTTGGGCATCCTGAAGTTCGAAATACATGGACCAGACGACCAGCAAGCTGTCTTGCGGGCGCCAGGGAACCGGATTCGTTCTTAGCACGAGGTATTCGAAGGGGCGCACGCGAAGCGCCGAGAGGCCGGCGTTGACGCCTGCGGTGTAGCGTTCAAGGATTGTCTTGTCGGATGCCGGGAGCTTGGAGAAAGTGGTGTCGGCGAGATGTTCGAACGCGTAGATGCGGCGCTGACGATCGACGTCGAGCAGGGAAGGGCCAAGCAGTGCCGCCAGGGTACCGGCCGCGGACCGTCTCAGCAAATCCATTTGGAAGAACCGTTCTTGGGCGTGCACGAAGCCGGTCGCGTAGGCGACATCTTCGCGCGTGGCACCCGTTAGCGTGGGCACGCCTTGCGCGTCGCGCGCGATGTCGACGTTGGCATGCAAGCCATCGACGGGCTTCGAACCATCGAGCGCGGGCAGGCTGAGTTCGGCCGCGATCGTGAACACGAGTAATGCGAAGGCGCAGAGGGCCGCGATGGCCGCGGCGCTTTTGACGATGAAGCGGAAAGCGCTGCGTCGTGCAGGCAATGCGATGCTCATTCGGCTGGGTCCGTTCGGTTGCGAGCGTTGTTCTCGTCGTAGGTAGGCTGGCGGGCATTGTCCGCTGTTTCAGTGACAAAGAAAACGCTGCCGCGCGGTACCGACTGACGCTTACCGGCCCGGCCAACCGATTGAACGAAAAGCGGAGCGCTTGCCGTCGTTATGCGATTTCGTTTCGCTGCGCCGTCGCTGGGCTGCTTGGGAAGATTGAGAACTCGGATAGTGGTGACCTGGGCCATTGCAGCGAACCGATTCTTGCGCTTTCGTTCGAGTTACCTTTCATTAATAGCCGCTCAAGGGCTGAGTCCTTCATTGCACGGGGCTCAGCCTCGTCTGGTTTCAACGTGATCGACTCGTGTCGCAGCCATCGAAGCCTCCAGCACCGGGAACACGGCGGCCGGATAGCTTACGCTGCTCGTAAGCGGACATTTCTAAGTAGCCAGAAGCGGACATTACTAAAAAGCCGTAACACCCGTTCCGTTGATAATTCATGTTATGTCAAATCACAAAACGTTCTGCAGACGCTTCGGTACGCCCCGTTGGCCGAGCTACCTTTTTACGCAGATTCACCACACGACCTGCCGACGCGAAGATCGGCACCGCGAATCGATCGCCCGCTCACTCCTCAGTCACCGCTGCGGTCGATTATGAACAAAACGGCAACGATGATTTATCGAACTAGGCGTTAACCCTAGACCCTCCGATCGCTAGACTGCCGTCATCGGGTCACGCAACACACAGCGACGAACCCGATGCAAACGAGCAGTACCACAATCAACTTCGGAGGTAGTCATCATGAAATCGCTCATTCAAGCCGTAGTCATCGCCGCCGCCTTTGCCGCTCCCGTGGCGTCGTTCGCTCAGTCCAGCGCCCCGGTAACCCGAGCCCAAGTGAAGGCTGATCTCGTTCAATTCGAACAAGCCGGCGGCCGCGTCAACTCGAGCAACGACCCGAACTACCCGGAAGACGCTCAAGCCGCCCAAGCACGCGTCAATGCGCAAAACGGCAACAATGAAGGTTTCGGTGGCGTGCACACCGGCTCGTCAGCCTCGGGTGCCCCGGCGCAAGCCGATGACTTGAAGTCGCTGTACTTCGGCAAGTAATTCGCTGTCCCCAAAGCCGTCCGGCGGCGTCCGAATTGCCACGCCGGTCGGCGCACAAAATCCTCGCTGCTTCGCATGGAATCCGGCTTGCTTGTTCGTAGCGAAAGCAAGCCGTGTTCGCATCGAGACCTCCGCCGCCGGTCACCGGCGGTTTTCGCCTAGCCCTTAAATCGGCTAGGCGCTTTTTCACGCTTCCTCCCAAAGTCCCCTCATGGGAGCCGGTGGCTCCGATGTTCGGCAGCCGATTCGTTGACGAGTGATGCTCGCATTCCAGGCGATCAACGAACGCACGCCTTAGCCTCCCGCGTCACTTTCGGGCGTGGTCGCAGAGATAAACCGTAAGGTCCATTTTCGGGACTGCCACCGACATCCTATGCAACGCCTCGACCGCGAACCCGCGGTGGTACGTGTAATGATTGACGACGTGGAAAAACATTTCATTCCGCGCCATCTCCCCTTCGCTGCCGTCCAGGAACCGGAACCGAATGCGCTCATCGAGCTGACTGTCGCCCACATCATCAATCCAGGCCACGTACCATGCATCGAGATCGCGTTGCATGTCATACAACGCGTCGAATGTCGTCGCATCCGGGACTTGGCGGACGGTAAACCCGTGGGCACGCCGCTCGAGATGCGCCTGGAAAATCGCGCCAACGGCATAGCTATGCCCCAGGGTGCGCATGAGGCTACCTAAAATGCTCTGCTGAGGCGCAACGATTTCCGCCTCCGGCAGATCTGCCACTGCCTTAAAAATGACCTCGTTCGCCCATTGGTTGTACCGGGCGAGCATTTTCTCGTTGTTCGATGCCATCGACGCCTCTTCGAAGAAATCACCTGTAAGGTATTCGGATAAAGGAATTGCGGAGCACAACATGGTAAATTTCCACGCGTTGTTCCGCCCTCACCGTCAGGCCAATCTCACCATCGTTCGGGCCATGCCACCCGCCATACTCGCGAGCTACCAGGAAGTCCCCCGGGACGTCATAGCAACAGAACGCCTCTTTCCTTCGGGCTTCGTCTATCCGGACCACACGCATGCACGCGGCCAGTTCGCCTACGCAGCCGAAGGCGCCATCACCGTGGTGACGCCCCAGGGAAATTGGATCGTTCCGCCACAATGTGCGGTTTGGCTGCCCGCGAATGCGCCACACGAAATGCACATGAGTGGCCAGGTGCGGATGCTCAACGCCTTCGTGCACGCGCACGGGGATCAGGCCAATCAGTTGCGGCATCACTGTCATGTACTCGGCACGTCCCCCCTGCTCCGAGATCTGATGTCCGAAGCGGTGCAGCAACCTGCGCTATACGCTCCCGGGACACGTTCGGCACGAATCATGGCTTTGCTCGTCGACGAAATCGCCGCGATGCAACCCTTGGCGCTGAATGCGCCGTTACCGGATGAACCTCGTTTGGCCGCGCTTTGCCGAGCCATCCTCGCTGCGCCGTCTGTGGCCTTCGGTGTGGATGAAGCCGCAAACCGCGCTGGACTCAGTCGCCGTACTTTTACCCGACTTTTCCGAGCGCAACTGGGCGTCAGTTTTGGCGCTTGGCGCGAGCAGGCGTGCCTGTTGAGCGCCATCGCCCGTTTTGCGCAGGGCCATTCGATCACGCGCGTTGCCTTTGATCTCGGCTACAGCAGCCCCACCGCATTTTCGAGCATGTTCAAGCGCGTAGTAGGCGTCGCCCCGCATCTGTATCGAGGCTCCGAGCGGACGCACGCATCGAACTGAACCGGCTTGGAAGCAAGTCCCCTTACCGTTTTTCATCCCGCTGTTTGGCGAATGTCTCTGCCGGCGCGCCCTGCCGCTCCATCGCCTGCGCCCGGCTCGTCAATGTCGGCGACTTCAGGATCGGCGCAGTCACGCGATACAGTTTCGCGTTCTCTTTGGCTGCGTCACCCCGGCCCGTGATCCGGGCTCTGCTGCGAGACCGGATTTGCATTATCACACTCCCATCGCGGTGACCGCGCTACCCTCTGATATTCCATTTAGGAAAGTCATGCAGGAAGCTTCAATCGCCGCAAGCGAACGGTTGCATATTTTTTGTTCATTTATAACGTCGACCCTGTCAAACATGACAGTATCCAAATTGACCAAATTATTATTACATTCCGTGCCACTCCGATAGGGCGAGGGTTTACAGAAAACCAAGGCGCTCAAATATTCCAATACAATCACTGGATCTATTGACGCATCAATCATTGCGGCGATAATGCAGGTCATTTCAAATTCGTCATACCAACATGTCTGAAAAGCGCAAGCAGATCGTGAATGCTGCTACTCGTCTATTCGGTCTCTATGGATATCACAGCGTAGGGATCGATTGGGTGATCGCAGAGGCTCATGTCACGAAAACTACGATGTATCGTCATTTTCCTTTGAAGACGGATCTGATTGTCGAGGTGCTGCATCAGCGTGCGCAGGCGTGTGCAGCCTCGCTGGAAGAGGCGGTGGCGCGAGAACACGTGCCGCTGGAGCGTATGCGAAAGGTATTCGAATGGCATCACGAGTGGTTCAACGCGGAAACCTTCACCGGGTGCATGTTCGCTCATGCGGCCGCCGAGTTTCCTTCGAAGGGGTACCCGATCCATACCGCAGCCGCGGATCAAAAAGCCGCGTTGACACAGCGGATCGAACGCATCTTGGCTGAGATGATGGCCGTGCGTGACGCGCATGCCTTGGCACCTGTTCTGGTGATGCTGCTCGACGGGGCCACGCTTTCGGTCCAGGTATCGAGCCGATCGAATGCGGCAAAAGAAGCATGGGCCGCGGCACGCGAGATCATTCTTGCGCAGTCGTCTGTCCGTTCCGCGCTGACGCGACCGGATACCGTTCCCGCGCAGGTGAGCTGAGATCCAGATGCCGATCGGAAACGCGCCTTTTGAACCGGGCGCCTGCACCGCCGGTACCGGGTCGACAGTGCGAAACCGGCTCCTCGTTCCGTTCCACGGCCTAGAATGAACTGAATCGAGCCCTGTTCGGGCTCTGCCATTGCGAGGTCGCCATGCTTCAGCTGCTGACTGTGCCCCTCTCGAACCCGGACAATCTCAATCTCATCCTGGGTCAAACCCATTTCATCAAATCCGTCGAAGACATCCACGAAGCGTTGTTCGAAGCGGTACCGGGCATCGCATTCGGTCTGGCGTTTTGCGAAGCGTCGGGCAAGCGCCTCGTGCGGCATTCGGGCACCGATGTGGGCTTGACGGAACTGGCATGCACCAACGCAGAGGCCATCGGCGCCGGCCACAGCTTTGTCGTATTCCTGGGCCAAGGCTACTTTCCGATCAACGTGCTGCCCAAGATTCGCGACGTGCCCGAGGTATGTCGTATTTTTTGCGCTACCGCCAATCCGGTTGAAGTCGTGGTAGCCGAAACCGGGCAGGGTCGAAGCATTCTCGGTGTGGTGGACGGCTTCTCCCCACTCGGGATTGAGAGCGAAGCAGACATCGCGGCGCGCAAGGCGCTGTTGCGCGAGTTCGGATACAAAGCCTGACGCACGCGGGCCACGCGATCGGATGAAACCGCAAGATATGGAACGTCATCGCGCTCGCCGCGGGGCAGACTCGGGGCATGCACAGTAACTTCCCGGAGCGCACGCTTGAGCATGCCTGCCCGCAGCCGAAATCACGCGGCTACTGAGGATCTCGAAGATAGCCCCCGCATCGATCCTGTCGCCGCCGTACTCGCCAAACTCGACACCACCGACTGGAACGGCATCGAGGCGGCGCTCGATGCGCGCGGGTGCGCCGTCATTCCGGCACTGCTTCAACCGGCAGGATGCCGCGCCCTGGCGGCACTTTATGATTCGGAATCGCTTTTCCGGAGCCGGGTCGTCATGAGCCGGCATGGTTTCGGGCAAGGCGAGTATCAATATTTCGCCTACCCTCTTCCGGGGCTCATTGCCGCGCTGCGCTCGGCCCTCTATCCCCGCCTCGTACCGATCGCTAACCGCTGGAATCAGGTCATGGCGACCGATACGCGCTATCCGAAGACGCACGAAGCCTTCATCGAGCGCTGCCACGCAGCCGGCCAGCGGCGTCCCACGCCGCTCATGCTTCAATACCATCAAGACGACTACAACTGCCTGCACCAGGATCTCTACGGCGAGCACGTCTTCCCGATCCAAGTCGCGATTTTGCTGTCGCAGCCGGGCCGCGACTTCACCGGCGGCGAGTTCGTGTTGACCGAACAACGTCCGCGCATGCAATCGCGTGCCGAAGTCGTGCCACTCGAGCAAGGCGACGCCGTTGCCTTCGCGGTCAGTCATCGTCCCGTGCAGGGTACGCGCGGCCCGTATCGCGTCAATCTGCGACACGGCGTCAGTCGCGTGCGATCCGGCGTCCGTCATACGGTGGGCATCATCTTTCATGACGCCCTGTAGTCGAGCCATCAGGTCGGCCGATTGTGAAGCGCAATGGGGCCCGGATAGCCGGGCGCCATAAGCCAGTCGTTGCCCTCCGCCCAAACGTCGTTTCGCGGCGGCCCCGAGCCGATGCCAGGCGGCGCGCTTCGTCCTAAAATAAAGCGTATCGTGACGTTCGTTGGCCGGTTGCCCCGATGCAGCCTGTCATCGATCGATCAAAGCGCGTAGGCACCGGTTATGTACGCCCTATTCAAGGACCGGCAGGAAGCGGGTCGCATGCTTGCCGACCGTTTGCGCGGCGAAGCCGATGCGAGCGCGCTCGTGTTGGCGCTTCCGCGCGGCGGCGTTTCCGTCGCGTTCGAAGTAGCGATGGCGCTCGGCGCGGAACTCGACGTACTGCCTGTACGAAAGATCGGCGTGCCCGGGCAGAAGGAATTGGCGATGGGAGCGATTGCCTCGGGTGGCGCGCTGCACATCGACCGCGACACGATGCGTGCTGTACACATTTCGCAGGCGCAATTCGACGGAGTGCTCGCGCAAGAACGGGCGGAATTGACTCGGCGCGAGGCGCTTTATCGTGGAAATCGCGCGCCCGTGCGCGTGGAAGGACGCACCGTGGTGCTCATCGACGACGGCATGGCCACCGGTGCGACGATGAAGGCCGCCATCGAGTCCGTGCGCGCTCGCCAACCCGCACGCATCGTCGCAGCGCTACCCGTCGCGCCCATCGGGATCGAAACCGAATTTGCCGATATCGTCGATGCGTTCGTCTGTATCGCTCAGCCTACGTTGTTCTTCAGCGTAGGCCAGCACTATGACGATTTCCGCGAGATCGCTGATGACGAGGTGCGCACCCTGCTGCAGCGCGCGTGGTGTCGCGAAGGCCGATGACGGTGGCGGTGACGATGGCGAGGCGGCGATCGATTTCGCCGCGCTCGCCCTCACTGTATTACAGCCTTAAGGCCGGCGGCGTATAACGGCAGTCGTAGCGCTTCCTGACCGTACCGTTCTCATCGACGCTTTCCAGATAAACGTCGAATTGCCAGAGCCGAGCCATGTGCTTGAGCACTTCGTCGCTGTCGCCGGCCAAGTGCCGGTTGTCGCTCATGAAGTGACGCAGTGTGAGGCTGCGATCCCCGCGCGTATTGACCGACCAAACCTGAATGTTCGGCTCCCGATGATGCATGTCGTACTGGCGCGACAGCGACTGGCGCACGTGTTGATATCCGCTGTCGTCGTGGATGGCCGATACTTCCAGCGCGTCGCGCGTATCGTCATCGAGCACCGAGAATAAGCGCATGTCGCGAATCAGGTGGGGCGACAGATATTGCGCGATAAAGCTCTCGTCCTTGAAGTTGCGCATCGCATAGTGCATCGTTTGCAGCCAAGGCGAACCCGCGATATCGGGGAACCAGCGGCGATCTTCCTCGGTCGGCGCCTCGCAGATGCGCCGGATGTCGCTCATCATCGAAAAGCCGAGCGCATAGGGATTCATCCCGCTGTAGTACGGTTTCGTAACAGGCGGCTGATAGATGACGTTGCTGTGCGAGTGCAAGAACTCCATCATGAAGCCGTCTTCGAGCAGCCCCTGGTGATAGAGCGTATTGAGCAGCGTGTAGTGCCAGAACGTTGCCCAGCCCTCGTTCATCACCTGCGTTTGCCGTTGCGGATAGAAATACTGGCCGATCTTGCGCACGATGCGGATCACTTCGCGCTCCCACGGCTCCAGCAGCGGCGCATTCTTTTCCGCAAAATAAAGCAGGTTTTCTTGCGGCTCGGGCGGAAAGCGCTCCTCTTCCTCTTCGGCGAACGGCGTCTGATGAGACGGCAGCGTGCGCCACAGCTCGTTCACCTGCGATTGCAGATACGCTTCGCGCTCTCGGCGCAGCGCGGCTTCCTTGGCCAACGAGAGTTTCTGTGGCCGCTTGTAGCGATCCACGCCGTAATTCATCAGCGCATGGCAGGAGTCGAGCAGCTCTTCCACGCGATCCATGCCGTAACGCTCCTCGCATTCGGCGATGTAGTTCTTGCCGTACACGAGGTAATCGATGATGGCATGCGCATCGGTCCAGAGCCGGAACAGATAGTTGCCCTTGAAGAACGAGTTGTGGCCATAAGCCGCGTGCGCGATGACGAGCGCTTGCATCGTCATCGTGTTCTCTTCCATCAGGTACGCGATGCAAGGATTCGAATTGATGACGATTTCGTAGGCAAGACCCATCTGGCCACGCCGGTAGCTTTTTTCCGTCGATAGGAAGTGCTTGCCGAAGGACCAGTGCCGATAGTTCACGGGCATTCCGACGGACGCATAGGCATCCATCATCTGCTCGGCGCTGATGAGCTCGAGTTGGATTGGATAGACGTCGAGTTCGTACTGCTCGGCGACTTGTGCGATGTGCGTGTCGTACTCTTCGATCAGTTCGAAGGTCCAATCGGACGGCCACGGCAACGGTCTGCGGTCGGCGACGTTCATACGGAGTTCCCTTTGCGCCACTACGGGGGCAACGGCTTCGGTCTGGCCTGGCGTTTTTTCGGTGTCGGCTGGCTCGGGCTTGGCGCTGGGCTTCACGCGCGATCCCGGCTCATCCGCGCCCTTCCTGCGGCGCTCCGGCTCATAGCCGCGCGACTCGTTATGTAAATGCTTAGTTGTCATGACGCCGCCACCTGCTTCTCAAACAGCTCCCGGAAAACGGGGTAGATATCGGCTGCGGCATCCACCTTCTTCATCGCCAGATGCGGTTCCGTCATGGCGAGTTGTGCGTACTCCAGCCACAAATTTTGCTCTTCGGGCGCGACTTGAATATAGGCGAAGTATCTGACCTTTGTCAGGATGTCGTCCTGCAGGATACGGCGGCACTTCGGCGAATCGTCGGTCCAGTTATCGCCGTCTGACGCCTGAGCGCCGTAAATGTTCCATTCACTCGGCGAATAACGCTCGTTCTGGATCTTGCGCATGAGTTCCAGCGCGCTCGATACCACCGTCCCGCCGCTTTCCGTCGAATGAAAGAACGTGTCTTCGTCCACTTCTTCGGCCCGCGTATGGTGGCGGATGAACACGACGTCGATCTTTTCGTAGTTCCGCTTCAGGAACAGATACAGAAGAATGAAAAAGCGCTTGGCCAGATCCTTGCGCTGCTCGTCCATCGAGCCCGATACGTCCATCAGGCAGAACATGACGGCTTGACTCGACGGCTGCGGTTGCTTCACGCGGTTGATGTAGCGCAGATCAAACGGATCGATGAACGGAATCCGCCAGATGCGGCCGCGCAAGTGATGCAGCTCTTCCTCGAGCCGCTTCAATTCATCGACGTGATCGCCGGGCTCGCCCTGCAGCATCTCGTATTGGCGTTCGAGTTCGCGCAATTGGTTCACGAGCGGGGCGCCGAGTGCGATTCGCCGGCCCAGCGCGCTGCGCAGCGAACGCACCACGTCGATGTTGTTGGGCGTGCCCTCGGCCGCCCAGCCCGCGCGGATATTCTTCCAAGTAGGCACGGCCAGCAAATGCGTTTTGACGAGGCGCGGCAGCTCGAGATCGTCGAAGAAGTACTGCATGAACTCGTCCCGGCTCAGCTCGAAGACGAAATCGTCCTGCCCTTCTCCCTCGTTGCTGGCCTGGCTTCCGCCACCGCCGCCGCCACCGTTCGGGCGCGGGATCTTGTCGCCGCGCACGTAATCCGCATTGCCGGGGTGCACAAGTTCGCGCCGGCCGCCGGGGCCGTGATGAAACTGCGGCTCGGCGATGTCCTTGCGAGGAATCGTGATGCTCTGAGTGTTTTGGATGTCCTTGATGCTGCGGTCGCGCACCGCCTCGGACACGGCGCGCCGAATGTAATTTTTTACGCAGCGCAAAAAGCGCTCGCGATTCGCGATGCTCTTGTTCTTACCAGCCAGCCTGCGGTCGATGATTTGGTGCAGCACATCCAGTCTCCCGCTTGTAGTTGCCGAAAGCGACCCGACCAGCCCTGGCGCGGGCACCGTGCCCACGCACCGCGCGTCGCTTAGGGCTTACAGCGTACGTCGATGCTCGCGGGCTTGGCGCCCGCGAGCGCGTCGCGTCTATCCCTACCACTACCATGACGACGATTACCTGTTCGCCACCGCCGTTACGACGACTTGCGCACGCGCAGATACCAGTCGCACAGCAACCGGACCTGCTTCGGCGTATAGCCCTTCGCGACCATGCGATTGACGAAATCTTCATGCTTGCGCTGCTCTTCAGCCGAACCCTTGGCGTTGAACGAGATGACGGGCAGCAATTCCTCCGTGTTCGAGAACATCTTCTTTTCGATAACGACGCGCAGCTTTTCGTAGCTGATCCAGGCCGGGTTCTTGCCGCCATTGGCGGCCCGGGCGCGCAGCACGAAGTTCACGATTTCGTTGCGGAAATCTTTCGGGTTGCTGATGCCCGCCGGCTTCTCGATCTTCTCGAGTTCGGCGTTCAGCGCCGCGCGATCGAAGCTCTCGCCTGTGTCGTGATCGCGGAACTCCTGATCCTGTATCCAGAAATCGGCATAGGTGACGTAGCGATCGAAAATGTTCTGGCCGTACTCGGAATACGATTCGAGGTAAGCGGTCTGTATCTCCTTGCCGATGAATTCGGCGTAGCGCGAAGCCAGCAGATCCTTCACGAAAGACAGATACTTCTGTTCCGTCTCCGGCGGGAACTGTTCGCGTTCGATCTGCTGCTCGAGCACATACATGAGGTGGACCGGGTTGGCCGCCACTTCGCTCGTATCGAAGTTGAATACACGCGACAAAATCTTGAAGGCGAACCGCGTCGACACGCCGGTCATGCCTTCGTCGACCCCGGCGTAATCGCGATACTCCTGATATGACTTGGCCTTCGGATCGGTGTCTTTCAGGTTCTCCCCGTCATACACCTGCATCTTCGAGAACAGGTTTGAATTCTCCGGCTCCTGCAAGCGCGTGAGCGCAGAGAACTGCGCCATCATCTTCAACGTTCCCGGGGCACACACAGCCTGCGCGAGCGAAGAGTTGCGGATGAGTTTCTCGTAGATCTTGATTTCTTCCGACACCCGCAGGCAATACGGCACCTTGACCACAAAAATCCGGTCGAGCAAGGCCTCGTTGTTGCGGTTGTTGCGGAACGCCTTCCATTCCGATTCGTTCGAGTGGGCGAGGATGATGCCGTCGAACGGAATCGCGCCGAACCCTTCGGTACCTTTGAAGTTGCCTTCTTGCGTCGCGGTGAGCAGCGGGTGCAGCACCTTGATCGGTGCCTTGAACATTTCCACGAACTCGAGCAAGCCCTGATTCGCGAGGCACAGGCCACCCGAATAGCTGTAGGCGTCGGCGTCGTCCTGCGCATACTGTTCGAGCTTGCGGATGTCGACTTTACCGACGAGCGAAGAGATGTCCTGATTGTTCTCGTCGCCCGGCTCAGTCTTCGCGATGCCGATTTGCCGCAGGATGGACGGATAGCGGCGCACGACGCGGAACTTGCGGATGTCGCCGTTGTATTCGTGCAGACGCTTGACGGCCCACGGGCTCAGGATGCTCTTCAGATAGCGCCGCGGAATGCCGTACTGTTCTTCGAGGATCGGGCCGTCTTCGTCGTAATCGAAGAGCCCGAGCGGCGATTCGTTGACCGGCGAGCCCTTGAGCGAATAAAACGGCACGCGCTCCATCAATTGCTTGAGCCGTTCGGCAATCGACGACTTGCCGCCGCCGACAGGCCCGAGCAAGTAGAGAATTTGCTTTTTCTCTTCGAGCCCTTGCGCGGCATGACGGAAGTACGCGACCACCTGCTCGATCACGTCCTCCATGCCGTAAAACTCCCGGAATGCGGGGTAAACCTTGATCACCTTGTTCGCGAAGATCCGCGACAGGCGGGGGTCATGCCGCGTGTCGACTTGCTCCGGCTCCCCGATCGCCGTCAACATGCGTTCGCTGGCCGTCGCGTACGCGGCGGGATCGTTTTTGCAGAGCGCGAGATACTCTTCGAGCGAGAACTCCTCCTCCCGGGTTTTCTCGAAGCGGTTCGCGAAGCTGCTGTAAATATCCATGCTACCTCCTCGCCTATGTCTGCGGACGATGTCGTCTAGTTGGTGGCTATACCGAAACGACCTCGCTCGAATTCATCCTAAACCCTTTTAAATTATTTTTCACGACCTACGTGGCCTAACCTCCTACGCGTGTGCCCTAGCTTGGATATACGCGCACACTCGCCTACAATCTTCATCCTGCTTTGCGTTCGCGAGGCCGCTCGATCGGCACCGTGCCGAGGCGTTCGGTCATCCGAATGCATTCACCGCGTTGCTGTCTGCTACCGTCACGCTCCACCGTAAACCAATCGAGCGGGCAGCGCGCGTTTCACCGATTCGACACAGTTCGCCAACGCGGCAACACGGCCTCCC
>NZ_JBQCDN010000394.1:0-11997 GCF_051961175.1 Trinickia sp. | reverse complement strand
TCCAACAATGGCAAGAGGACCCTGAAATGCTGAAGAAAAATGCCCGAACCGCCGTGTCGGCAACCTTGGTGGCCTTGGCCGCATTGACGTCGCTGCCTGCGCTCGCCAGCGACTTGAATAACGCACTTGGCGGCGCGCTCGGTGGCGCAGCGGGTGCCGCCGTAGGCGGCGCAGTAGGCGGCAGCACCGGCTCGATCATCGGCGGTGCGGTCGGCGGCGGCGCAGGCGGCGCCATTACATCGAATCGCCGCGAGCGCACGGGCGCCATCGTCGGCGGCGCGCTTGGCGGCGGCGCAGGCGCGGCGGCCGGCAACGCGATGGGTGGACGCGCCGGCGGCATCATTGGTGCGGCAGCCGGCGGCGGAGCCGGCTCGGCGCTCGGCGGCCATATCTCCCGCGCGAACTCCTACGCCAACGACTATCACGGTGGTCATCGCGGCCGGCACCACCGCCGCCACTATCGCGACTAAAACGTCGCCCCTCATGCTGCCGGGCCCTGCGCGGCCGGGCAGCATGAGCCTACGGCTCGCGGGGATATCGGAGCCGTATTCCGTATTGCCCCCAAGACCTATGGATGCGCACCGAATGCGACGTTGCGCGCGTCGTCGATCGTCGACTGTTCCGTGCCACAGTATTGGAGACAGCGGCTCATCTAACCGGGCCTGAGCGCTCATGCCGCAGCCCGCGACCCAGGCCATCTCTCAGGTCATCTTTCGTCTCATGAAGCGATAAGCAGCGCGCTCAAGCCCCGATTGGGTGAGGCGGGCTTTAGCGCGGCCTACGTACCGCCAACGGATCGATCAAAGCGGACGGCGTTGACCTTGATTGCCAATCGGTTCGCTCCGCCGCTCACCCCGTCGTTGCAACTACGACACCCCAGCCAACCAATAGCAGGCCGCTCCCCAACGATAGCCAGCGCGCTTGCGGCAGCATTTTTTCGAGCATCGCGAAAATCGACAGCGCGGCAACCCAAAGCACGCTCATGACGCCAAACACGAAAAGCAGCGCCATGAGTACGCCGCAACAGCCGACGCAATAGGTCCCGTGGCGGAACCCCATGATCAAGGCACCACGGGTGCCGTCACGCCACTCAGTCAGAAGAAAACGGATTGGGGACGAACACTTGCTGAGGCACGCGTGCTTTAAAGGTGTCAGCTGGAAGATTCCGGCAACGACGAGCAGCGTACCCCCAAACAGCGGGGTCGCACTCACCATCATCGGTGTAACGAGACGGGCCTCGAGCAAGCCCCATTGCGCGAAGGTCGCGAAAAGGCAGAAGCCGGACCACGCGGCCAGATAGCCAAGAACAAATACGCTCGTATGTGCATACGGAAGTCGTTTCACGCGCCGCTGACGGCTCAGGAACGCGAAACTCAGTGTCATCGGTATGACCGATGGAAGCATCATGGCGGCCATCATGATGGCCCACATCGCCAGCACCAGCAGAACATCGACGACGCCCCAATCCGTCATGCGCGGCATGACGGCCATGTCGGCGCCCGCCTCCATGTGCTGCATGCCCCAACTCAGATAAAGCAGGTAGGCCCAGGCGAGCGTCGCGGCGGCCGCGACTCCCGCCAATATGATCGCGCGATCCCGCGCCGGCAGCCGCCGCGCCATGAACCCACTTCGAATACCGGGCTCAGCCATGGTAGGCGAATGGCGAATAAAACCCGTTTCGGTCTGAGATTTCTCGGAAAAAACCGTGGTCGGTGAACCGGAAGCGCTTCGATTTACCGATTACCGCCGCAAATCCCGGGGCCGGGGTCAGCGGATGATTGTTGATGGTGACGTCACCGCCATCCTGACCGGGCAACGCCTCGATTTCGATATCCGCGACTTGGGGTATGCGAAGGCTGCGACGCTTCCCGTCGATCCGGTACTCGATCGCGACTGATTTGACGCCCATCACCTCGCCTATCATCGGAGTAAGCGCGGCAAGCGCCCCCCCGGCTTCACCGGAGAATATTTTGCCCAATGCTTCTTGCTGCTGTGGCGTCCCGCGTTCATCAAGATAGAGCGCCACCCTCCAATTGTTTTGCAGCATGTGACCCGGCGAATACGCGAAAAGAGCGATGTTGAGCCCGTCCAGCGACACGCCGGCGAACGCGCCTTGATCCACGTGCCAACCGATCAGCACCGCGCAGTCGCCATCCGACGGCGGGCCGAGACAAACGCACGCGCACGGCGCCTGACAGTTGCAGCTTTCGAAATACGTACCGGCGACCTTCCAGTTCTCTGCCATGGCATTGACCTCCGTCCTGCGGACACGCGGGTGCGCGCGCTGATTGCATTCGGGGATGACGCGTTTGCATCACGTAGGTGGCGCCATCGAACGCCGACCCCGGCGAGCAAATCAGTTCAAGTCTAGGTCGAAATGGCCGGAGGGTGGAGACTGTCTACCCGGGTGCAGTGTTCAGTGGCGGTTTCTGCGCCCACGCTCGAGCCGCCTCCGGTTACAACAAAAGCTGATCCTTGATCAACATGATTGCTCCTCGAATCGATGCGGTTTGCCTTCAGGCGCGACACAAGCTGTCCAGCAATGCGTTTCGATACTTGTGGCGAAGCGGTTGAACAGCCTTGTAGTTGGCTTCCTTGATCGGTCCGAAACCGCGGACGGACATCGGAAGCGAGGCCAACTCGACGGCCGCCCGATGGTTATGCGGCGACAGGTTCGATAGAGCGAGTTCCACGTCGTCTTCGAACTCTCGAATCAGCGCGCGCTCCACTTTTCGATCGCTCTGGCGAGCGAATGGGTCGATTACCGTTCCGCGCAGTGCTTTGCCGTGCTTCAGGACATGAAGGGCGGGCGTCATCCACCAACCGCCGAACGCCAGCTTGATCCGGCGCCCCGTCTTCGCATCGCGGCGCGAGAGCACCGGAGGCGCCATGTGATACGTGAACTTGCCGTCCCCTTCGAAGGTTTCGGCCAATCGGCGCCGGAAACTTCCGTCTGTGTGAAGGCGCGCCACCTCGTATTCGTCCTTATAAGCGAGCACCTTGTAATAGCTTCTGGCAACCGCCTCGGTCAGCTCGCCGCAGGTTCCCGGAACGCGGCGCTCGGCCGCTTTCGCCTTGTCGACAAGCTGCTCATAGCGCTTAGCGTAAGCAGGGTTCTGATAGGCCACCAAGTCCTTCGTGCGCGCCCGCACGAACCGATCGAGATCGAACGGCTCTTGCTGCGAAGCCGGCAGGGAGAGGAGCTTGTCGACCGCATGCGCGTCTCGCGCAATAAACCGCCCCCACAGGAACGCACGCTTGTTCATCTCGACCGCTGCGCCGTTGAGTTCGATCGCCCTCGCGATGGCCTCTTCCGACAAAGGAATCAAGCCTTTCTGATAGGCAAAGCCCACCATCATCATGTTCGACGCAATGGAATCGCCGAAAATAGTTTCCGCTGCGGCAGTGCAATTCCAGAACGACGATGTGGCTTCCCCCACTGCCGCTTTAATCACGCTTTGATGAGCGGCTTCGCTCAGCGCAAGATCGCCGTTCGTCACAAAATCGGCGGTCGGCGTGATGTGCGTGTTGATCACCGCGTGCGTCGACGCATGCATCACACGCGTCAGTGCGTCGTTCGAAGCGGCGACGACTGCGTCGCAGCCAATCAGAACGTTTGCGCTGCGCGACTCGATCCGCGACGCCGTAATCTCGCCCCGGCTGCTGGCGATTTGCACATGGCTCAAGACCGCCCCGTTCTTCTGGGCCAAGCCGGTAAAGTCGAGCGTCGATGCCCCCCGCCCTTCGAGATGCGCCGCCATCGCCAGCACCGCGCCAATCGTCACCACCCCGGTGCCGCCGACGCCGGTCACGACGATGCGTGCGTGACGCTCGATTTCCGGGGGAACGGCACTCGGTTGTTCGAGTCCGTTACGCAGCTCCGCTTCGATCGCTTCCATCCGACTCCGATCGGGCTTGCGAGGCTGCAGGCCTTCCACCGTGACGAAGCTCGGACAGAAACCTTTCGTGCACGACATGTCCTTATTGCATGAAGACTGATTGACCTCGCGCTTGCGCCCAAGCTCGGTGTCGAGCGGTTCGACCGCAATGCAGTTCGATTGAACGGAACAGTCTCCGCATCCTTCGCAGACATCCGCATTGATGACGACACGAGCCGGTGGCGTCGCCATCGTTCCCCGCTTGCGTCGACGCCGCTTTTCGGCCGCACAAGTCTGCTCGTACACAATGACGGAAACGCCCTTTCTTGCGCGCAAGCGGCGCTGCAGCCCATCCAGCTCGTCCCGGTGCAACACGGTGACGGTCGCGGGCACGGCGTCGGACGTGGCGTATTTCTCGATGTCGTCCGTGACGATGCTCACACTCGCAACGCCTTCGGCGAGCACCTGGTCCACCACTCGCCGCACCGTCAGTCCGCCTTCGGTAGGCTGACCGCCCGTCATCGCGACAGCGTCGTTAAACAGGATTTTGTAGGTGAGGTTCGCTCTGGCGGCGACCGCTTGGCGAATCGCCAAACTACCCGAGTGCTGATACGTCCCGTCGCCGAGATTCACGAACATGTGTGGCATGTCGGTGAAAGTCGACATACCGACCCACTGCATGCCTTCGCCACCCATCTGACAGAGCGTAGCGGTCGCACCACCTTCACCAAGCGCCATGATGTGGCAGCCGATACCGGCCGCCGCGTAAGAGCCATCGGGCAGTTTGGTCGACGTGTTGTGCGGGCAACCTGCGCAAAAGAACGGCTTGCGCGTCAGCAGCGTTGCTTCCTTGGCGCCAAGAATCGGTATCGATTTTCGAGTTGCTTGAGCTTGGAGTTCGGGAGCGGCCGGTGGGCGTTCGATGCCGACGTACGCCAGAAACTTTGTCACGGCTTGCGTCAATTGCACCGGCGACAGCTCGAGCGTGGCCGGCACCAGGACGCGCCCGTCGCGCAGTTGCTTGCCAAAGACTTCGGGCCGCTCCGCGGCGCTCAAGTTGTACAGCGCTTCTGTGATCTGACGTTCGACGAACGAGCGCTTTTCCTCGACGACCATCAAGGCGGACATGCCATTCGCGAACGCCCGCACGCCGCGACACTCGAGCGGCCATGTCATCCCCACCTTGTAGATACCGATGCCAAGGCGCTCGAGTTCCGCGCTGTCCAGTCCCAGCCTCGAAAGGGCGGCAAGCAGATCACCGTGGGCTTTACCCACTGTGATGATGCCAACTCTGGCATGGCGGGGGCGCACGATCACCTTATCAAAGGGATTGGCGCGGGCGAACGCGAGCGCGGCCGGGAGTCGCTCCTCGATGAGCCGTCGCTCCAGCTCAGCCCGTTCGCTGGGCCACCGCAACTTCGGGTCGTAATTGAAGCCACGACCGTGTGGAATCTGGATGTCCGCCGGTTCGACGAAGCCGCCAACCGGAGCTGCCCGCTCGCCCACCCGCATCGAGCGGCCGCTCTCCACGGTCTCGGTAATCGCCTTATAAGCGACCCATAGCCCCGAGAAGCGTGACATCGCATAGCCGGCCAAACCGAATTCGATGTATTCCTCGACCGACGCAGGGAAGATGATAGGCATCATCGCGCCTTCAAAAACGTGGTCGGTTTGATGCGGGAATATCGACGACTGTGCGGCATGATCGTCGCCGGCCACGGCCAATACGCCGCCGTGCCGCGACGTTCCCAATACGTTCGCGCTGCGAAACACGTCGCCCGTTCGATCGACGCCCGGCCCTTTGCCGTACCACATGGAGAAGACGCCATCCACGCGCTTTCCCGGAAACGCATCGAGTTGTTGGGCGCCCCAGCTCATCGTCGCCGCAAGGTCCTCGTTGAGTCCCGGTTCAAAGCGGATGTCCATCTGAGTCAGCAGCTTTTTCTGCCGCCACAACTCTTGATCCAGGCCCCCGAGCGGGGACCCCCGATAGCCGGAAACCAACCCGGCCGAGCGTACGCCCGAGCGCGCGTCGCGTCGCGCCTGCTCGATCAGGATGCGCACCAGCGCTTGCGTCCCGGTGAGAAAGACGGTCCCATTCTCCCGAAGATAACGATCGCCCAACTCGTATTCGCGATCGATCTCCCGCCCGAGTTCCGGTACTCGCATGTTCACGCGATGTCTCCAATTCTGTGTGTTCGTGCAGTCGATTCTATGGACGCCGCAAAAGCGATATGTGCTAACCTCGGCGCACAAACTCACGCTTCTTAGCAATTTTTGCCAACGTCTCCTTTCTTTTTAATTCAGGGAAACGGGTCAATGAAGCTCGACCGGATCGACGTCCGTATTCTTCAGGCGTTGCAGCAAGACGCCCACGTCAAGGCAGCCGACCTCGCGGAATCGCTTGGTCTATCGCTATCGCCGTTTTATCGGCGCATACGCCTACTGGAAGAAGACGGCATCATCAGCCGCCATGTCACGCTTCTCGATCAGGAGAAGGCGGGGTTCTCCGTCAGCGCGTATGTGTCCGTCGCAGTCGACAAAAAGCGCGCGCCGCTGCTGAAGAGCTTCGAGCAAGAGGTCACCACCTTCGAAGAAGTGATGGAGTGTTACCTGATGACAGGGGATTTCGACTACATGCTTCGGGTGGTCGTGCCCGATATCGCCAGCCTGGAAAAATTCGTCGTAGAGAAGCTGTCGAAAATCGATACGGTGAAAGACATCAATACGTCGGTTGCGCTAAGGCGTGTGCACTATAAGACGGCGTTGCCGGTCAAACCCCGGGACGATTGATTCATTGCCCAACGTTGCGCAGTGTTTACAGCTACACTGCCCAACACGCCCTGCCCAGTATTTCCGCATACCCGTGCCGCTACGCGACGCCTCCACGCTATCCACTGCACGCCTGACACTGCGCCCGCCGCGAGCAGAAGACGCCATCCCGATGTTCGCGATGTATTCGGATGTCGAATTCATGCGCTATTGGTCCTTTCCCGTCATGACGGGGATCGAGCAAGCCGTCGATTACCTGACGCGCCGGATCCAGGGTTCAGCCGCCGATACCGACTTGTTCTGGGCCATCGAACTCGCCGCGACGCGGGAAATGATCGGCACCTGCTGTCTCTTCAACGCCGATGTCACCTCCCGGCACGCCGAAATCGGCTTCGGTTTGCATCGCCCGTTCTGGGGTAACGGCTACATGAGCGAAGCGGCACGTGCCGTCGTCGATTGCGGGTTTGATCTGTTGCAATTGCATCGCATCGAAGCGGAGATCGACCCGCGCAACGCCGCATCGGCGCGCGTCCTCGAACGCCTGGGCTTCGTCAGAGAGGGGCTGCTGCGCGAACGCTGGATCATTGACGGCGAAATCTCGGATGGCGCGATCTACGGGCTTTTACGAACCGATCGTCGATAGGATGCGCACCGCACACCATTACTCGCAGCCCGTCCCCCCCGATCCGCGAACCCGTTGAATAGCGACAGATCGAACGCGCCCGAACAGGCATGCTGCCTGCAACGGCGAAGCGCATCGGGGACGCGTCAGTGAGGGGCGATCGATGGCTTCATTTACGCTGCGTGACCTGCCGCGCGCCGCGCGCAACGAAGGCGCCTGCGCGGCCGATGCGGTACAACATGTCGGTAACGACCGCTGCACGACGATGGCCGCCGGCATCGCCTTTTATTCGGCGTTTTCGCTGGCGCCGATGCTCGTCATGGTGATCGCCGTCGCGGGCTGGTTCTTCGGCACGAATGCGATACGCGGGCAAATCTTTCAAGACGCGCATCTGCTGATCGGCGACGAAGCTGCCGCCGCGATTCAGATGATCGTTGCGAATGCGCGCTCGCACAGCGGCACAGGCGGATTTGCAGCCTTCATATCATTCGTCGCGCTCGCGCTCGGCGCGTCGGCCACATTCGCTTCGTTGAACACGGCACTTTCGATAGTCTGGCCGGCCGATTCGTCGCAACGCGTCTCGACCGTCATGGCCCTCGTCAAAGTGCGCTTGATTTCGTTCGGCCTCGTGCTGGGCGTCGCGTTCCTGGCGATCGTCTCGCTCGTGCTCGACACCGTCGTCAGCTATATCGGCGAGTGGCTGTTGGGCGGCACGCCCTTCGTCGTCATCGGCGACATCCTGCAATTGGCGCTGGGCATCATTGCGCTGGCCTTTGCGTTCGCGGCGCTGCTCAAGTTCCTGCCGGACGCGCACGTCGCATGGCACGACGCACTGACGGGCGGCGTCGTTGCTGCTTTGCTGTTCACGGCGGGAAAGAAGCTGTTCGCGCTCTATCTCGCCCATGCGGGGCTGTCCAATGCATTCGGCGCTGCTGGCTCCCTCGCGGTTTTATTGATGTGGTTGTACTTCTCCGCCGCGGTCCTATTGCTCGGCGCCGAATACGCGGCGGCCAGAGGGCGCCGCCGCATGGTTGCCCATTTACGTAGACAGACAAATAGATCTGACTATTAACGCGCTATACGCGAGGACATATTTCGTCGATTTTGTCCAGTTACGGCTTTGCGCCGCTGCGGGGCACGATGTCGCTGTCAAGTGCATCCCGCACCGCCATGCCGCAAAGCATGCTCTACACCTTGCCCTCGGAATGCCCGCTACCGGTATCAACGCTGTGCTTTGCGCCCGAATGCTGGGAAAACTTGCGCCGTGGCGCCGCAGTTTTGCGCTTTTTCTAATTCAGTATTTCAAAGGCAGCAATAATTTGATATGCGGTTTCTGCAGCCAGTCGAACGAGGCTGTTTCGTTTTGGCGACAGTATTCTTTTTTCCTTTCAGCCTTTCAGGGACATTGCGCTATTCTCCACCCCGCAACAGTCTAATAAACGCTTCGCGTGGAGAAATGATGAAAAAAATCGCTTTGTCAACCCTCTCGCTCGCCTTGCTCGGCGCGGCCGGCGCAGCGCAAGCTCAGAGCAGCGTCACCCTGTATGGCGTGATCGATAACTCGCTGACGTACGTGCACCACGCAGAGGGCAGCAACAACCTGTGGGCGCTCGGCAATACAAGCGGCGGCGACTTGGCCGGCACGCGCTGGGGCTTGAAGGGTCAAGAAGATCTGGGCGGTGGCCTGGCTGCGATCTTCCAATTGGAAAACGGCTTCAATCCGCAAAACGGCACGCTGGGCCAAGGCTCGCGCGAATTCGGCCGTCAAGCCTTCGTCGGTTTGACCAGCCAGCAGTTCGGTACGTTGACGCTCGGCCGCCAGTATGACCCGGTGGTCGATATGGTCCAAGGCATCACGGCCGACAACTACTTCGGTAGCACGTTCGCCACGCCGGGCGATGTCGACAACTACGACAACAGCTCGCGTACGAGCAACGCGATCAAGTACGTTACGCCTAACTATGCCGGCTTCCAGGCCGAAGCGTTGTACGCATTCGGCGGTGTGGCCGGTTCGACGGGCTCGGGCCAAACGTGGTCGCTCGCAGCGTCGTACAACAATGGCCCGATCGCCGTGGCCGCAGGCTACTTCCGCGCCGACAACACGAACACGCTGTCGGCCGCAACCGGCCGTCGCTCGGCTTGGGGTGGCACGTCGGACGGTCCGTTCGATGGCGACGTCATCAACGACGGCTACCAATCGGCGAAGTCGATCGGCATCGCTCGCGTCGCCGGCCAATACACGGTTGGTCCGTTCACGATGGGCCTGAGCTACAGCAACGCGCAGTACAAGCCGGACGGCTTCTCGACGTTCGGCTCGACCGAGAAGTACAACTCGGGCAGCGGCTTCTTCAACTACCAAGCCACGGCCGCTCTGTTGCTTGGCGTGGGCTACACGTACATGAAGTCGAGCGGCGATTCGTCGGCTACGTACCATCAAGCTTCGTTGGGCGCCGACTACAACCTGTCGAAGCGCACCGACGTGTACCTCGTTGGCGCGTATCAACACGCGAAGGGCAACACGGCTGGCGGCGCAGCCGCACAAGCCTCGATCGGCTCGTACGGCTACAACGGCACGAACTCGCAAGAGCTCGTCGCACTGGGCCTGCGCCACAAGTTCTAATAAGTTCGTTCGAGCAATCGACGAGACAACAACTAAGCAGTACGCAGTATCGAGCCAGCCGGCGCTTCTCCGGCTGGCTTTTTTTATGAAGCAGATCAGCTCTGCGGATTCGGCACGCGAATCTGTCCGGCCTCGGGATGGCAATCCACGAGGAACTGCATCATCTCGCTGCCGTCGCGGTGGAGGTAGAAACGGATCATCTTTTCGTTGAACGCTTGCGCCTTTGCAGCCGAAATACTGATTGCATCGATCCCATGCGACATGAGTACCCCGTTCATCATGAATCGCGAGGTGCGCTTGTTACCATCGAAAAAGAACTGCTGTAGCGCGCCGAAGAGAAAGAACGCCGCGCCTCTTTCGAACGGGTCCGGCACATCAAGATTGAGCGCATCCACACCCAGCCGGAACGCATCGTCCAAATTCGCGCCGCCCTTGATCGTCGGCAGCGGCGTGTGGCGCCCATGCTCGCCCAAGCCCACGTCGGGGGTGTAGTTCCACTCGTCGCCTTCACCCCGGAAATGCCCCCACTCCAGCGCCTCATTGCGGGCCACGAGCGAGTGCAGGTGAGTGAACGTGGCCTTATCCAGAGAAAACTGCCCGCCCCTGACCAGCTTGAGTAAGTATTTCGAGCTCTCCACCAAGTTCAGGATCTGTTCCTGATCCGAGATCTTCCGGCCTCCTACCGTAATGCCGTCCAGCAGCGTTTTGACTTCAGGAAACGTGAATGGATTGCCCTCCAGCACGCCTGCGTCCCACACGAATTCCGGGAGCATCTTGTGGAAGCGAAAACAGACCCGCTCGATCGAGTGCGTCGCCATATGGCTGGGAATAACAGCACGATCCCAGCGGAACCCCAGTGCCTCGAAAAGCTTCATCACTCTCACCTTCATCCAACCTATTCGGCACGCCCGCGCCGATGACGCGCACATCATACCGTAGCCCCAGCCGCCGCATTTCCCGGCTCGCGGGGCACTGCTCATATGCCGGCAAACTCAAACGAAGCCGAAAGCAAGAGCAATAGAGTTGAAAGCCAGGTGTCTCGGATACTTAACATGTACATGGTCCAATGCGACGTTCTTCCAAAAAATAGCCATCGTTCACCGCATGCCCTTCGCTGTCATTCTCTCAGGATCGAATGACGACATCTCGCCAGGGGGCTTGCGGCGGCGACAAACCAGGAGTGCGTCCCCATGTTTCGCCGTAAGCTTCTCCCCGTCGCAGTGGCTGTCGCGTCGCTCGCCGTACTGGCCGCATGCGGCAGCAGCAGCCACTTCGACAACCCGTCGGCTACCGCCGCGCTCAGCCTTCAAAACCTCACCCCGACCGCGACGCCGATCAAGCACGTCGTGGTGATCTACGGCGAAAACGTCTCGTTCGACCACTACTTCGCGACGTATCCGAACGCGACGAACCCCGCGGGCGAACCGTCTTTCACAGCTGTCGCGGGCACGCCGGCGGTCAACGGCCTCTCGGGCACGCTGCTGACGGCCAACGTGAATTCGACGAATGCCACGAACGGCACGGGCGCGACGAACCCGTTCCGTCTCGATCGCACACAAGCCGCAACGGCCGACCAGAACCACGCTTACACGGCCGAAGAGCAAGCGTCCGACAACGGCCTGATGGATCTCTTCCCGAAGTTCACGGGTAACGGCACGAGCGGCGGCGCGGGCGCATTCGGCACGACCGGCCAGGTCATGGGCTACTTCGACGGCAATACCGTGACGGCAATGTGGAACTACGCGCAAAACTTCGCGATGAGCGATAACGCGTATACGGACACGTACGGCCCGTCCACGCCCGGCGCACTCGAAGCGATTTCCGGCCAGACGAACGGCATGCAGATCGTCAAATCGTCGCGCAGCTCGTATTACACGGCCGACGGCCAAGGCGGCTTGACGATGATCAACGACGTCGATCCGGGCGCCGATCTGTGCTCGAGCACGACCGACCAAGCCCTCATGACGGGCAAGAACATCGGCGATCTGCTCAACGCGAAGAGCATCACGTGGGGCGGCTTCATGGGCGGCTTCAACCTGTCGACGAAGAACGGCAACGGCACGACGGGTTGCGCACGCAGCACGATGTCGAATGTGGTGGGCGCG
>NZ_JBQCDN010000393.1:0-26335 GCF_051961175.1 Trinickia sp. | reverse complement strand
GTCACCCCGATATTGATCGCGGCAATCGGCATGCCAGCCTGATGTGCCCATAAACAAAAGCGATAGCCGGAAAACACCATCAGCGACGAACCCACCACGAGCATCGCATCCGCTGTTTCGAGCGCTTCGCTCGCCGCGGCCACCCGCTCGCGCGGCACGTTCTCGCCAAAGAAGACGACGTCGGGCTTCAGCATGCCGCCGCAGTGCGGACACGCGGGCACGCGAAAGACGTCGAGTGCCTCCCACTCCACATGCGCATCGCCGTCGGCCGAGGCTGCCGCATCGACATCGGCGAGGGCCGGATTGTCGCGCAGCAGTATCGTCTGAATCGCGGCGCGCGCGTGGCGGCTACCGCACGCAAGGCAAAGTACGTCGCCGATGCTGCCGTGCAACTCGATGACGCCGGCACTGCCCGCGCGTTGATGAAGCCCATCGACGTTCTGGGTGACGAGACGACCGATGCGGCCAGCCTGCCCCAGCTGGGCCAACGCGAGGTGCGCCGTATTCGGCTGCGCTTGGGCGACCATCGGCCAACCGACCATGCTGCGAGCCCAGTAGCGGCGTCGCGCCTGCTCGGAATCGCGAAACGCCTGCCATTGGATCGGTTGCGCGCGCATCCAATCGCCGTTCAAATCGCGGTAGCCCGGAATGCCCGATCCGACGCTCACGCCCGCGCCCGTCAGCACGAACAACCGCTCGTGGGCAGCGACAAACTCATACAGCGCATCGAAAGCCGCGGCGTCGTGCGCGGGTTCATAAGACGAAGACTCGGGCAATCGAATCGATGCAGACGATTCGGTCATGATGCGCGGCGACTCCTCTTCGTTTAACGGCACCCACGTGCACCTGCGGGACCTGCGGCACGTGTGGCACGTGTGGCATGCACAGCATGCCTGCCATGCGACTTGCAACGTCGCGCATTCTACGCCGATCGAGCTCGATGCGTCGGCTGCCGTCCCTCGGCTCGATCGGCCAGCGCGGCGGCATATCGATCGTCTGGCCAACATCGCACTTCGGCCTGTTCTAGAGCTTTTCGCCAGCAAGCCTTGCCGCCATAAAATCGATCAACAGCCGCGTGCGGGCCGGCATCTTGCGAGTACGCAACCACAGCGCGAACAACGGCAGCGGCGCCGGTTCAAACTCGGGCAGCACAATATTCACGCGGCCCGCTTCGAGCGCCCCGCGAATTTGCCAGAACGCGGCCAAGCCGATTCCCAATCCCCCCAACACCGCGGCATTGACCGCGGCGACCTGATCGCTTTCGAAGCGCCCCGCCACGTTGACCGATACCGCCTCGCCCGTGCGCGCGGTGAACTGCCAACGATTGGGGTTCGGCACACCGGTACGCACGATACAAGGGTGCGATATCAATTCGTCCGGCGTTTGCGGATAGCCGTGCGCCGCGAGGTAGGAGACGGATGCGAACGCCACCCGGCGAACGTCGGCGAGCTTGCGTGCGACCAGACGCGAATCGGGCGTCGCGCCGATACGCACGGTGAGATCGGCACCGCTCGCGGCAGGATCGCTGAACTCGTCGTCGAGGGTGACCGACGCATGCAGATCCGGGTGCCGCTGCAGGAATTCGGAGACGAGCGGCACCACGAAATGCGGCCCGAACAACGTCGGTGCATTCACGCGCAACCGCCCGGTCAACCGCTGCGCATCCTCGGCCAACTCCGTTTGCGCGATCTCCAGATCGGCGAGGATGACTTTGACTCGCGCATAGAACCGCTCGCCGGCAGCGCTCAGTCGCGACGTACGCGTCGTGCGCAGGACGAGCGTCGCGCCCATCTCGCCCTCGAGCGTTTGCAAGCCCCGGCTGACGGCCTGCAGCGATCGCCCGAGCCGCCGAGCTGCACCGGTCAGACTGCCTTCTTCCGCGATCGCGACGAAGGTCTCCAGTTCCCGCAGCGACTGCATGCCACTCTCCCGATATTGTGGATTATGTCTCTACTCTGATACCAATTACACGCGTAATGCGAGAGGGTAGCATCGATGCGCATCTCAATCGTGCATCGTGCTTGACCTACAAGGAGTGTTCGCATGGAACTTTGCTCGCAAGCCGCCACATCGCCCCCCACGCCCACCGCCCATCGCGAGGACGTTCCGATCCTGCTGTTCGCCATGTTGGTGGGCGTGGCCGTATTGCCGCTCTATGCGTCGCAAGTCATGCTCGGCGCGCTAGATGCGTCGCTGCATCTGCGCGCGTGGAGTTCACTCGTGACCGCGCTGACGATGTTCGGTTATGCGGTCGGGCTCGTGGCACTCGTTCCGCTCGTCGATCGGCTGCCGAATCGTCCGCTGATCGGAGCGACGCTCGCCGCGCAAGCCGTCTGCCTCGGCACGGCCGCGCTCGCCCCGACGCCGGTGGTGTTCCTCGCCGCGTCGTTCGCGATCGGCGTCACGGCAAGCGCCATTCAGATGCTCGTGCCCGCAGCCGCCTCGCTGGCTCCGCCGCAAGCGCGCGGCGCGGTGGTCGGGAACGTCATGAGCGGACTCATGCTCGGCATTTTGCTATCGCGCCCGCTGGCGAGCATCGCGACCCGCGCGTTTGGATGGCGCGGCTTTTTTATTGCGGACGCCGTGCTGCTCGCGACTGTCGCTGCCCTCGCCGTACCGCGCCTACCGCCGCACCTACCGGCTCAAAAGCCTTCGTATCGGGCGCTGATTGCATCGCTCGGCCGGCTTGTCGTCTCGGTCGATACGCTACGTCGGCACGCGCTCTATCAAGGTCTCTTGATGATCGGCTTCAACGCCTTTTGGACGAGCATCGCCGTCGTGCTCGCACATGCACCGGTTCATTGCAGCGCGACGCAAATCGCGGTGTTCGCACTCGCCGGTGCCGGTGGCGCCGTGGCCGCGCCGATTGCGGGGTATGCGGCCGACCGCGGCCATGCAACGCACGCCAAACAGAGCGCTCATGTGATTGCGATCGTCGCCGTGATCGTGGCAGCATGGGCACTCACGGCACCGCTGCCGCGCATGGTTGCGATTGCGCTCGCCGCCGCCTCAGCCTTCCTGCTCGATGCCGGCGTCATCGCGGATCAAGCATTGGGCCGCCGCGCAATCAATCTGCTCGCACCCGAATCGCGCGGGCGCGTCAACGGCCTGTTTACTGGCCTATTCTTCATCGGCGGAGCCATCGGCGCTGCGCTCTCCGGTCCGATGCTTGCTTTGACCGGCTGGCTCGGCGTGACCGGTGTCACACTGGTTGCATTCGCTGCCGCCGCAGTGATTCATCTGACGCATCGTGATCGTACGCTGTCCTGACTTTACGCATCGAACCCGGGAGAACGCAATGAACTGGACTCGCGCAAACATCCGATATACGACCGTCGACGTGGACGGACTCCACATCTTTTACCGCGAAGCGGGCCCGCGCGACGCGCCTGTTCTGTTGCTGCTGCATGGGTTTCCCTCGTCGTCGCGAATGTATGAAACGCTCTTTGCGCCGCTCGCCGATCGCTATCGGCTCATCGCCCCGGATTACCCTGGATTTGGCTATAGCACCGCTTTGCCGCCTGGCGAATTCGTCTATACGTTCGATCGCCTCGCCGAAGTGATCACCCGCTTCGCCGATCGCCTCGAACTCGATCGCTTTGCGCTTTTCGTGCAGGATTACGGTGGCCCCGTGGGGTTCCGCATCGCTCAGGCTCAACCCGAACGTATCCGTGGAATCATCGTGCAAAATGCGGTTGCGCATGAGGAAGGACTCGGGCCGCTGTGGAATACGCGTAAGGCTTTCTGGGCCGACCGGTCACGACACGAAACCGCCCTCCGCGCGAATCTGCTTTCGTTCGACGCAACCCGGTTGCGCCATGTCGGACATACGGCACACCCGGAGCGCTACGATCCGGATGCCTGGCACGACGAGTTCGCGTTCTTATCCAGCCCTGGGCAGATCGATATTCAAACCGAACTTTTTTACGATTACCGGACGAATGTCGAACGCTATCCGCAATGGCAGCAGTACCTGCGCGAACATCAACCGCCGATGCTGGTGGTGTGGGGCAAGTACGATCCGTCGTTCTCTATCGAGGGCGCGCACGCCTATCGTCGCGATGTACCCGAAGCGCAGGTCCACCTGCTCGAGGCAGGCCACTTTGCACTCGATGAAGCCTGCGATGAAGTGGCCGCGCACACGCGCCGCTTTTTGGCATCGCTCGATGAGAGGGAGGCATGACGACATCGGCGTGTAACGCGTTGATGCCGCGTTGATGCTATACGGGCTGCCCGCCCCGAGGACCGGCGGGCGCGGCGGCCGGTTCAACGGGCACGAGGAGGCGTTCCGGCACATGTGCGCGGTTGCCTCGTGCGACGTGCGACGTGCGACGTGCGACGAGCGAAGAGCGAAGAGCGAAGAGCGAAGACCGAAATTTCAGCGCAAGCGAGCCGTCGCGCCACGCGCGTTCATGACGCCGTGGATCATGTGCTCCATCTCTTTGACGATGTCCGACAGCAGCGACGTCACCACCGCGAACTCTCGCCCGTACGGCCCGGCGCGGCCCGCCGAAATGCGCGCATTGATCGCGACGATATTCGCTTGCATCGAGATGCGGCCCAACTGCTCGGCCAATTGCTCATCGCGCTTGGACGCCGCGCGCTCCACGTTGCGCATCTCGTTTTGATAGGCCAATGTGATGGCCTGCAGCAATTCGAGCAGCGGCGAGACTTGCGCCACGAGCGCATCCGCTGCGGCCTGCGCATCGCCCGATTCCGGCGATAGGCAGGACGCGGCCGCACCGGCGTCTTCGATGAAGCGCCGGATCCGTTCGTCGGCACGATGCGAGCCGAAATACAGCTGGCGCAGCGCATCGCAGAACACACCCGGCAAACGATCGTTGCCTTCGACGAGATCGGCGTGGGTCGCGGCGAAAGTGGATAAGCAGCCCTTGGCGACATCGGCCGCACCGGCATGGCCCTGAGTCGCGAGCAGTACATGGAGCACGATCCGTTGCGAAAGCATCCGCTGACGGCCAGCAAGATTGATGAGTTCGCCGATCGTTTCTGCTGAAACGGCGTCGGCCTCGCGCGCGCGATGCGCATCGGTCGGCTGCGGTTTGATCATGGCAAGGTGTGGTCGTGGGTTCGACCGTTATAGCGTTGGCTTAGGACACACCCGCAGTCGCGACGCACCGCGATGTGGCGTTCCGATTCGCGTCAGGCCCCGCGCAAATCGGCGCACCTCACATGCAATAGCCATGCCATGCGACGGCCGCGGCCCGCGGCCCGCGGCCTATGAATGGGCGACCAATTTCGGGTGCTGGCATGCACACTTGCGGCGAGTAGCCGCCGCCCATCCGTGCAAGGCGATTCGCAATGGTGCAGCCGGCACTGCATCGGGGCGCCCGTCCGGACGTTCACAACAGCGGGCAAGCCGTCACGCCATTGCCGAGCTCGGCACACATCCGTTCGTAGTCACGCAAGTAAGTGCGCTCGCCGTCGTCGAGCATATCGACGTCAATCAAATCCCAGTCGTAGCCGACCGCCACGATGTTCTCGAATTCGACCATCCCGCTCTGAACCGCGCTCGGATGAATGACGACGATATTCTCGATCCGAACACCGCCTTTGCCAGCCACATAAATGCCGGGCTCGATCGAGATCACGGCATTTGGGACCAGCCCGTACTTCGAGCCCGGCGCGAAGCGCACGCCCCCTTCGTGGACATGAATGCCGATACCGTGGCCCGTACCATGATTGAAGTCGTAGCCGCGCGCACGGCACACGTCGCGCACGACTTCATCGACCTCTTCCCCGGTCATATCCGCCGGGAAACGCGCGACCAGCCCTTTGATGCACGCTTTGAGCGCGATCGTATAGATCTCCCGCTGCCACGGCTGCGCTTGCGTAGCGGCATCGGTCTTGCGCAACACCACGCGCGTGCAGTCGGTTGCGAAGCCGCCTTCGTAGTAGGCCCCGCTGTCGAGCAAGACGAGTTCGCCGTCCTCGAGGGCAATATCCGCGCTCGCGGCCGTATAGTGCGCGAGCGCGCTATTGGCGCCGTGCGCAGCGATCGTCGTAAACGCCAGCCCCACGGCGCCGCGCGCGGCATAGGCATCGTTGATCTTGCGCGCCAGGTCGTACTCGGAGTGGCGCTCGCCAGGCTCGCCGTATTTCGCCCAACGCATAGTCTGTGCGATCGCGGCGCTGCTGCGCGCGAACGCGTCGCGGAAGTGATCGAGCACCTGGGGGGTCTTCGATGCGCGCATCGATTCGACGGGGCTGAAGTGCGAGTGGCGCGCGAGCGGCCACACCCGGCTCAATGCGTCCGGCATCGCGCAATTGACGGATTCGGCGCCGTAGCAAATATGATCGACGTCGAACAGCGCCAGAAAGCGCCCGAGCGCCGCCAGATCGTTGCGGAACACCTGCAGTTTCGGATAGGCATCGAGTTCGACGGGGCAATCCTCGCAGCCTTCGGGTAAATACAGCGCCACCTGATCGCCGACCACGAACAAATAACCGAGATGCGACGACGCATTCGGCATGTGATAGCCGCGGCTGTTCAGCAGATAGCCGATATCGTCGGCCGCGCAGGTGAGCCAACACACGCGCGCACCGGCATTGCCGAGATGGCCGCGCAAACGATCGTTCAGCGCCGCGAGGTTGCGGGCGACAGCGGTGCCCGTGATCGATTCGGACACCTCGAAGATCGGCCGTGTCACCTGCCAGCCCGGCAAGTCGATCGCGCGGTCGATTTCGCGTGCGGAGAATGCGGTCCATCGCAGTGCGCCGCCGCGGGTATCGTCGAACAAGCGATCGCGTTGGGCGATGCTGACACGCAGCGCGTCGTAGCCGACCGAGCGCAGGACATCGGCATGCTTCGACAGCCAGAGCGCAAGCGCGGACCAGATCGGGAAACCGAGTTCGAGCTTTTCGAGGTGGACGTACGCCTTATTGCACTGCGCTTCGGCTTGGAGGTGATAGCGGCCGTCGACGAACAATACGAAGCGCGCCACGCCAATTCGCGCCGCCGCCGCTTCGCTCAGGAAAATGCCCGACCCGGCCGATCCGTCGAAGCCGGAAAGCGCGAAGCGCTGGCTATTTCGACGCGGCACGTATTCAGTGATGAATTCATCCTGCGACGTGACCACGAGCGCGTCCAGCTCGCAGCGTTCGAGCAAGGCGCTCAGGCGCACTTGCATATCGGCGACCGGAGGTTCGTAGGCCGGAAGATCGGAAAAGTTGTATTGAAGTCGATCGATCATCGTATCTGCTCGTTCGTCATTGCGCGCGGCGCGCTCGCGCCTGTCCCCATGGTGAAAACTACCGTCGCAGCGAATTTACGTCAAGCTAAAATTTAGGTCCCACTAAAAAACCGAATCGTCGATTTGCCTGGCGGCGGGATGCCGTCTGCAACCGGGAAACCGCGCGGAAGAAACGAGCCGCGGTCGCAACCTGCGGCGCCGCTTGAACCGCGCGGTACAATGCGCCACGTTGCTGCCGGGCTGCCGCCGACGCGCCGATCCGCGCCGGCAAGCGGCCGGCCTGTCGCACCGCACGCGAACCCGCGCGATCGACGGCTGACGGCGATTTCCTCCAAGAGGATTCATGGATTCGGATATCAATCACATCGGCCAGCGCATTCGGCGCCTGCGCCGGGAATCGAAGATGACGCTGCTCGAAGTGGCGACGGCGTCGAGCTTGTCGGTGGGATTTTTGTCGCAGGTCGAGCGCAATTTGACCGGCATTTCGATCTCCTCGCTCGTCAATGTCGCGAAGGCGTTGAATGTGCCGCTCGGTGCGCTGCTCGAGCATCCCCGTCAAGCGCAGCCCGATTCGCACGAAGGGCGCCGCGAATCGTATCAAGTTGGGCCGATGCAGCAGAAGTACGAACGGCTTTCGACGACGTTCGACGGCAGCATGTTGAACGCCGTCAAAGTGCTCATGATGGAGGGCTACAGTTCCGAATGGGTCGCGCATGGCGGCGACGAATTCGTCTACGTGCTGTCCGGAAAATTGCGCTACACAGTCCGCAAAAAAGATTACGAACTCACGGCCGGCGATTCGCTGCATTTCGATGCGCAGCACCGGCACCGTGTGGTCAATGTCGGCCCGGGACCGGCCGAGGTCATCGCGGTGGGCACCCTGCCGCTGTTCGACGATGGACACGCGGCGTTCCAGCCACTCTCGCGCTCGCCCAAGCGCCAGGGCGGCGGCACAATCCCGGGCCCAAAGACGGCCGCGGCCGCGCCGGTGCCGACGAAAGCCCGCGCGGCTGGCAAGCTGACGAAAGCCAAGCCCGCGATGGCCAGTAAACCTGCGCGTCAACGCAGCAAAAAAACAAGTTGACCCCGCTCGCATAGCGGGTCGAGGCCGCGGCGGGCCGCCCGATCGCCCGGATCGCCACGGCCTGCTCCAACGTCACTCCGATGAAGAGACTGCCGCGCGCCGCGTGTCGCCGCGCCAAAAATGCTGAACGACGACGATGGCAATCATGACGCCGAGAATCGTGAGCGAAGCGGAGATGCGGTTCAGATTGAGCCCGCCTTGCGCAATCGGTTTCGTGAGTGTATCGCCGAGCGTCGCACCGAGCGGACGCGTGAGCACGTACGCCGCCCAAAACAGCACGCCGATCGGCACGCGACGCGATAAACGCCATACCAGCGCGACAACGATCAGCAGGCCTGCGAACAGCAGCGCACCGTGTTCGAAGCCGAGCCCCAGATCGTCGGCTGCGAAATCGCCGAGTGCGGTACCGAGCGTGTTCGACACGAGAATCGTGACCCAGTAGAACACCTCGTCGCGCGGCTTCATGATGCGGTCGTATTCGATGCGACCGGCCGTGGCGCGCCATGCAGCGAGCACCATCAGCACGCCCACGAACAATATCGCCGACGACAAGATATAGCCCAGGCCGGCTGTACGATCGAGGAAATCGGACGTCGTCGTGCCGACTGTCGTCGTTGCGACGACAACGGCCCAATACGCCGCGGGATGATAGCTGCGCGAGCGCACCTGAATCGCCAACGTGACGACAAAAAATACAACGAAGACGAGGGTCGCAACGGCATAGCCGAGCTTCAAGGTCATCGAAAGCGCATCGCCGCCCGTTTCGCCAACCGTCGTCGCCAAAATCTTGACGAGCCAGAACACGGCGGTCGCCTGCGGCACTTTGCTGAGCCATGCCTCGCTGTCGTGCTGAACCGCCACCGAGGTTCGTAGGGTCATGTTCCGTTCTCCTTTTTACTGATTCCGCACTATCTCAATTCAAACGCGTGACATTGTCGCGGGCCTTACTTAAGGCATGCTTAGCAGCATCGTGCGCGCCAGCACGGATCGCCGTCGCCGCTTGCCCGCCGCCCGCATCGCGTTACTATGTCGCCCTTATCGACGAGCGCCGCGCCAACCCTGGCGCGGCATCCCATGCGCGTAGATCCCGATGCACCCGGACGCCCACGCGCCGTGAATGACGGAGACAGCCGATGCAAGAGCACACGCCGAAAGTCCCGCAGCATACCAAGCAGGAATCGAGCGAAGCGGACCAGCCAGCGAACCCCGACCGTCGCCGGCTGCTGGGCGGCCTCGCCGCGGTAGGCATGGGGCTTGCCCTTCCCGCGTGCAACAGCACGCCGAGCCGCGCGGCACAACGTGATCGCGCAATCGCCCGAAGTGCCGAAGACGACGCGCTCGACGCCGCCCTGCGTGCGCGCGTGCGCCATATCGTTGTCATCTATGCGGAGAACCGCAGCTTCGCGAATCTCTATGGTCATTTCCCGGGCGTGAATGCTCCGCTCGACGCCGCGGCCGGGAAAGCCCCGGTGCAACTCGATCGCGACGGCCGCACGCCATTGCCATACTTGCCGAAGATCTGGGGCGGTCTGGTGCCGCAAGCGCAGCACGTGGGCACGTCCCGCTACATGATCGGCCAGGATGACATCACGCATCTGCCGAACCGGCCGTTTGTCGTCGCCGATGCGCACGGCAAACCGCTGCCCAACGCCGTCATCACGCGTGACTTGTGGCACCGCTTCTATCAAAACCAGATGCAGATCAATGGCGGGCGAAACGATCAATTCGTCGCCTGGGCCGATTCGGGCGCGCTCGTGATGGGCCACTACCACAATTCGGCACATACACTGCGGCTGTGGAATCTGGCGCAGCAATATACGTTGTGCGACAACTTTTTCACGGCCGCGTTTGGCGGCTCCTGGCTCAACCACATCTTTTTGATTTCGGCGCAGGCACCGTTCTATCCGGACATTGCGACGAGCCCGGCTAAACATTTGGTCTCGGTGCTCGAAGGCGACGATCCGCTCGGCACGCGGCTCAAGCTCGCCTCCGGTGCCCCGGCGTCCGCGCTCGACGGGCCGCCCAAATTCGTTCGTGACGGCCTGTTCACGCCGGACGGTTATGCCGTCAATACGATGGCGCCGCCTTATCAACCGAGTTTCGTCGCGCCCGCCGACGAGGGCGATTCCGCGCTTGCCGATCCTGCGGACCCCCGTGTTCTGCCGCCGCAGAGGTACGCCACGATCGGCGATCGGCTCACAGAAAAAGGCGTCGATTGGGCTTGGTATAGCGGCGCGTGGCAGTACGCACTTGCGCACCGCGAGACCGGTGCGAGGCCGGATTTTCAATATCACCATCAACCGTTCAACTACTTCGCCAATTTCGCACCGGGCACCGCTTTGCGCGAACGGCACTTACGCGACGCGGGGATGGGCAACGATGCTTCGACGAATCGGTTCATCGCCGACATCGATGCTGGCCGTCTGCCTGCCGTTTCGTTCTATAAGCCGCAGGGCGATCTGAACATGCACGCGGGCTATGCGGATATCGAATCGGGGGACCGGCACATCGCTACGGTCATCGATCATATTCGCAACGGTCCACAGTGGCGGGACACCGTTATCGTCATGACGCACGACGAGAACGGCGGCTGGTGGGATCCGGTTGCGCCGCCGAAAGGCGATCGCTGGGGGCCCGGTTCGCGAATTCCGGCGATCGTCATCGCACCGTTCGCGAAGAAGGGGTTCGTCGATCACACGTTCTACGATACGAATTCGATCTTGCGGTTGATCGATCGCGTTCATGGGCTCGCGCCGCTCCACGGGGTGGCGGCGCGCAATCAGGCGTTCATTGAGCGTGATGAAGCGCCGCCTGGGGATCTGACGGGGGCGCTAGATTTGGGGTGAGGGACACTTACTCCCCCATCACATGCATCACGACGTCCCGCGTATGCGGCTGCCGGCGATGTTCGAACAGATAGATGCCCTGCCAGGTGCCTAATACAAGCGCACCGTGCTCGATCGGAATCGACAGCTGCACGTTCGTCAACGCCGTACGGAGATGGGCGGGCATATCGTCGGGCCCTTCGGTATCGTGCTCGTAGCGCTGGGGGTCCTCGGGCGCAAGCGCTTCGAAGTAGCGTTCGAGATCCCGCTTGACCGAAGGGTCCGCGTTCTCCTGGATCAGCAACGACGCCGACGTATGCCGGCAAAACAGCGTAAGCAGGCCTGTCTCGACCGACTGGCGCCCGACGTACTCCCGAACTGGGTCAGTAATCTCGACAAGGCCGCGCCCCCGCACCGCGACGCGCAAATGTTCGAGCGATTGGCGCATGATTTCTCCTGAAAAGCAGGGGACGCTTTCTCGCCCCTTACCGAAAACCGTAAGCATAGGCCATGCACGGACGCCCGGGCGCCACCGCGCGCCGTGTCATAATCGCTTGCACCCTCGCTCCTTTTCTCTTCGCCCGTGAAAGATCTCAGCGTCGGCCTCGAGCGTCTGTCCGACTTCGATGAAATCGTCGATGTCCGCACGCCGCTCGAGTTCGCCGAAGATCACGTCCCCGGCGCGATCAACGCGCCCGTGCTCGAGAACGAGGAGCGCGTCGTGGTCGGCACGCTCTACGTGCAGGTCTCGGCATTCGAGGCGACGCGCGTCGGTGCGGCGATGGTCGCGCGCAATATCGCGCGGCACCTGGAGACGACTTTCGCCGATCGCCCGCGCGGCTGGCGTCCCCTCGTGTACTGCTGGCGCGGTGGCAAACGCTCGGAATCGCTGGCCGTCTGGCTCAATCTGATGGGTTGGCAAGCACGCCGGCTGGACGGCGGCTATAAGACGTACCGGCGTTCGGTCCTGGACGCGCTCACCGCGTTGCCGCAGCAATTCGAATATATCGTCCTGACCGGGTCGACCGGCTGCGGCAAGACACGGCTATTGCGGGCGCTGGCGAACGCCGGCGCGCAAGTACTGGACCTCGAACACTTGGCATCGCATCGGGGCTCGCTGCTCGGTGCACTCAACGGGCAGCCGCAGCCCTCGCAGAAAGCGTTCGAGACGGCGCTCGTCCAAGCGATGCGCGCGTTCACCGCCGGCCGCCCCGTGTTTATCGAAGCGGAGAGCCGCACGATCGGCCGCGTGGCACTGCCCGATGGCCTGCTCGGTGCGATGCATCGATCGCGCTGCATTGGCGTGCACGCGCCGCACGAGGAACGCATCGCGTTCCTGCTCGAAGATTACGGGCAGTTGTTCGATACGCCGGACGCATTCAAAGCGCAACTGAGGAAGCTGATCGGCTTGCACAGCCACCAGCGCGTGACTCATTGGTGCCGCCTGATCGACGAAGACGCTCGCGATCAGCTTTTCGACGAGCTGATCGCGCTGCATTACGATCCGGCCTATGCGCGCAGCAGCAAAACGCATTTCGTCGAACTGCCGCATGCCATTCCGTTCGAGCTGCATCCCAACGACGCGGATATCGATGCGCAAGCGCGCGCGTTGCTCGACCAATTGCGAATGTGACGCGAGCGGAGGCCTGAGACTCCGCCCGCCGTTGACGAGCCTCGTTAGCGAGCGGCGGCTTGCACGCGGAACGTGCTGACGACGTCGGAGAGCAGGCGGGCCTGCTCCTGCATCGCCTGCGCGGCCCCCGCCGCTTGCTCGACCATCGCCGCGTTTTGCTGCGTGGTCTGGTCCATCTGCGCGATGGCGATGTTCACTTGTTCGATGCCGCGGCTTTGCTCTTCCGATGCCGCCGATATTTCGATGATGATGTCGGTCACGCTTTTGACCGAATGCACGAGCGACTGCATCTTGCCGCCCGCGCTCTCCACGAGCGTCTTGCCATCTTCGACGCTGCCGACCGATTCTTCGATGAGCCCCTTGATTTCCTTGGCCGCGTCGGAGCTGCGGCGCGCAAGGTTGCGCACTTCGCCGGCAACGACGGCAAAGCCACGGCCTTGCTCGCCCGCCCGCGCGGCCTCGACCGCCGCGTTCAGCGCAAGGATATTCGTCTGAAATGCGATGCCTTCGATGACGGAGATGATGTCGACGACCCGCGCGGAACTGGCCGAGATGTTCTGCATCGTCGCCACGACCTGCTGCACCGCCTCGCCACCTTCGCCCGCAATGCGCGAGGTATCGGCCGCCATCTGGTTGGCCTGGCGCGCGTTGTCGGCGTTTTGCTTGACCGTGGCCGTCAGCTGTTCCATGCTCGCCGCCGTTTCGCCAAGCGATGCGGCCTGCTCTTCGGTACGCGAAGATAAATCGAGGTTGCCCGCTGCGATCTGCTGCGCGGCATCGTTGATCGTTTCGGTCCCGCCGCGAATGCGGTTCATGGTTTCCGCGAGCCGGTGCTGCATGCGCTGCATCGCGTACACCATACTGCCGTGGTCGCCGTCGCGCACCACGACATCATGGGTCAGGTCGCCCCCGGCGATCGATTCGGCGACGGAAGCGGCATACGCGGGCTCGCCGCCGAGGCTCCGTTGAACGTTCCGAATGATCATGACGAGTGCGAACGAGCTGACGCCGCCGATCACGAGCATCGTCAGCAGATACGAAATCAAGCGCGCATGGAAGGCATCATTGATATCGTTGAGGTAGACGCCCGACGCAATGTACCAATCCCACGGCGCGAAACGTTCGACGAAGGAGACCTTCGGCACTTCGGTGGATTTGCCCGGCAGCCGCGCCATGTAATCGACATAGCCTTGGCCACTTTCCCGTGCCACCTTCAACATCTCGACGAACAACGGCTTGCCGTTCGTGTCCTTGTAGTTGCTCTGGTCCTTGCCCACCAGGTCAGGCAAGACCGGGTGCATGATCACGACGGTATTGGCATTCGTGATGAACAAGTAGCCGTTGCCCGGGTAGCGCATCGAAGCGAGCCGCGCCATGGCCTGCTTCTTGGCCTCCTCCTCCGACATTTCGTGGCGTTCGGCCATTTGCTGATACTGCGCGACCACGTTGACGCCCGCTTCCACGATGTCTCGAATCACGGCTTTGCGGCCGCTCAGCATCGTGTCGCGCGTCTGCAGGGCAGCCCACGCACCGAACAACAGCAAACCGAGCCACATGACGAGCAAGGCCAATCCTAGTTTTTTACTGAGCGTCAGACGGTCCACACTTCCCTCATAGGCAAAACCAACGCACATCGCTGGTGCGATGCGGCCGGCGCGTCATCAACAATGGGTTCTCATTGATTAACGGCGTGCCGAAGCCATTCTGGAGGTGGGGTAAGTTCGGAGCGTCGATTGTTTTTCAACGCGCGTTTAAGGGAAATTACTGAAACGTATGATCATTTGGCGAGGCGGGTATCGATTTAAAGCCGCAGCCCACGCCAATAGAAATGCAAAGCAGAATTGATTGGTTCGCGGGTTTGCCCCCCGTCGCTATCGTGACCGTTCGCCGTCCTTGAACGTGATCACGCGTGGAACCGCTCTCCCCTTTCGATCCGAGGCCGACCGCCTCCGTCTGCGCACACGGTGCGGTTTACCTGAATGAAGAACAGCGCCGCCAAATCGCCCGCGACCGCCGCTCCTGGCACTGGCGTACCGAGTGGCCGACGTGGCTGCTGATTGCCGCGGTATACGGCGGTTGGTTCGGCATTGCCTCCAACGCGACGCGAATCGGGCTACCTGTCGCAATCCCGCTGCTCGCGGTTGCAAGCGCTTGGTACATGTCGTTGCAGCACGAGCTATTGCATGGCCATCCGACACGATCGCCGACGCTCAATGCGCTACTCGGCTTCGCGCCGCTTGCCGTGTGGTTTCCGTACGCCGTCTACCGGCAGACGCACTTGGCGCATCATGCCACCAGCGCATTGACGGATCCCGACACCGACCCTGAGAGCTTCTTCGTGTCGAGCCGGGACCTTTCCAGCGCATCAAGCGCGATCCGGATGCTATTGCACGCACGCGCCACCTTCATCGGTCGCGTGTCGATCGGCCCAGCCGTCACGCTCGTTCTAACGGGTCACGACGCGTACCGCCGCGTCATGGGCGGCGACAGGCGAACGCTCGTCACGTGGATCGCGCACGCCCTCGCTGTCGCGGTGCTCGCGGCGTGGCTCGAGCTACGATGCGGCGTCCCGCCGTGGGCATTCTTCGCCAGCGGCTACCTCGCCCTCTCGATCGCGCTCGTACGCTCGTTTCAAGAACACCGCTATCACCCGGATCCCGCGTGCCGCAGCGTGATCAACCATGTAGCGTGGCCTTGGCGTCTGCTCTTTTTGAACAACACGCTGCACGCAGTGCACCATGACTTGCCTTCCGTACCCTGGTTTGCACTTCCCAAGGTTTATCGCGATCACGCAGCCACGTATGACGCGCGCAACGCGGGTTTTGTCGTGCGCGGCTATCGCGAGTGGTGGAAAAGGTTCGCATTCGTCGCAGCCGATTATGTTGCATACTCGCGTGAGGCTTCGCACGGTGCCGCACGACGCGATGATGACTCGGCCGAGCCGTCACGATGTGCCGCGCAGGCCCTGCCGATCCCGAGCGACCTCATCGGCGCACCGTTGCCGTGACGCTCCGCTTGGCATCGCCCCTCGCCTGATGCCCGAGCCCGCTCACCCGTGTCTTCCATGAATTGGGTTGCCGCCTTGCCGATGTACAACCTTTGCGCGGATCTCGCCGCGGATTGGCAAGCGCTGCTGCACGAGCTGGGGGAACGTCTCCAGGCGCAAAATCGATGTCAACGCCTGACGATCCTTGCAGGCGACGCGTTGCCTCTCGACACCTTCTGGCGCCGCCCCGATCTTCTGCTCTCGCAAACCTGCGGCTACCCGCTGATGCACGGGCTGGCCGAACACGTTCACATTGTCGGCGTTCCGGTGTTCAACGCGCCGGGCTGCGACGGCGCCTACTATCGCAGTGCAATCGTCGTCCGTCGCGCAGAGCGCGCTGCGTCGCTCGAAGCATTCAGGGGCCAAGCCGCGGCATACAACGACGATACCTCGCACAGCGGGATGAACGCCCTGCGTCACGCGATTGCGCCGTTCGCCCGCGACGGTCGTTTCGTCGGCACTGTGTTAAAGACGGGCTCGCATTTGCACGCGCTCCCTGCGATCGACGAGGGGCGCGCCGATATTGCGGCGATCGATTGCGTCACCCTGGCCTTCGCGCGCGACCATATCCCCAGCGTGGTCCAACGCCTGCGCGTGCTCGGGTTCACGCGCCCGGCCCCCGCGCTGCCTTTCATCGCGTCGCGAACCCTCGAGCCTGACACGCTGCGCAGTCTCGCGACGACGCTGGCCGAGATCATCGCGTCGCATCCATCCCTTGCAGCGCGGTTACGTCTATCGGGCGTGGCGACGATGCCGCCCAGTGCCTATCGCACCATCCTCGACATGGAAGCCGACGCCCAGCGGTCAGGCTATCCCAGGCTGGCCTGACCGCGTAGAATCCGCGAGAAAGAGGGCAGAACGAGGTTGAATCGACAAAATGAAAAAACCGACTGCAAGCGCAACCGAAAACACGCCGGCTTCCGAGCTGATCGATGCGCGCATCGCCGATCTCGGCGACTGGCGCGGCACAACCTTGAGCACCCTGCGCGCGCTCATCAAAGAGGCGGAGCCGAACGTCGTCGAGGAATGGAAGTGGATGGGCACGCCCGTGTGGTCGCACGCTGGCATCATCTGCACGGGGGAGTCGTACAAGTCCGTCGTGAAACTGACGTTTCTGAAGGGTGCATCGTTAAAAGACCCGTCGAAGCTGTTTAACGCCAGCCTCGACGGCAATGCGAGGCGGGCCATCGATATTCACGAAGGCGAACAAATCGATGCCAACGCGTTCAAAGCCCTCATACGCGAAGCGGTCGATCTCAACGAATCCAGCGCGAAGGCAAAAGCGAAGGCAAAGCCCAAACAAACAGAGCAGTGACCGCCAAATTCCTCGAAAAACACTTGAGTTTCGCGATAGCGGGGGCAGATTCAGGGCATCCGGCGCTTCAGAATTGCCGCTTCCAGCCGTTATCCATGCTGTTGGCACGCGCTCACGCGCGGACGATACGACCGATTCCGGGATCCGTGCCTGGGCGGCAATGCGTGGACATCAACAGCCTTTTCTGACGGCATGGATACCCCTGGGATCGACAACGAAGACGAATACCGTGTGCCCGTCGGCGACTTGCATGTCGCCGTCATCCGGTACGACGCATCGGGCCGCCGGCGCTATATGAACCGCGCCGCGACGGCCATCATGAGCACGCGAATCGATGGTGCACAGGTCGCGCTCGCCGAATCGGAACGGCTCGCGCCCGCCACGCTCCAGCGCTATCTCGAGGCCATTCAAGATGTCGCCGCGACCGGCGTGACACGCGAAATCGAGTTGACGTTCGACGCGCAGCCCGAGGAGCAACGCGAGCACTATCTGGTACAGCTGATGCCCGATCCGGTTCGGGACGAAGAACGGGGCGTGCTCGCGCTGTGCTTTAACATCAGCCCGCGCAAGCACGCCGAAGCCAAGCTGCGCGAGCGCGAATCGTTTCTCGAATTGCTGCTCGACACCATCCCGATCCCGGTCTTTTCGAAGGATCGGCAGGGCCGGTACCTTCAGCTGAACAAAGCCTTTCAAGACTTCCTGGGCATCCCCAAGGAGCAGTTCGTCGGAAAATCGGTCTATGAGGTAAACCCGTACGAGTTGGCCAAGGTCTACTTCGCCAAGGACGAGGAGCTGTTCGCGGCCGGAGGCATTCAGCGATACGAATTCAAGGCCCGCAACGCGCAGCGGGAAGATCGTGAGGTGGAATACACGAAGGCGGTGTTTCACGACGCCGAAGGCCGTCAAGCCGGCCTCATCGGCGCGATCCTGGATATTACCGAACGCAAGCGAGCGGAAACCGAGCTACGCGCGCAGTATGAAAAGATCCTGCAACTCAATAAAAGTCTCGAAGATAAGGCGAGCGAACTGTCCGAGGCCCGCGCCCATTTGATGAACGTGCTGCACACCATTCCCGATATGGTTTGGTTAAAGAGCACGACCGGCGTTTTCACGCTTTGCAATCATGGCCTCGAGCGATTCGTCGGCAAATCGAAAGCCGAAATTCTAGGCAAAACCGATTACGATTTCTTTGATGCGAACCTGGCCGATTTCTTCCGCGAACGGGAGAACGCCGCCATCGATGCCATGCGCATCTGCGTCAACGACGAATGGGTGATCAGTCCAGCAACCGGCGAACGCATTTTGCTGGAAACGCGCCGGCTTCCCGTATTGGACGCGCAAGAGACGGTCACAGGTGTGCTGGTGGTGGCGCGCGACATCACGGAGCGCCGCCGTTTCGACGAAACCCTGGCGCAACGCGAGCGCGAGTTCCGGACCTTGGTCGAGCACTCGCCCGACACCGTGGCCCGCTACGATCGGAACCTTCGCCGCCTGTATGTCAACCCCACCTTCGCGGCACTCGCCGCGGATGGCGTGGACTCCCTGATCGGCAAGACGCCTTCGGAGTATCCGGGCGGGCCGAATACGGTCCTTTACGAGCGGGAGTTGACATACGTCTTCATGAGCGCCGCCGATCGGCAGTTCGAGTTGCGATGGCAACCCGCCGATGGCAGCCTGCTCTGCCAGCTCATTCGGCTGACGCCGGAGCTCGGTCCTGACGGCACGGTGGAAACCGTGCTCGCGATCGGGCGGGATATTACGGAGCTTCACGTATCGCGCGAGAAGATTCATCGCATGGCGTACTTCGATGCGCTGACGGGCCTGCCGAACCGCACGTCGTTCAACGAAACGCTGCGTCGCCTCACCTCCGCCAATGTGGAGGATCGTTTGACGGCCGTGATGATGATCGACATGGATCGCTTCAAGAGCGTCAACGATACGATGGGTCATGCCGTTGGCGATGAATTGCTGCGCGAAGCGGCAGCGCGCCTGCTTTCAAGCGTTCGTCCCGGCGATACCGTGGCGCGGTTCGGCGGCGACGAATTCGCTGTGCTGCTGCCCGATGTGCGCAATCGCAGGACCGTCGAGCAGATCTCGGCGACGATCATCAAGCGGCTCGGCGAGCGCTTCGTGCTGAACGGCAAGGAAGTGTTCATCTCGTGCAGTCTCGGTATCGCGCTCTATCCGATCGATAGCTCCGATGTCGACGATCTCCTGAAGTACGCCGATTCCGCCATGTATTTGGCGAAGCGCTCCGGCCGCCAGGGTTTCCGGTTCTATACGAACGACTTGACGATCGAAGCCGCGGCGAACCTTCAACTCGAATCGCAATTGCGGCGCGCGATCGATCGCGGCGAGCTGGAACTCCAATATCAGCCGCAAGTCGCGTTTCGCGATGCCGAAGTGCTCGGCTCCGAAGCGTTGCTCAGGTGGAATCGCCCGGGCTCGGGCTATATTGCGCCGGACCAGTTCATCCCGCTGGCCGAGGAAACGGGGCTCATCGTCGACATCGGACGATGGGTTTTGCGCGAAGCCTGTCGCGCCGCGGCACAGTGGAACGGCGATGGCCGCACACTGCATACGGTTGCGGTCAATTTGTCGGCGCGGCAGTTTCAGTCGCGCGGTTTGGTGCCGATGGTCGAGAAGATACTCGCCGACACGGGATGCCGGCCCGAATGGCTCGAGCTCGAGATCACCGAAAGTTTGCTGTTGGACGAAGACGATTCGGTGGCTTATGCACTCTCCGCGTTCAAGCAAATGGGGCTATCGATCGCGATCGACGATTTCGGCACAGGCTACTCGGCGCTCAGCTATCTGACGCGCTTTCCCATCGATACGCTGAAGATCGATCGGACGTTCGTGCAAAAGGTCACGACCGATCGCCGGCACGCCGAACTCGTCAAGGCGATTCTGTCGATTTCGCATTGCCTGGGGCATCGGGTCATCGCGGAAGGGGTGGAGACGGTGGACCAGGCGGCCTTTCTCAATGTGTGCGGCTGCGAGGTTGCGCAGGGGTTCCTTTACAGCAAGCCGCTGCCCAAGAGCCAGATCGCGTTGCTGCCGCGCTATCTCACGCCGAAGGTCGCAGTGGACGACGCGCTGGACGCGGAGAGTGGCGTGCAGTGATCGAAGACAGTAGGAAGCGTCTAAAATACAGCCCGCCAAATCCAACCCGATAAGCGGAGCTTTTCTGTGATCGAACCGACCCAAGTATTCAAAGACAACCTCGCCCTGCTGCCCTCGATCGATGCCGTGGAGCGCATCGATCTCGTCGACGGCCACGGCACCGTGGTGGCCACCATCGAAAATAAGCCGGGCAAGCAGGGCTCGCTGGCGGTCTATCACTATCTGCGTCAGGTGTTCGGCAAACTCGACGTCAAGGCGGCCGAGCACGGCCTCGCCATCTTTGCCGAACATACAGCCGACGCACGCAACCGTCCTGGCGCGCACCCCAATGTGGATCGATTGTTGGAGGTGGTGTCGAGTGGGCAGGCGCTCCACATCGAGGTGGCCGGGAAAGCCTAAAGGGAAAGGGAAAGGGAAAAGGAGAGGAGGTTGCGTACCTCTCTCGGTGCTTTCAGTAGTTTTTTAAAAACTACTGAAAAAGCGCAACGTACGCATGGCCACCGCAGCGACGCTGGCAATGATCGCCGTCAGCCTGCATCCCAAAGACACCGCTTGATGGCGATACGAAGTTTGCGCACAATCGCGAGGGTCGATCGGCGGCAATGCGCATGCAATATGCGCGCTCGCTCGGTTGGTCGATGTCATGGCAGTGTCACGCAGGGTCTTCGCATCGAAACGGCGCAACGCGCGCCACACCACGGAAGGGGACGCGGATGAAAGCCATTGCTCTTGCCCATGCAGTCCGAAGTTCAGCCTTGCTCACGTGCGCCGCGATCGCTGGCGCATTCCTCTGTTCCACCGCCCACGCCGACGATAACCGCGATACGCCATCGGGCCTGAACCGGTTGCCGTCTTTCATCGTCCCGGGCAGCGTGCGCAGTACGACCTATGACGGCGTCACCGACGATTTACTGACGGCGGGCCTCGGCAAGACGGGCCTGACCGGCCCGGCACCGGCTATCGCGAACCCGTCCAGCCCGAGCGCCGCCGAACTGCGCCGCCTGGCGATCTGGTCGAACTATCGCGCGCTCGTCGATATGTCGCCGAAAGGCGGCTACGGCCGCTTCTGGGGGCCCAACGTCGATCTCGACGGAAACGACACCCTCGGTGAAGGCAAGATCCCGGGCACCGAATATCTCGCCTATGCGGACAACGGCAGCGGCCGGCAAAACGTCACGTTGATGGTGCAAGTACCCGCCCGGTTCGACCCATCGAATCCCTGCATCGTCACGGCCACTTCCTCGGGTTCGCGCGGCGTATACGGCGCGATCTCCGCGGCCGGCGAATGGGGTTTGAAACGGGGATGCGCCGTCGCCTACACGGACAAAGGCACCGGCAACGGCGCGCAAGAGTTGATGACGGGCGATGTCACGCTGATGGACGGCCGTGTCGCCAATGCGGCAACCGCAGGGCGCAACAGCCTGTTCACCGTCGATGCGAGCAACAGCGAGATTGCCCGCTATAACGCGGCGTTCCCCTATCGCTATGCATTCAAGCACGCACACTCGCAACAAAACCCCGAGCAGGATTGGGGCAAGGACACGCTTGATGCCATCAAGTTCGCGTACTGGGTGCTGAACCGCCAATTCGGCCCGGCGATGGGCGGCTGGCATCACCCTGTCCGCTACGAACCGGGCAGCATCACGACGATCGCCGCTTCGGTGAGCAACGGCGGCGGCGCCTCGCTCGAAGCGGCCGAACAGGATGAGCGCGGATGGATCACCGGCGTCGTAGTCGGCGAACCGCAGGTGAACGTGCGTATGCCGCATCGGGCCCATGTGCTCGAAGGCGGCCAACCGATCGAGGAAGCCGGCAAGCCGCTCGCCGATTACGTTACGCTCGCCAATCTGCTCCAGCCGTGTGCCGCGCTCGCGCAAGCGGCCGCCGGGGCGCCTTATCTCACTGCCCTGCCCCTCGCTCAAACGACGGCAATCCGGCAGGCGCGTTGCGCATCGCTGGCGGCCGCCGGCTATGTGACCGGCGGCGATTGGCAAGCACAGGCGAACGACGCGCTCGCCCAATTGCATGCGGGCGGCTATGAAGCGGATTCCGATCTGCTGCAAGCGCCGATGTGGGATTCGCAAGCGGTCCCGGCCGTCGCCGTCACCTACGCGAATGCGTACACGCGATCGAGCGTGCTCGACAACCTGTGCGGCTTCAGCTTCGGTACGACGAATGCAGCAACCGGCGCGGCAGGCGTCCCGCCAAGCGTGCCGCCGATGCCGACGGTGTTCGGGCTCGGTAACGGCATTACGCCGACGAACGGGATCAACCTCGTCTATCACGACGGTGCCGGCGGCCCCGCCGATCATCGATTCGCGACACCCGATGCGAGTTTCGCCGGCGCCGTGTGCATGCGCCGCTTGTGGACACAGCACGATCCGCGGATGGCCGCCAGCGTGCGCGCAGTGCAGGTCGAAGCGAAGCTGCACGGCAAACCGGCCATTCTCGTGCAAGGCCGCAGCGACGCGTTGGTGCCGATCAACCATGCGTCGCGTGCCTACCTGGCCGCGAACAGCGCAAGAGAAGGTGCCCGCAGCCGGGTCACGCTCTACGAGGTCACGAACGGCCAGCACTTCGACGCATTTCTGCCCTTCCCCGGCTTCGACACGCGCTTCATTCCCGTGCATTACTACTATCTGCAAGCGCTCGACCTGATGTGGCATCACTTGAAGGACGGCACGCCGCTGCCGCCCTCGCAAGTGATCCGCACCGTGCCGCGCGGCGGTACGCCGGGCGCCGCGCCTGCGCTCACCACCGCCAATCTCCCTCCGATCGCGCCGAATCCCGGCAGCAATGCGATCGTCGTCGATGAAGGTGTAGTCAACGTGCCGCACTAGAGTCGATCGGTTGCCCTTCCAACGGCAAAAGAAGCGAAATTGCCAGAACCGGCGCCTATGTGGTCTGGAGCACATTTAGGAACTCGGGCGCCCTCTCCCTTGTCTTTGCTTTAGGTCGCGGCGCACACCGCCGCAATGGCGGCATGCCGCGGCCGATTCATTCGCTTCGAAGGAGAATTCATGCAACGCCGTCGATTTATCGCCCTGTCCGGGGCCGCACTCGCATCGGGCGGGCTGTCGTTGGCCGGCTGCACCACCACGGCCCCTTCCACCTCGGGTACGCCGGACGCCAATGCCAGACGACGCGCGACAATCGATGCCGACGTCGAAGCCACGCTCACGCGGCTCTATACCACGGTGAACGGTTCCCGCGAGCTCGTAGGCAAAGCTCGCGGCGTACTCGTGTTTCCGTCGGTCATCTCGGCCGGCTTTTGGTTCGGCGGGCAGTACGGCCAGGGCGCACTGCGCGTCGGCGAACAAACGAGCGGCTACTACAGCATTGCGGCGGCTTCGTTCGGCTTGCAAATCGGCGCGCAATCGAAGGCGATCATCATGCTGTTCATGACGCAGGAAGCCCTCGACAAATTCATGAGCAGCCAAGGCTGGGCAGCGGGCGTCGATGCCACGGTGGCCGTGGTGACCGTCGGGGCGAACGGCAACATCGATACATCGACGGTCACGAAACCCGTGGAAGCGTTCGTCCTCACGAATGCCGGCCTGATGGCAGGCGTCTCGCTCGAAGGGACGAAAATCTCACGGTTGATCATTTGAACGCTCGCGCCGACGGCGAACCGCCTGCGCCAGCGTTTCGAGCACGGGCTCGGTCTGAGCCCAGCTCAAGCACGCATCGGTAATCGACACGCCGTAACGCAACGGCACACCCGGCTTCAGATCCTGCCGGCCGCCTTCGAGATGACTCTCGACCATGACACCGACGATGCGGCGCTCGCCACCTGAAAGCTGCTCGGCAATATCGCCCGCCACGTCGATCTGCCGTTCGTGCGCCTTGCCCGAATTCGCGTGCGAGCAATCGATCATCACCTGCTCGCGCAGGCCCGCCGCGCGCAGCACCGCGCAACATTGCTCGACGCTCTTGGCATCGTAGTTGGGCCCCTCTTTGCCGCCGCGCAAGATGACATGCGCATCCTGGTTGCCGCGCGTTTCGAAGATCGCTGCCATACCCATCTTCGTCATGCCCATGAAGGCATGATTCGCACGCGCCGCCACGATCGCATCGGCCGCAATCTGTACGCGGCCGTCGGTCCCGTTCTTGAAACCAACGGGGCAACTCAATCCCGATGCGAGTTGGCGATGGCTCTGGCTTTCGGTCGTGCGGGCGCCGATGGCCCCCCAGGCGATCAAATCCGCGATGTATTGCGGGCTAAGCAAATCGAGAAATTCCGTGGCGGCGGGCAAACCCAGCGTGCTGACATCGAGCAGCAAACGGCGCGCGGCACGCAGCCCTTCGTTGATTCTGAAGCTGCCGTCCAACCGCGGATCATTGATATACCCCTTCCAACCGACGGTCGTGCGCGGCTTTTCGAAGTACACGCGCATCACGACGAGCAAGTCGTCGCGCAGTTCGTCTGCCACGGCCTTGAGCCGATGCGCGTATTCGAGCGCTTGATCGTGATCGTGGATCGAGCACGGACCGACGACCGCCACCAGCCGATCGTCACGGCCATGCAAGATATCGCCGATCTCGATGCGCGCCCGTTCCACCAGCGCCTGGACGGCCGGCGGCACGGGCATTTCGTCTTGCAGCAATGCAGGCGAAATCAGCGGACGGACGGCACCGATGCGAACGTCGTCGATGCGCGTCGTGTCTTGTGTCTCGTCGGCCACGCCGACTTCTCGATCGTGGGAAGGATTATCGATGCTTCTCATAGCCGTTGCTCCGGGCAACTTACTTGTCGTCGCCCTTGATCTGCGGCAGAGCCGAGGCTTCGCCCGGCGTCAGGAGGCCGACTTGCGAGTAGATGCGCAGCTTCTCGCGCGTATCGGTGATGTCCAGATTACGCATCGTCAGTTGACCGATACGATCGCGCGGCGAGAACGTCGATTGAACCTTCTCCATCGAAAGCCGCTCGGGCTGATACGTCAGGTTCGGCGATTTCGTGCTGAGGATCGAATAGTCATTGCCGCGACGCAGCTCGATCGTCACTTCGCCCGTCACCGCACGTGCCACCCAGCGCTGCGCCGTTTCACGCAGCATGATGGCTTGCGGATCGAACCAGCGGCCTTGGTACAGCAGGCGGCCAAGGCGGCGGCCGTTGTCGCGGTACTGCTCGATCGTGTCTTCGTTGTGAATGCCCGTGACAAGACGCTCGTAAGCGATGAACAGCAGCGCGAGCCCCGGGGCTTCGTAGATGCCACGACTCTTCGCTTCGATGATGCGGTTTTCGATCTGATCGCTCATGCCGAGGCCGTGACGCCCGCCGATCCGATTGGCTTCGAGCAGCAATTCGACGGCATCCGTAAACTCAACGCCGTTCAACGCCGTCGGACGGCCTTCCTCGAAGCGGATCGTCACTTCTTCCTTGGCGATCTGCACATCGTCGCGCCAGAAGGCCACGCCCATGATCGGGTTGACGATCTTGATGCCCGATTCGAGGCTTTCGAGATCCTTCGCTTCATGCGTGGCGCCGAGCAAGTTCGAATCGGTCGAATACGCCTTTTCGGCGGACATCTTGTATTCGAAGCCCGATTGGCGCATGAATTCGGACATTTCGGCGCGGCCGCCGAGTTCGTCGATGAACTGCTGATCGAGCCACGGCTTGTAGATCTTCAGGCCCGGGTTCACGAGCAGACCGTAGCGATAGAAGCGCTCGATGTCGTTGCCCTTGTACGTGCTGCCGTCGCCCCAGATGTTGACGCCGTCTTCCTTCATCGCCGCGACGAGCATCGTACCCGTCACCGCACGGCCGATCGGCGTCGTGTTGAAGTAGGTGATGCCGGCCGTCGAGACATGGAATGCACCGCATTGCAGCGCCGCGATCCCTTCGGCCACGAGTTGCGCGCGGCAGTCGATCAGGCGCGCACCGGCCGCGCCGTATTCGAGCGCACGGCGCGGAATCGAATCGTAGTCATCCTCGTCCGGCTGGCCGAGGTTCGCTGTATAGGCGTAGGGGACGGCGCCCTTGAGCTTCATCCAATGCAGCGCGGCGCTCGTGTCGAGGCCGCCGGAAAAGGCGATACCGACCTTCTGGCCAGTCGGGAGGCTTTCAAGAATAGTACTCATGAAGGAAACCGTTC
>NZ_JBQCDN010000392.1:0-2288 GCF_051961175.1 Trinickia sp. | reverse complement strand
TCGCACAGTGAAAAGCAGGGAGGTATCGCGTATAATTCGCTTTTGCGCCTATAGGATTTGCCATGCGTCTGATCCAAAAAGCACTCACGTTCGATGACGTGCTCCTCGTCCCGGCGTTCTCCGACGTCTTGCCGCGCGACACCAGCCTCAAAACCCGGCTGACCCGCAACATTTCTTTGAATATGCCGCTCGTGTCGGCCGCGATGGATACGGTCACCGAGGCGCGGCTTGCGATCGCCATGGCCCAGCAAGGCGGCGTCGGCATTATCCACAAGAACCTGACGGCGGCCGAGCAGGCGCGCGAGGTGGCGAAGGTCAAGCGGTTCGAATCGGGCGTCGTGCGCGATCCGATCACGGTACCGCCGCAAATGAAAGTGCGCGATGTGATCGCGCTGTCGCAGCAGCACGGTATTTCGGGTTTCCCCGTCGTCGAAGGGGCGCAGTTGATGGGCATCGTCACGAACCGCGACTTGCGTTTCGAGACCCGCCTGGACGAACCCGTGCGCACGATTATGACGCCGCGCGAGCGCCTCGTGACGGTCAAAGAAGGCACGGCGCTCGCCGAAGCAAAGGCCCTGATGCACAGCCACCGTCTGGAACGCGTGCTCGTCGTGAATGACGCGTTCGAGCTGCGCGGCCTGATGACGGTCAAGGACATCACGAAGCAAACGGAACACCCGGACGCCTGTAAGGACGAGCACGGCAAGCTGCGCGTGGGCGCGGCGGTGGGCGTGGGCGCCGACAACGAAGAGCGCGTCATGGCGTTGGCGGCGGCCGGCGTCGACGTCATCGTCGTCGATACGGCGCACGGTCACAGCAAGGGTGTGCTCGAGCGCGTGCGCTGGGTCAAGAAGAACTTCCCGCACATCGAAGTCATCGGCGGCAACATCGCCACGGCCGATGCGGCGCGGGCGCTCGTCGAATACGGCGCGGACGGCGTCAAGGTCGGCATCGGCCCCGGTTCGATCTGCACGACGCGGATCGTCGCCGGCGTGGGCGTGCCGCAAATCACGGCCATTACGAACGTTGCCGAAGCGCTGAAGGGCACGGGGGTGCCGGTGATCGCCGATGGCGGCGTGCGCTTCTCCGGCGACGTCAGCAAGGCGCTCGCGGCCGGTGCGAATGCGGTCATGATGGGCAGCATGTTCGCGGGCACCGAAGAAGCGCCGGGCGACGTGTTCCTGTTCCAGGGCCGCCAGTACAAGTCGTACCGCGGCATGGGTTCGGTGGGTGCGATGAAGGACGGCGCCGCCGATCGCTACTTCCAGGACAACTCGGCGAACATCGACAAGCTCGTGCCCGAGGGCATCGAAGGACGCGTGGCGTACAAGGGCTCGGTGGGGGCGATCCTGTTCCAGCTGATCGGCGGGGTGCGCGCGAGCATGGGCTACTGCGGTTGCCGCACGATCGACGAATTGCACGAGAAGGCGCAGTTCGTTCAGATCACCGCGGCCGGCATGCGCGAATCGCACGTGCATGACGTCCAGATCACGAAGGAAGCGCCGAACTACCACGTCGATTAACTTCCGATCGCCGATGAAACCGCTGCTGCGCGCCGTTCTGATCGTCGATGCCGGGCTTTACCTGAGCGCCGGTGCCGCGTTGTTGCTGTCGCCGCTTGCCGGCGTGCAGCGCACGCTGCAGTTGACGCCCATTGAGCCAGCCATGGCCGGGCAAATGCTCGGCTTGGCGCTGCTCGCCTTGGCGTGGCTGTCCCTGCGGGGTGCCTTCGATGGCGCGATGACGGTCGGCGTGGCGAAGATCGTGGGCCACGTGACCTGGCTCGCCGGCGCGCTCGTGCTGGCTTGGACGATCGGTCCGCACACGCTGTGGCTGCCGCCGCTGGGCATCGTGCCGAACCTGTTGATCGGCGGGTTGCTCGTCATCGTGGGGCTCGGCGGTGCGCGGTTCGCGGGAGCGGTGCGCCGGCGCGAAATCGACAAGGTCGCGCAGGCCGCCGGCGATGGTCCGAAGGGAAAAGGGAAGGGCCGTGGCGTGGCCGCGCCTGTACCCGGGCCGGCTATGCCGGCGGAGCCCGTGTTGCGCCAGTCGGAGCGCGTTGAGACGGTTGACGAGCGGGCGTCGTCGCGTATCGGGCGTCCCTTTGCCGCGTCGCCGGCGCCGAATGTTCGGACGAGCGATGGTCCAGCCCCATCGTCGGCACGCACCAGCGCCGCGGACGGCAATGGCGACGTACGTGGGGATCACCCGGCCGCGGCGCCGCCGCCGCCGGGTGATGGTTGTCCGCACCCGCGTCCGCGCCGGCGCCCCCGCAGCCCGATTTTTCG
>NZ_JBQCDN010000391.1:0-4446 GCF_051961175.1 Trinickia sp. | reverse complement strand
GCACGGGCGCAGCGCCTACAATGACGCTTTCTTCTGAAATCGGAGCGTAACAATCATGACAATCGTCACAACCGAATCGGGGCTGAAGTACGAGGATTTGACTGAAGGTACGGGTGCGGAGGCTGCGGCGGGACGGACGGTCACGGTTCACTACACGGGCTGGCTCACCGATGGCCAGAAGTTCGACTCAAGCAAGGATCGTAACGATCCGTTCGCCTTCGTGCTGGGTGGCGGCATGGTCATCAAGGGTTGGGACGAAGGCGTGCAGGGAATGAAGGAAGGCGGCGTGCGGCGCCTGACGATTCCGCCGCAGCTCGGTTATGGCGTGCGCGGCGCGGGTGGCGTGATTCCGCCGAATGCGACGCTCGTATTTGAAGTCGAATTGCTGAAGGCGTAAGCGCCGCTCGATCCGTTATGGGTCAACGGTGCCCAGCACAGCATGACGATGCACGAGCACGCGATTTCCTCGCCGGCCTTGTCGCTGCGCCGCTTTGGCGCGGTGAGCGCATGCGACATGCACCCGTTCCATCAGATCGTGCTCGGCGTGGACGGCGCGATGGAGATGGCCGTAGACGGTGTCGGCCATCGCATCGACGCGCGCCACGCCTGGCTGATTCCCGCCGGTGCGCGTCATGAATATGTCGGTATAGGCGAGAACCGGCAGCTTGTGCTCGATGTGCCGTGTGCGTCGCTGGCGTTACCGGAGCGATTATTCTCGCGCTCGGTGCCGTTGACGATGAATGACGCGCTTGCCCGGGTTGTACACGAAGCCGCCGGGTATGCCGCGCGTGCGGCCGGGGATGCGGCGGCGCGCGCCGAACGGCCGGCAGCGGGCGAAGGTGAAGGGGCGGACGATGTAACGCGTGCCGGACACTCGGCACGCCGCTTCGCCTGGGATACGGCGGTACGCTTGGCTGTCTTGCTGGGCGAAAGCATGGGCGTCGAAGCGCCGGCGTCCGGTCTCGACTACGTGCGAATCGACAAATGGTTGCGCGCGCATCTATCTGAGCCGCTGCGGGTAGCCGATCTCGCCGTGCACTGCGGCTTCGGCGAACGCCGTTTCCACCAACTGTTCGACGAGGCGTTCGGCACGACGCCGCACCGTTATCTTCAGGGGCTGCGTCTTGATACGGCGCTCATGCTACTGTGCGATCCGCGCCTGACGTTGACCGAAATCGCGCTGACGGTGGGCTTCGCCGACCAAAGCGCGTTCACCCATGCCTTCACCCGCCGCTTCGGGCTCGCGCCGGGACAATGGCGAGCGATGCGGGTGCATTGAGCATCGCGCCTACCCTCCCAACCCGCGCCCAAGATCCGCGCAAATATCCCCCGCATCCTCCAGCCCAATCGCGACACGAAGCAGCGCCTCGGTAATCCCTGTGGCAGCCCGCGCCTCAGGCGTAATGCGGCTATGGGTCGTCGTGGCCGGATGGGTGATCGTCGTGCGTGTATCGCCAAGGTTCGCCGTAATCGAGCACAGCCGGGTCCCATCGATCACACGCCAAGCGTTGGCGCGCTGTTCTTCCTGCGTCTCGCCCACCACCTCGAACGCCAGCACGGACCCACCCGAACGCTGCTGGCGTCGTGCAATCTCGTACTGCGGATGCGATTCAAGCCCCGGGTAATAAACGCGCTTCACACCCGGATGGGATTCGAGCCAACGCGCAACAGCCAGCGCGCTCGCCGAATGCCGCTCGGCACGCAGTGACAGCGTTTCCAACCCCTTCAACAACACCCACGCGTTGAACGCCGACAACGTCGGTCCCGCCGTCCGCACGAACGGAAACACCTTCTCGGTGATGAACGCCCTCGAGCCCACCAGCGCACCGCCCAGGACGCGGCCTTGCCCGTCGATAAGCTTCGTCGCCGAATGCATCACGACGTCGGCGCCACACTTCAACGGTTGCTGCACAGCCGGGCTGCAAAACGAATTGTCGACGACGAACAATGCCCCTGCCTCTTTCGCGATCTTGCCGATCGCTTCGATATCGCACAGCTCGGTCAACGGATTCGAAGGCGTCTCGGCGAAGAACAGTTTCGTCTCGGGCCGCACCGCTTGCTGCCATGCCTCCAGATCGTTCGCATCGACAAAAGTCGTGGTGACGCCGAAGCGCGTGAAGATCTGCGAGAACATGCCGAGCGTCGAGCCGAACAGCGCACGCGAGCTGACGATGTGATCGCCGGCCTGCGTTGCCGCCATCACCACCGACAAGATGGCACTCATCCCCGATGCCGTCGCTATGCACGCCTCCCCGCCCGCGAGGGCGGCCAATCGGTCCTGAAACATCGTGACCGTGGGATTCGAGAAGCGCGAGTACGTGTAATAGTCCTCGGAATGCTTGAAACGATCGGCCGCTTCGGCGGCGCTGGTGTAGCAAAAGCTCGATGTCAGAAAGAGCGCTTCCGAATGCTCGTTATAGTCGGTCCGTACCGTACCCGAGCGCACGGCGAGCGTATCGAAATTCAAAGAATCGTTCATGGTCCTGATGCCTTGTGCCGGAGGCGTTCAACGCCGTTTCCGAAGTCTGGCCGCCGCAAAAACGACGGACAGCAAAAAGCCCGCTTCGCGTCGGCAAAAGCGGGCTTCGTATGCGGGGCCGGTTCGGCGTCGGACGGCGTATCCGCCGTCTCTCGCTTTAGCTGTTTTGGGTTGCCCCGCGTCCGCAAGCTGAATTCAAATCGACGCTGAAGCGCATGGTAGCACGCCTGCCCGAGCGCATGCGCGCCTTCCTTGCTCGTTCACAGGGCAGACGCCACGCCGCGAATGCATGGCGTCTACGCGCGACCCGCTACTCCACCGACAGCTGCAAATGCAGCTGCGAACGCGTCACCGCGCCGTCTACCGCATCGCCAGCCGAATCGCGCTCCGATTGCGATTGCGGCGACAGCCGCGCACGCTCGATCGCATCGAGATACTGTGAGGTGATGTCGCCCGTGATGTAGTCGCCATCGAAGCACGACGCCTCGAAGTGCGACAGCGCCGGGTTGATGTCGTTGACGGCTTGCTTGAGCGCGTCGACATCCTGATAGACAAGATGATCCGCGCCGATGATCTTGGCGACGTCCTCGTCCGAGCGGCCGTAGGCCACGAGTTCGCTGCGCGTCGGCATATCGATGCCATAGACGTTCGGAAATTTCACGGGCGGGGCCGCCGACGCGAAGATCACGCTCTTGGCGCCCGCATCGCGCGCCATCTGCACGATCTCGTGCGAGGTCGTGCCGCGGACGATCGAATCGTCGACGATCAGCACGTTCTTGTCCTTGAACTCGATCGTCATCGCATTCAGCTTCTGACGCACCGATTTCTTGCGCACCGCTTGGCCCGGCATGATGAACGTGCGGCCCACGTAACGGTTCTTGAAGAACCCTTCCCGATATTCGACACCGAGCTTCGCCGCCACCTGCATCGCTGCCGGACGGGACGAATCGGGAATCGGCATGACGACGTCGATCGGCACGCCGGGCAGCACACGCTTGATCTTCTCGGCGAGATAGTCGCCCATGCGCAGACGCACGTTGTACACAGACACGCCATCGAGCACCGAATCGGGACGCGCGAGATACACGTATTCGAAGATGCAGGGGTTCAGGCTCGGCGTATCCGAACACTGCTGGCTGTGCAGCTGCCCGTCGTTGTCGATAAAGATGGCTTCGCCGGGCGCCACATCGCGCACGAATTCAAACCCGATGCCCTCAACGGCCACCGATTCCGACGCGACGATCCACTCAACGCCGTGCTCGGTCTCGTGCTTGCCGATGCACAGCGGACGAATACCGAACGGATCGCGGAACGCAAGCAGCCCATAGCCGGCGATCAGGGAAACGATCGCATACGAGCCGCGCACGCGACGATGCACGCCTGCCACCGCCTTGAACACCGTGGCGGGCGCGAGCTGCAGCCCCGAACTGGCCAATTGCATCTCGTGCGCGAGCACGTTCAGCAAGACCTCGGTATCTGAGTTCGTGTTCACGTGGCGACGGTCGATGCGGAACATCTCGTCTTTCAGCTGCTGCCAGTTCGTGAGATTGCCGTTATGCGCGAGGATGATGCCGAACGGCGCGTTCACGTAGAACGGCTGGGCTTCCTCTTCGCTCGACGCCGAGCCGGCCGTCGGGTAACGCACCTGGCCAATGCCGGCGGTGCCGGGCAAGCTGCGCATGTTGCGCGTGCGGAACACGTCGCGCACCATGCCGTTGGCCTTGTACATGTGGAACGTGCTGCCGTTCGCCGTCGCGATGCCGGCTGCATCCTGGCCACGATGCTGCAACAGCAAGAGGCTGTCGTAGATCAGTTGATTGACCGGGGAATGGGAGACTACGCCTACGATGCCGCACATGGCTGGTCCTTCAAATATACGAAAACTGAGCCGCCGGCCGCGCGGCCGGCATAAGCGTCACACGCGAATGTACGCGGCGAGCGCCGGGGGTAGAAGTGGCTTCAACTCG
>NZ_JBQCDN010000390.1:0-16951 GCF_051961175.1 Trinickia sp. | reverse complement strand
TGTCAGTCATATTACTGCCGCGTCGCACGCTACGTTCCCGTTCGCCGCAGGGCCGGCATTCGGTCGTTCTCAATATCACCCCCACCTCGGCCGACTGCACCGCGGCTCGGCTTTAGCACTCCCTATTTCAATCGATTCATTTGATACGGCTTCAATTCCCGTCCCGATCCCGACGACTTCACGATCTCGCTCGGGCCGACACCGAGAATCCGCGTCACCAATCTTGAATCAGCCCGGAACCGGACATAGCCTTCATCGCCGGTCAAACGCAGCGGAACAACGCGCCACATATTGGACAAGCGCCGCGGCTTTTGCATCCTGGGATTGCGCTTGCAAGGCCATGCTATGTCCCCTTCACGCGCGCCGCACAGCGGCGCGCAGCGCATTGCCACTCATCCGTATAGCGTCGAACGACAGCAATGCGAATGCGCAAACGGCAAGCGCGGCACACAGCAAAAACGCCACACGGTAGCCCAATGCGCCGACGATCGTTCCCGCCAACACCCCCGACAAGATCGATCCCACGCGCGAAGCGTTGAAAAACAGCGCCGTCGCAGCGCCAAGCTGGCCCGGCATGAGATCCTGGATATACGTCATGCCGAGGCATGACGTGATGGCCACGACGGCCGCGGGCAACACCTGCAGAGGCACCACGGCCAGCGGCTGATCGACCACGGCCAGCGCAACAAAATACAGGGCGTGCACCACCGCCGACGCCGCCAGCCAATTCGGCTTTCTCAGCTTCGACGATTTCGCCCCGAGCCACAACATCATCGGGATTTCGAGCAACGCCCCTGTGCCGAGCGCCGCGGATACGGTCAGGCGCGTACCATGCAGTGCGTGGACGAGATACAGCGGCAGCAGGATCATCGTCGCATTGGCCGCCAGGCCGATCAGCGTCAGCGCCAGCAGAATGCGCGGGATGGCTTTGCGAGCACGCGCGGCCAGCGCGGCGTTCGATACGCTATGGCATTCGCTAGTCCCGATCGCCGCGCTGGCGCAATGGCGCATCGCCGCAGCATGCTGTTCCTCCGTTGCCGACGCTTCCCACGCTTCCGATGCCGGCGGCATCTCCGCTGCCCGTGACGTTCCGGACTCGTCAAGGCTCGGCCGATCATCGGCTTGTTTCGCGTCCGCGATGCACCACGCAATGACGGCACTCGCCGCGAAGCTCAACGCCGCAAACGCAAACAACCCCTTGAATCCGCCCTGCGACAAGACCAATGCGCCCACGGCAGGGCCGAATACCCAAGCGACGGACAGCAGCGTACGCAGCGTCGCGGAAGCAAACTCGGCCTGCTCCGCATCGCCGATCCGTAACACCGCGCGGCCAAAGGCGAATATCTGCGACAGCGATGCGCCACCCGGCCCCAGCAAGACCACGCCAACGACGACGAGCCCGGCATAGCCGCGCACGAAGCCCAGGCTCGCATAGCCCAACACCGCGGCAACGAGCGACACAATGAGCGATGCCCGGTGGCGGCCGCTCCGATCCGACCAACGGGCTACGACGGTACTGGCCCACACACCGCTGGCCGAAACGAGCGTCATGAACACGCCGAGCCGCACTGGCGACATCGCCGCTTCTTCAACGCCGAACAGCGACAGATAGGGCGCCGTAAACGACAACGCGACGCCAAGCATCAGCGTCGCAATCGCGAGCGGCACGAAGTGCCGCGTTCGCATCAGATCGATAAAACGCGTAGGCACCGTTCAGTCTTCTTCTATCCAAGCCGCGACGTCGATCGCGCCGACGATCGGACCGCCCAAGACGAACCGCGCACCGGCCGGCGCCGGCACCCGCTGGGGTTGATCGCCGTAGTTGATCGCAAATCGCCAGGGGCCGCACCGGCGCAACCTGAGCCCCTCCGGCAACGGCGCCGCATCGATGCCCGCATCGCGGACGCACCGACTCAGCGTGGCCAGCAACACCGCCCGATCGAAGCAAGCCGTCATGTACGTCACGCGTTCTTGTTGAATCAGGGCGGGCAGCCCGTCGTCGAAACGCGCGATGACTTCCGCGCCGACATCCGGTTCAACATGATCGCGCCAGCGCAATGCGGTGCCCTCGACATCGCCCAGGCGTAAAGCCGGCTTGATCGACGGCCGCAGCGATTCGACTTGTATCACGCGAGCGGGCAACACCGACTGAAGCGGCCCCGGAGGAAGGTCCGGAACGATCGCGAACGTGTCGGACTTCGAGCCGGTCCGCGGCCCGAACACCCATCGATTGGCGCCGCGCTGAATCTGCTCCACAACGGTCTCCGGCAGAATCGGCAGCGTCGGCGCCACCACGAGCCGATAGGCGCCGACATCGGCGCGTGCCGACACGATATCGACGTCGAGCCCGAGTTCGCGCAACGCGCTGTACCACTCGAATACGACGTGCTGATAGTCGAAATCGGCGCCGTGCCGCTGCGTTTCGATTACCCAGTCCGCTTCATAATCGAACAACAACGCAACGGCCGCCGGTTTGTTTTGCGGTCCGTTCACAGGCAATCCGAGCGCGCGCAGTTCATCGCCCACGCGGGAGACTTCCTGGCCACCCGGCGAGAGCACATCGCTCGGCGTATTGAGGCCGGAATGCATTTGCTCCTGAGCAAAGGGACATTGCCGCCAGCGGAAGTAGGAGACGAGCTCGGCTCCGTGTGCGAATGCCTCCCAGGTCCAGAGACGAACCATGCCGGGGGCCGGCACCGGATTGAACGGCGCCCAATTCACGGGTCCGGCTTGCTGCTCCATCACCCACATGCGCCCATTGCCGACGCCGCGATAAAGATCGTGGCTGAATGCCGAAACATCGGGATGTCCGGTTCGCGCCCAGCGGTTTTTATCCGCCTCGGGCAGCGGCAACACCTCTGTGCGCGGCACGGGATAGCTGTCCCACGCAGCCACATCGAGCCCATGCTGCGCGAACGCATAATGATCGAACGCCGCGTAGAAGCCCATGAAGTTATGCAGCAAGTCGCGGCCAGGCGAATGCTTTCGGATCAATTCCGCCTGCAGCGCATGAAAGCTCGCCACCTCATCGGATTGAAAGCGGCGGAAGTCAAGCACGTGCGAGGGATTCGCATCGGTCGGCGTGCAATTCGGCAATTCGATTTCGTCGAAGCTGCGATATTCCATGCTCCAAAATACGTTGCCCCAGGCTGCATTGAGCACAGCGATCGTTTCATAGCGTGCAGCCAGCCACTGGCGAAAGCGAACGAGCGCGGCAGGCGTATAGCTCGGCAAGGTATTGTGACAACCGAACTCATTGTCGGTCTGCCAAGCCACGACGGCGGGATGCATACCGTATCGCCTCGTCATCTCGCCGACGATGCGCCCGCAGTGCTCGCGATAGACCGGGCTCGAGATGTCGTAATGACGGCGCGAGCCGAACTGCATCACGCTGCCGTCTTTCGCGATAGGAAGAATCTCGGGATGTGCGTCCACCAGCCATTTCGGCGGAGAGGCCGTCGGCGTACCGATGACGACTTCCAGCTTGTAATCCGCCAGAGCCGCCACGGCGCGGTCGAGCCACGCCCAATCGTAGCGCCCGGGCTCGGGCTCGATCCGCGACCAGGCGAATTCGGCGATACGCACACGTGCGATACCCATTTCCGCCATGCGCCTCGCATCGCTTTCCCATTGGCTTTCCGGCCAGTGCTCCGGGTAATAACAAACGCCGAGCTGCATTGAAGATGTCCTTGATTCCGTAGATGAGATCGCGCGATTCATGGTTGCGCGCGAGCAGTGGTGTATCGGGTTGCGCGTCCGTCTGCGTGCCGCGCCGGCATTACCCCTTCGTCGCCCCGAAGGTCAGCCCGGCCACGAAATGCTTTTGCATCGCGAAGAACATCGCCACGGACGGCAATGCCGCCAGCACCGAGCCCGCCGAAACAAGGTTCCATGCCGTCGTCCACTGTCCCTTGAGCGCCGCCACGCCAACCGTGATCGGCGCCGCGTCATCGCCTTGCGTGAGGCACAGCGCCCAAAAATAATCGTTCCAGACGAACGTGAACACGAGAACGGCCAGCGCCGCCAAGGCCGGCCGCACGAGCGGCAGGACCACGCGCAGATAGATCGCCCATTCGCTCGCGCCCTCGATCCGCGCGGCCTCGATCAACTCGTAGGGCAGCTCGCGGATGAAGTTGCGCAGAAATAGCGTGCAGAAGCCGGTTTGAAATGCCGCGTGAAAGGCAACGAGCGCCCACACGGTGTTGTAGAGATTCAAGCTCGCCATCAGCTCGCGAACAGGAATCATCAGGATCTGGATGGGCACGAAATTACCAGCCACGAACAACCCGAGGAGCACCGTACTGCCACGGAATCGGTAGTTGGCCAGCGCATGCCCCGCCATCGACGCGAGAAAAATCGAGATCGCCACTGCCGGCAGTGTGATCAGACAGCTATTGCCGAAGTAATGCAGCATCGGCGTTTGCGTCAGCGCCGCGCCGTAGTTCTCGAGCAGTGCGAAATGTTTCGGCCACCCCCAATAATCACCGCTCAAAAGCTCATCGCTCGAGCGCACCGAAGTGACGAGCACAGCCAGCAAGGGCACGAGCCACACGAGCAGCGCCACGGGCAGGGATAGTCGATACAGGGCTCTCGGAACGGGCCGCCACCGTTCAACGGGCATCGGATACATGGAGGACTCCCAAATATTCTAAGATTCGGTCCGCACCAGGCGGCGCAATTGCCACACGATATAGACGAGCATGATCGCGAACAGCACGACGGCAATCGCGGCCGAATAGCCCTCGCGGTAGTACTTGATCGCTTGGTCGTACATGAAATAAGCGAGCACCGTGGAACTGTCGAACGGGCCGCCCCCGCTCATGACCGAAATCAGATCGAAGCTGCGCAGTGCACCGATCACCGTCAGCACCACGGCCATGAAGGTCGCCGGGCGCAGCTGCGGCAGGATTACATGCCATAGAAGCGAGACACCTCGCGCGCCTTCCATGCGCGCTGCTTCGATAATCTCGGGATTGATCCCCGTCAGCCCTGTGAGATACAGGATCATGCAGAACGGAATCTGCGGCCAAAGCGCAGCGAAAATGATGCCGTACGTCACATAGTGCGCATCGCCCAGCACGGGAATACCGTGCCCGACGATGAGTTTCAGCAAGCCGAACGTCGGGTCGTAAAACCATGAAAATACAAGGCCCACCACCACGCCCGGCAAAACGAACGGCGCAAAGAACAGCGACTTCACGAGCCGGATGCCGAACACGTTCTGGTTCAGATATAACGCAAGCCCCAGCCCGACAGGCGGCGCAAGCAGGAACAACACGAGCCAAATCATGTTGTTCTTCAACGCGACGTAGAACGTGTCGGATGCGAACAGCTCGCGATAGTTATCGAGGCCGGCGAAGGTCTTCGCCGTCATGCCATCCCAATGATGAAAGCTGAGCCAAATACTGCTGACAATGGGGTAGATGACGAAGACCGAGAAAAGCGCGAGGCCGGGCAGCAGGAACAGCAATGCCGCTCGCGTCCGCCGTTGATTGAGCGGTATCGGTTTCTTGGCCGCGGGCCGCGACGCTCGCCGCAACGGCCGCTGCGTAACGGAAATCGACATGGTTTGAGACTCCGACTGAGTTGGGCGGGGGACTGACACGTCCCCCGCTCATCGAGCGCGCTTACTTCTTGTAGATGCGCTTACGCGTGGCTTCGAGATGCTGCAGGATCGAATCGAGCTGAGTCGGATCGGAGTAGAACTGCTGCATCGCCTTCATGCCTTCGTCCGCCATTTCCTTGGTCATGTCGCGGTCGTAGAACTGGGCGATCCCACCCGTCGTGGTCGAAAGCGTATGGAAGCCAATCTTCGCGATCGGGTCCTGCGGCTCGGCGGCCTGGCTGTTCGACGGCAACTGCCCCCAGCCCTTCGCGAGTTCCCCGTTGATCTGCGGCGTGCCCATGAAGGCGAGCAAGCGGTGGGCGTCAGCCTTGTTTTTCGCCTTGGCCGGCATGATCAGCACATTGACGGGGCCATCCTCGGCAACCGGCACGGACGCATCGATGATGGGGAAGCGGAAGTAGCCCATTTCCGCACGCGTGGATGCCGGAAGCCCCGCCGAAAAGAATGTCCCCATCAGCAACATGGCCGCCTGCCCGTTGACGAGCAGCGGAGTCGTCGAATCGACGTCGTAGGACAGCGCATTGTCGATGAAGTACTTGTCGTCGATCAGCGTCTTCCATGCTTCGTACACGTGCTTGACACGGGGATCCGTATAGGCGATGTCGCCGGCCATCAGCTGCTGATGAAAGGCGTAGCCGTTCACACGCAAGTCGAGGTAGTCGAACCATGCCGCAAGCGTCCAGGCATCTCTGGCCGGGACGGCGATCGGCGCGATACCGGCAGCCTTCAGCTTCTTGCAGTCGTCCAAAAACTGAGTCCAGTTCGTCGGCTCGGCCGTAATCCCAGCCTTTTGAAAGAGGTCCTTACGATAGAAGAAGCCATAGGCGTCCGTACCGAGCGGCATACTGTATTGCTTGCCCCCATACGTCGACGCCGTCTTCACCGACGCGTACATTTGATTCCAGCCGTTTTTCTGCCAATCGCTGCTGAGATCCGCCAGCAACCCACGCTTCGCGTAATACGCCATGCGTTCGCCGTTGTTCCAGCTCAACACATCGGGCGGATCGGTCGCGAGCCAGCCCGACATCTGCACCTTATAGGCCTCTTCGCTGACATAGCTCACTTTCAGATCGACGTCCGGATTGGCCTTCTTGAATTCGTCGAATGCGTTTTGCCAGACGGCGCGCTGATTGCCGCGCGACGCTACGGTCACGTTCAACGTTCCGGCATCCGCCGGGGCGATGGCGGCGAACGTCGCGCAAGCCATGCAAGCGAGTGCGAGCATGCGGATAGGTTGCTTCATCTCTCTGTCTCCTTTCGTTGGTCTTGAGTATCGGTGTGTCTACTACATACGAACTACTACGTGTCGGCTAAACAATCGGCTGGACATATCGGCGGCGGCGCATTGCCGGCCGTTTCATGCGGCGATGAGTACCTCTCGGTCTGGGTCGAAGACGATGGCGTTGCCTCCTTCGTCGAACAAGTGCCATGCACCGTTCAATACATGGAAGGCATGGCGGTCGCCGCGGCGCAGGGCAGAAGTGCCCTGTACCTTGGCCAACAAGGGTGTACCGCCCGGTTGATCGAGATGAACGTAGGCCGCTTCGCCTAATTGTTCGACCAGCTGCACCGTCCGTACGATGGAGCACTCCGGTGCAACGGCGTCGCTGTCAGGCGTCACGCAAAGATGTTCCGGCCGAATCCCGAGCGTCACGCGTTCGCCGGCGCGAAGCGGTTGGCGCCGCGCACGGCCGGACAGCGTCAGGCGTTCGTCGCTGTCGTTCAATCGCAATCCAATGACATCGTCACTGATCGATTCGATCACCGCCGGCAGAAAGTTCATTCGGGGCGAGCCGATGAAACCGGCCACGAACAAGCTGGCAGGCCGATGGTAGAGATCGAGCGGCGCGCCGATCTGCGCGATGCTGCCCATGCGCGCCACGTCATCGCCGGAACGCAGCAGGACGATCTTGTCCGCCAACGTCATCGCTTCGACTTGATCGTGCGTCACATAGACGGAACTCGCCTCCCGATAGCGGCTATGCAGTCGCGCAATCTCGATCCGCGTTTGTCCGCGCAAGGCCGCGTCGAGATTCGAGAGCGGTTCGTCGAATAGAAACACCTTCGGTTCACGCACGATCGCGCGCCCGATCGCAACACGCTGCCGTTGTCCGCCCGAAAGCTGCTTCGGCTTGCGCTCGAGCAGCGCCTCGAGTTGCAGCACGCGTGCGGCATCGGTGACACGACGCCGGATTTCGTCCTTCGGCACGCCGGCGATGCGCAGCCCGAAACCCATGTTGTCGAACACCGACATGTGCGGAAACAGCGCGTAACTCTGAAACACCATCGCGACACCGCGCTCGGACGGCGGCGTCTCGTTCATCCGCTGGCCGCCGATGTGAAGCTCGCCCGTGGTCGTATCTTCAAGACCTGCGATGATGCGCAGCAACGTCGACTTGCCGCACCCCGACGGACCGAGGAAGACGCAGAACTCATGCTCGGCGATATCCAGATTGACGTCTCGCAGCACCGGCGCATGTTGCCCGTACTGCTTCGATACATGCCGTAGCGAGATGGCCGCCATCACGCCCTCCCTGGTTCGCCGATCTGGCGGAAAGCGCATCGCTCAACGCGCTCATTGGCATTTAAGCGCTTAAATTTCTGTCGCCAAAACACGGCGTATGCTCGTACCATGTCGTCTCCGGTCTTGTTCAACGCTGTCTCAATGGAATGAAACGTATCGCAATCGATCAAGGTTGTGCAACTTTTGGGAAGGCGTCCCAGCATATGAACAGGCAACACTTGATGCGCCGATCGACCGTACCGGCGCTCGATAAAAACGGGGGAAACAATTTGTGGTGACGCTTGCCGAAGTCGCGCAACGCGCGAAGGTCACGGGCGCGACCGTGTCGAACGTGCTGCGCAATCCGCACAAGGTGAAGCCGGAGACCGTCGAACGCGTCATGGCGGCCATCCGCGAACTCGGTTACCGGCCCAACTTGACGGCCCGTGCGCTCGCCCGGGGCCGCACGTCCACCCTTGCGCTGATGCTCTCCAGCATCACGAACCCGTTCTATCCCGAGTTCGTCCTCGCGGCCGAGCGCGAAGCGCGTAAGCGTGGGTATTTCCTGCTCGTCTGCAATACCGATGACGATCCCGCGATCATGCGCGCGTACCTGGAGCAAATCGCCGGTTCGCTCGCCTCGGGCGTCATCGTCATGAACACGAATCTCAGCGAAAGTGAATTAACCGACATTGCGGGCCGCGGCATCGCCGTCGTCCTGTGCATGTGGGAGCACGTACAGGCATCGCGCGCCCTGCCCTGCGTCACGATCGATTTCGCGGCGGCCGGCGCACTCGCGGCGTCGCATCTATCGAGCCTCGGCCACCGCAAGTTCGGCGCGCTCGTCGGCTCCGGCTCGGGCAACCCGCAAACGATCCGGCTCGACGGTTTCGCCACGGCACTGGTTGCACACGGTCATTCGGAGAAATCGCTTGTCACCGTCCAGACACACGATTCGATCGAATGCGGATACGAAGCGGCCATGGGTCTATTGCGGGCCAAGCCGGGCGTGACGTCGATCTTCGCGACGAACGACTTGATGGCGATCGGCGCCATGCAAGCGGCCGCCGATCTCGGCAAGCGGGTGCCCGACGATTTGTCCGTGATCGGCCTGACTGACATCACCCTCGCCCATCAGTTTCGGCCGGCATTGACGACTGTGCGCTTGCCGACGGCCGATATCGCGGCGCGCTCGATTGCACTCGTCGTCGAGATGGCGGAAGGTGGCGCCCCCGCTCAAGAGCGATATGTCGTCCGGGCACCCGAGCTCGTCGTGCGCGAATCGACAGGGCCCGCGCCTTCGCGACGGCGCTAACGGGGCCAAGCCAAGCCTACGAAGGCACGTTGTTTGAATCGCTCGGCATCAACCTTGCGTGTTCGCCGCCCGCGTCTATACTTCGGATGAATTCCGCCAAATACTTAATTTGCACCGGCTCGGTCAGGCGAGCCATAGCCAGACAGACGCAGTCATCGTCGCGATAAAACAAGACGCATATGCGATGCAGACGGGCCGCCGTGACGCGGCGTCGCGCTGCACCGCCGACACGCTGACCACCGCCGGACTGCCGTGTCGTATCTTCGAATTCGATGTCCGGTGTCGGGCCACCCCGCCCCGGATAGCAACCGAGGAGGCGCGCATGGCAGAAGACCAGCTTCAACAACGCGAATCGCTCGCGTTGATGCACCAGATGGGGCTCAACAGCACGGCGATCGAACGCCGTAAGCAAGTCGTCGGCCTGATGCCGGCCGATCTGGCGCGAATCACGACGATCAAGGATGTCGTGCTACGGCAGCTGGACGACTACTCGGCAGCGTTTTTCGATCACCTCGCGAGCCTGGACGAAGCGCGCACGCTGCTGGAAAATCGCGCCCTCGCCGAAAAAGCTCGCCATCTCAAGCGAGACCATCTGCGCGGCCTGGTCTCGGGCGAATACGGTACCGATTACGTCGAACAGCGTATCGAACTGGGCCTGCTGTACGCAGCCGCCGGGCTCGATACACGGGTCTTTCTTGGCGCGTTTCTGAATCTGCTCAAGCATATCGGCACGCAGATCATGAAAGATGCCGATCTGCCCCCGATCGACGCGTTCGACGCCTTCATGTCCCTCAAAAAAGTCGCGTTTTTCGATCTGGGACTCATCGTCGACGTGCTTGTCTTCGAACGCGAGCGCGTCATTCGCCAGCAGCAGGAAGCGATACGCGAGCTCTCTACGCCCGTGCTCCAACTACGCGACCGTTTGCTGCTGCTGCCAATCATCGGCGTCATCGATACTTATCGCGCACGCTTGATTACCGAAAGCTTGCTGGAATCGATTCGAATCAACCGCGCCAGAATGGTCGTGATGGATATCACGGGAGTGGCAACAATCGATTCACGGGTGGCCAACCATATCCTTCAAACAGTGACGGCGGCGCGGCTCATGGGCGCCAAGGTGATCGTGACGGGGATTTCGGCGCCGGTGGCGCAGTCGCTCGTTTCGCTCGGAATCGAACTCGGCCGGCTCGACACCGTGGGCGACCTGCAAGGCGGCATCGAGCTTGCCGAACGCAATCTCGGCTATCGCGTCGTGCAGGGGCAGGGGCAGCAGCCCATCGAGCTCCCTATGGACGCAGGGAGCTGACACCGTGTCCGTTCCCATCCTGAAGCAAGGCGGCGTGCTGATCGCCTCGATTCAATCGGTCCTCTCGGATCAGGACCTCGTGCAACTGCGCGAAGACTTCGCCGACAAAGTCGGACGCTATCGCAGCAAGGGCGTCGTCATCGACGTCACCGCGCTCGACGTGCTCGACTCGTTTGCCACGCGCACGCTGCGTGGCATCGCCTATGTGGCGAAGCTGCGCGGGGCGACAGCGGTCGTCGTCGGCATTCAGCCCGAAGTCGCATTCGCCATGGTGCAGCTAGGGCTCGCGCTCGACGGCGTAGCCACCGCGCTCGATCTCGAGGAGGGCCTCGACTATCTGCGCGATGCCGCGAGCGGGAGCCTGGGCCATGCCAGCTGAAATCCGCGTGCCGATCGAGCGGGAAGACGACGTCGTCATCGCCCGCCAAAAGGGGCGTGAAGTGGCCGCCGAGACCGGGTTCTCCAATACCGATCGCACGATCATCGCGCTCGCGATCTCCGAGATCGCGCGCAACATCATCAGCTATGCGCACCGCGGCGAAGTGACGATATGCCAAGTCAACGACGGGCTGCGCCGCGGCATTCAAATCGTCGCCGAAGACGAAGGCCCGGGCATTCCGGATATCGAACTGGCGATGCGCGACGGCTATTCGACAGCGAAAAGCCTCGGCGTCGGGCTCCCAGGCACGAAACGCATCATGGACGAGTTCGAACTCACGTCGATCGTGGGCACGGGCACCACTGTGCGGATGAAGAAATGGCTGAAATGAACGTGAATGCGTCACCCGCGCCTCGCACGTCCGTCATCGAATGGGGCTGGGCCGGCCGCGCGCTGGAGCAGTTATCGGGTGACATGCATGCCGTCGTCGAGCGCGACGACGGTGCGCTCGTCGCGCTGCTCGACGGCCTCGGGCATGGGTTCGAAGCGGCGGAAGCCGTGCGTACGGCGCTGCCGGTGATCGAAGCGCACGCCAGTGCATCGGTCGTCACACTGGTGCAGCAGTGCCATGACGCATTGCGCAGGACGCGGGGTGCCGTCATGAGCGCGGCATGGTTCGACGCGCACGATGCATCGATGACATGGACGGGCGTGGGTAATGTCGACAGCGTGCTGATTCGCGCCGCCAAACATGCTCAATCGCGTAACGAGGCGATCGCAACGCGGGGCGGGGTCGTCGGCTATCGCCTGCCGACGCTGCACGCGGAACGACATACGTTGTCGCGGGGCGACATGCTCGTCATGGCGACGGACGGCATTCGCAGCACGTTCACCACCGGCATCGTCACGCAATTCAGCGTTCAGGAAATCGCCGAATTGATTCTGGCCAGATTTGCGAAAGGCACGGACGACGCGCATGTCGTCGTCGCCCGCTATCTTGGAGTACCACCATGACGACGCGGCTCGGCGCGCTGCGCGCCGAGTATCTTTCGAGTCTTCGCGCCTACCTTGAAGACGAAAGCGAGGGCGGGCTCGCCTACGCGTACGAAATGGGCCGGCGCGCGATGATGGCGCGGCTTGGATTGCTTGACATGGCCGCCTTGCATCGCGCCGCGCTCGATACGCTCGTCTTGCCGGCCACACCCAGCGATCAACCGCGGCTCATGGAGGCATCGACCGCCTTCTTCAACGAACTGCTCGCGCCGTTCGAGCTCTCGATCGAAGGCTATCGCGCTGCGCTGGCCGCGAGCGAGGAACGATTTCAGCTTGCCGTCAGCGGCGCAATGGCGGGGCTGTGGGATTGGAATCCGCAGACCGACGAGATTTATTTCTCGCCGCATTTCAAGCGGATCATGGGCTATGAAGACGGCGAACTGCCCAACGAGCGCCAGGCGCACTTCGACGCCATCGATCCGCAGGACTTCGAGCACGTCACGCAATCGCTGAAGTCGCACTTGGAGCAGCGCCATCGATACGACGTCGAATATCGCATTCGGACCAAGTCCGGCGAGATACGCTGGGTGCACTCGCGCGGCCAGGCGCTGTGGAACGAGGCCAGCGTGCCGTACCGGATGGTGGGCTGGATTCTGGACATTACCGATCGCAAACACGACGAAGAGGCGCTTCGCGCGTCCCGCGAAGAAATGCGCCGGCTATCGGCGCACATCCAGCAAGTGAGAGAGGAAGAAAAAGCGCGTATCGCCCGTGAACTCCATGACGACCTCGGGCAACAATTGACGGCGCTCAAGATGGCGGCGTCGCTCCTGGATCACGGAGCCGGCGACGGGCGAAAATGGCCGTCGCACGAAGCGCTCAGCGGCATCTACGCGATGATCGACGAGCTTGTCCGATCGGTGCGGCACATTGCGGCCGATTTGCATCCGGTCATCCTCGACGATCTCGGGCTCATCCCGGCGATCGATAATCTGGCCGATGAGTTTTCCGCGCGGTATGGGATCCGCGTCATTCGCCATATCGATCCCGACGCGATCGAATTCAACCGCGAGTGCCGAATCGATATGTTCCGAATCGTGCAGGAAGCGCTCACGAACGTTGCCCGGCATGCGGGTGCGACCGAGGTGATCCTGGACATCGTGCGAGCCGATCCGCATTGCATCGTACGGGTGGTCGACAACGGCCGGGGTGCGGCGACGGGCGGCTCGAAAGGGCGGCATTCGTTCGGCCTGCTGGGCATGCGTGAACGAGCGGCACTGCTCGGCGGCGAGATTCGCATCAGCACTGAGCCCGGCGCGGGATTCGCCTTGACCGCGATCTTGCCGCTGACCGCCGTCGAGACGCGGGGCGCGCATTGAATCGCGCCGTACTGTACTGATCAGAGATCATCGAGCGAGTCGGGCGTGCCTTGCGCCCACTGGGTCAGCGTAATCGTCACGCCTTGGCCGACGATCGATTCGATCTCGAACTCATCCACAAGACGTTTCGCTCCGGACAGGCCCAAGCCGAGACTACCCTTGGTGGAGTACCCATCCTCCATGGCGCGTTCGATGTCGGCGATGCCAGGCCCTTCGTCGCGCGCCACGACGACGATTCCATGACGCGTGCCATCCGTGATCGGAACGGCCGACAGCTTTCCCCGCTCCGCATGCACGACGATGTTGCGCGCGATCTCACTGACGGCGGTTGCCAACGCCACGGCCCTCGCCTCCGCGAAGCGTTCCCGCACGGCATATGCATGTAGGGTGTGGCGAGCCCAGCCGACGTCGGACGCGCCGCCCACGAACACGTGGACGCCCTTACCCGCCGCGTGGTGCGGGCTCATCGTGTCATTCCGGCGACTGTCGGGCGCAGCGCCCTGAGCGAAACCATGGCGAACCTCACGGATGGCCGAGCTTTGGCCATCGTACCATCGCCGGTTGCGCATATTGCGACAACCTGTCTATGTGATGGGCTAGAAAGTCCGAGCGGGGGCATTCGCGCGTCGTTGCGCCGCCGCGAACATCTCGCGCAGCCGTTCGCGGTCCTCGTCGGTCAAATGTGCGGCTGCGGCCGGGGTTGTCAACACCAGGCGCAGGGTCAAATCGCCCCGCGCACCGTGCCGGTCGGAGAGGCCCTGCGCGCGCAGCCTGATCAGGCTCCCGGGACCGGAATTGGGGTCGATCGTCATCGGCAGCGCGCGGCCAAGGACTCCCGCCTCGTAGGTGCCGCCTAGCGTGGCTGTCACGAAATCGACTTCGATGTCGCAAGCGATATTCAGGCCATCTCGACGATAAGCCGAATTGCACACGATCACCACCGAGAAGATCGCGTCACCCGGCGGCCCGCCGTTAAGCCCGGGATGACCGGCGCCTTCGACAACCACGCGCTGGCCGTCCCATGCGCCTGGCGCGAGCTTCACGGTCTCGGTTTTGCTTTGGACGATCACGCCCTTGCCGAAACACGCGGGGCAGCGGCCCCGCGCATGTCCGTGGCATTGATCGCAAGCGCCTTTCACGGCATAGCTCACTTCCACGTCGCCGCCATACATCGCGGCCTCGAGCGGGACAAAGAGCTCGGTCGTGCAGTTGGCCCCGCGCATGGGATGGCCACTGCGAGCATTGCGCGGCGGCGGCGCGGCTTCTGCGCTTGCGGTGTCGCCCCAGGCCCATTCCCATGTCGGTTTTGGTCCCGGGCCCGGCCCACGGCCCTGCGCAGGCGGCGGTGAAGCCGCCGCGGGTCCCGGGTTCGGCGATACGGGCGCCTTGCGCTCGCCGATCAGAATCTCGAACGCTTCCTGAATGCGCTTGAACTCCGGCTCGACCGTGGCTTCGCGCCCCCGATTGCGATCCGGATGGTATTTCGCTCTGAGCCGCCGGTACGCGCGCTTGACGTCCGCCGGGGACGCGGTGCCCGGCAGCTCCAACCGCCTGTAGTATTCGTCGAGGCTCACGCGCTCTCCCCGTTGTCTTTCTCGAACCGCGAGTTTACCAAGAAGACATGACGGCGCCGCATGCGAGGCGGAAGAGTGGGTTATTGCGAGTGCTTTAACCAGGGAAATGCTTCAGGGAAAAAAGCGCATGACCGCCAATACCGCCAGCACCGCGAGTGGCACGACTAAGGCACCCACTCCGAACCGCGATACGCCGAGCGCCCCCGCCGCTGCTCCTGCCAAAAAGAAGAGCGATTGCAACGAGAGCTGCATGAGCGCGCTATCGGGCGGATCGCGCTCGCTTCTTGTCAAGCGCTCAGAGCGAGAAAACGTTCATCATCACTCTTCGGCGACAACACTTAGCGCCTTCGAATTTTGGCCTGAGTGCTTCGTCATTTGCTTCGTGCCCCATTGAACGAGCATGGCCAAGACTGCGGCCACGGTAAATGCGACGAGTGGACGCTCGCGCGGCAACGCAAACGTGAGCGTCAAGCAGAACGCGGCAAACGAGAATCTGCCAAGCACCATCCCCCGAAACAGCGATATGACAAATTCCGGCCCGTGCGCGCGGTGAGAAGACACCGAAAGAATGATCCCCAGCAACGGGAACACGGCGAGCAACCCACTCCAGGCGGCGCCTGCCCATCCTGATATCGACGTCACGATCAGCGTCAGCACCGCCCCCGCCGTCATTCTTCCGATGAGGTCGGCTCGCGAAAGCGATGCGGCCGGCGCAATGGAGGCGCTGCGTGGCAAGAACGACTGACCGAAGCACACCGCCGCGAGCGCAGCAATGCCCGCCCATAAAGCCGAAGTCGGGAGGCAGGAGAGGCCGCACGCAACGACGAACCAGGCGAGAAGCGCAGCGGCCAATGCAAGCGGCCACGAACGCGAGCGGCAAGTCCATGCATAGGCGAAATTGAACGCCTCCGACGCCAACACGGCCGAGAGCGAACGTTGCGCTGCATGGGCCCCGAACGCCGGGCCATGCGCAAGGACGAGAAGGAAGAGAATGGGCCCGGCGACGACGGGTAAGCCGGCCAGCCACCCAGCGACGGACGGCCCCCACCATTTACCGGACATCGATACAACGAGCAGAAACAGCGGAACAAGCGTGAGTTTGAGCGCGAGCATGTCCGGATCGGGGGGTTTAAAGGCGCATGATACTCGCGCACGATGGACGGCGATAAGCAATGAGTTGAAACGAGTTCGTCGCTCCGGGCTACGAACGGCATATCGCCGCGAGAACATCGGGTTCCAACGCTATTGCGACTGGTGACGTACCGGCACACCCGGAGCCGGTATGATGGCGGATTTGTATGCTGGACCGTGCGCCCGGTACAGATCGCTTATCGCGGCCACACAGCAGCCACCATTCATTACGACGACTCAGGAGGACCACCGCCATGACAGCCGCCACGCAATTCGATCAGGTTTCCGTTATCAAACGCGCCAACGTCTACTTTGACGGCAAGTGTGTCTCGCACACCGTGCTGTTCGCCGACGGCTCGCGCAAGACGCTCGGCGTCATCCTGCCCGGCACGCTGAACTTCGGCACCGACGCCCCGGAACTCATGGAAGTGCAGGCCGGCCAATGCCGGATTCGCCTCGACGGTAGCGATCAATGGACGACCTATGGCGCGGGCCAGTCGTTCTCCGTCCCGGGTAAAAGCCGTTTCGACATCGAAGTGATCGAAACGCTCGACTACGTCTGCAGCTACCTTTAAGACAACCCTCAAGGCAACGGCACGCATGGAAATGTGCACGTGCGCGTCGCCTTTGTGGATGCGTTCACTAGCCGCGGCTCCGGGGGGGCGTGAATGTGTGGTTTTTTGAAACGCGCCCAAAAAGGGCCCACCCCCCCGGCGCCGCGGCGGTGAAATATCCACCCGCCGAG
>NZ_JBQCDN010000389.1:0-22174 GCF_051961175.1 Trinickia sp. | reverse complement strand
AAGCTCAGCATCTATCGGCACTTCGAGAACAAGGAGGCGCTGTTCAGCGCGGCCATGGCGGCCCACTGCCATCAGTTTGCACCACAGGCCCTTTTTGAAGGCGTCGACGGTTCGGCCGAAGATCAGCTCATGGCGGTGGGATCATCCCTGCTTCGCACGCTGTTGAGTCCCGACGTCCGCAGTGTCGAAGCTATGGTTTTGGCCGACAAGACGAATCAAAAGTCGTTAAGCAAACTCCATTACGAAGCCGGGCCTGCCTACGTCATCGCCCAAATCGAGGCCCTGTTGCGTCAGTTGCACACAAAGGCGGTTCTGAACGTGCCCGATCCTCTCCGGTCCGCCCGCTTGTTTGCGGCGCTTTTCAAAGGATCCGATCTGCTGCTTATCGCACGCTTTGATGAGGCGAGAGCAGAGGACAGCAACGAAATCGAATCCTATTGCCGGTCCGCCGTCGCGATGTTCATCGCCGCGCACGGTGGCATCTAACGGGCAAGAAGCGGAGGACGAGGCCCGAAGGGTATGCAAGCGGCTGATATATCCAGCCACTGTAAAGTCGGATGGTCCTGTCTTTGGCGACGGACGCTGGTTGGCAGCGACATCCTCGCCGAGCTTGGCGCCGCGCATGCCGACGATCTGGCTTGCCGGCTTCGTGAAAGAAGCTGGGGCAAAAACATTCGCTGTACAAGTAGGGCAATCGGTGTAGCATGAAAGCATTGATTGGTCCACAGCCCTCTCTGCGCCTCCTCAGTCGCCTTTCCCGAACGGGATAGGGCCGCCCACTCTCATCACCGGCCGAACAACGCGGCCGGGCAAGTGAAGACTGAACTCAGTCGCTCACACTCCTTTCCCGATTGGTCGCAAGTTGACGCGGCCTCAAAGGTATTCTCATGACAACCGGTTTTCGTCTCTACCGCGGGCTAGAGGTTTATCCACTAGTCTATCCACATCGCGCCACCGAGCCCGGAAACGGGCGCAACTACGACGAAGGGTTCGACGCTGCCGTGCGCATCCAGGAGCAGGGAACCTCGGGGGAAGCGCCTCGCAGCCGCGTATTCCGGCTTGCGGCAAGTCCTTTCCCCAACACCGGAGACGCGCGGCGTGCGTCGGCTGCCTACGCGGAACACCTCATTGACGCGTGTTCCGAAGACGCCAGCATCCTGGATCTGGAACTGTGAATCGCGCCCCGCTCCACACCCGAGCTCGTCGACGCAAGTCCTGATCGGGACACGCAGACATCATCGGAGGTTTCACATGGATAGGTCGAATGTGTTGAGTTGGATTCAACGCGACGGTTCCGGCCTTGTCGACCGGTTTCTACCGTCAGGGGCTCGCGCCGAGCTCGAAGGCGTCATCCGAGACGGTCGCCACGAGGTCGATGCGGATGCGTACTTGATGTTCATATCGGTCCGCGCACTGCTGCGCAAGGACGGCATGGCGAGCTGCGATTCGGATCGCGAGGCTGGCCAGATCATGGCCCTACTGAACGCGTGACGCGGCCAACCCACTTACGCGACTGGCGCAATGAACATGGTCGCGCGGAAGCCGACCCGCATGAGCACCAGTCCTGCGGACGGGCGCGAGCAGGGCGTTTATCGAAGCGGGGATCTTGCTAGGTTCGACGTGCGGGAAGACACCATTGCCTATGCAAAAAAATGGGCGCAGGTGTGGCTGGGCGTACCCTTTGGCTGAAGGGACCCATCGCAACGGAATGGAGCAGGAGCAGGAGCAGCGAACACTGTGCGGACGTTCACACGTTCACGGCGCAAACTCACGATAGGAAAAAAATTGACTACTGTAACTCCCAAGCTGAACGAACCCGTGGAAGTCGCGTTGCGTCGCTTTCGACGTTCGATCGAGAGCACTGGCCTGATCAAGGAACTACGGGCCAGAACAGCTTATGAAACACCGACTGCGAAACGCAAACGAAAGAAGGCTGCCGCTGTGGCCCGGCTCCGAAAGCAGATCAAACGGTCGTTGCCACCGAGGAAGCTGTACTGAGCCGAAGTGTTGTTGCCGTTGAGCGTACCCATAGGGGCCGCTTACGTATGGCGGAGGAAGAACGAGGCGGATAGCCCTCGTCAGCCTTCGGAAAGAAGATGGATAACAGTGCGGACATGCGCCGCTTTGCGAACTCGGCGGTCGACCTCACGCGCACCGGCACGTTCGGGCAATGCAATTCGGAAAAAATCTGCTTCGCCCTGCATTGCCTGTTCCGGAGTATAGTGGGCCTCCCCCCTGTGGAGTGACCAACATGTCGACACCCGCGTTTCTTATCTACCAGGGGTACGAACTTCACCCTCTTGTTTTTCCTCGCAGGTTCAATCGCTTTGACGGACATTCCCGTTACGCCGAAGGGTATGACATTGCGGTGCGGATATGTCGTCCGGCCTCGATAGCAAGCTCCCCCGCAAGCCGGGTTTTCCGGCTGAACCAGCCCCATGCATTCTCCGATTTAGGCGTGGCGAGGCGTGCCGCCCGGCAGCAGGGAAAAGACATCATCGACGGGAAGGTGAGCGGAGCTTCTGTCGTCGATATGTGAACGCGCTACGAGCTTAGTAAAGCAGTTGACCGGATCTGCTGATGCTCGGCTGTTTTACGGCCGTTTAGAGAAGCGACCCGCGGTGGCAAGCGGCAGACCGCACTGCGAAGTGATGAGCCGAACGCGGGGATTCCTCCAGACCGGTATTGGCTGTGCAAATCAATCTCGACTTGATTCCGCATTACCTTGTGCTGCGCGCCGGCTGCGAGCCGTATGTGCTGAACGCTAACCGCCGTGTATTGCGCCGCGACGCCAGCCGTCTGCTGCACGTGTTCGCGAGAACGCGCGGTGCGCCCACTTCGATCACGAACGATGCGTGGAACGACTTTTCCGGCACGGAGTCCATTGAGCCTCCCGAGCGGGCCGAGATGCGGGCTTATGCACTGGTTCGCGGCACTGAAAGCGAACACCAGCTCTGGTTACTGGCTGGCCTCTGACTCCCAACGGAGCGTCTCATGTATCGGATGATTGAGTACCGCGGATTTGAGATCCATGTCGAGCTTAGTCAGTCCGCAGTGGATCTCTACGACGTCACGTTTCAGATCAAGGGCGGCGACAATTTTCGTGTCGTGGGTGAGCGCGGAGGCAAGATTTCGCTGCACAACGGGCCCTATACACGCCGTTGGGCATACCTCATCGCTGAAGCCGCTGGGCGAGCTGCGATCGATGTGCTCCTTGGAGTGATCGTCGTGGATGGTGACCCCATCGCGTAACGGAAGGTGGGCGTCCACCGTCGCGCGGTGATGTTGTCGATTGCAGCTTCGTCAGGCAGGTAAACGAGGTGAGGCGGCGGCATCGCGGGAACGACAGCCAGGCTAACGCCGCATGTCCGCACGCTCGGTTCATGGGCTCGGTAGGTGCCGGCCGGCGGTCGCTTCGATCTCCTCGGTGTTCCAACGACCACGTCGCATCGCCTCGGCCAACATGCCCAGCGTCAGCGGCACCAGCTCCGGGTCCCGGAAGCGCTTAGAGAATAATCCAAGGATCGACCTTATTACGTCCAAGCTCTCGGGGCCGAAGTACCGATCGTATGGGAAGCCCTGTGCTTCGACGTTGAACTCTTCTGCCCACTTGTCGATGAATTCGACAGCGTCGAGTCCTGTCAAGCGTAGGTCTTCCTCTAGCCTGCTATCGGGCGTCAGCTTCAAGCGGCCGCCTAGGAGCGGCCGTCCAAGTTCCTCCCGCGCAAACGCCTCGAGTTTGTTCCAGACGGCATCGTCCATATCAAAGCACCCGGTCTTCTGGCTTTACGAGGCGATTGTAAGAAGCGATCGTGTGTCGCATGATCAGGAATGCGTCGCGCGACAGCATCACTACTCCGAGCACCGGGATCGTGCGGCCGACGAAAGCGCCCAGATTGCGAGTCATTGCAATGCGGAGCCCCCCGAGGCCCGCTCTCGTAATCGTGGGGAGACGCGTAGCAATTTGATAGGGAAGTAGTTTGCGCGAAGCCATGGAAACGACCGAAGTGCCGCGCACTGCGCCACCGAGCTTTCCCGGTACGGGAACATCATTCATGCCGAGAAGCATCGCGGATGCGCTGGCGAGGTCATCAAGACCTAACTGCTTGCAGGTTTCGTCAAATGCGACCCATACAAACAGACCAGCGGGCGTGAGATTCCGAAATTGGTGGTAGCTATATGTGTTTTCGCTCATTGTTATCTCCGATCTCATGGGCGAGACGTTGCTCTCTCAACGTCAGTCAATTGCCCGCGAGCGCGCTACTTTACCCCATCGGTCAAAAAAGGCTCTCGTCTCGCGGACTGTCTCCTTGTTCCTGTTGGCCGACAGTCGGTACTGAGTGCATTCCCTGCGCGCGCTCATACGCGTGTGCGCAATCCCGGTAAAGGCAGCGATTCAGAGGCTGCTTCAAAGTCGGGATTCTCCGGCTCGTGCTCGGCGAGCAGGTCCGCGATGGTTTCGAGGACTGCGGCCGCGCTGTACGTGCCGTCCAACGGGACGAAAAAGCGGTAGCTGAGATGGGACGATTCCGCGTCCAGTCCCACTACCCCATCCCGTGGCGACTTCGCGTGCGCGTTGGTTTCGAGCGCCGTGCGGAACACCTTCTCGCATTCGTGCTCCGGTACTTCGCCGAGATCGATGACGACTGCCGCATGCTTCTGGTCGACCGCCTCGTCGTAGCAAAACGTCACCGTATGACCGAGCACCTCGAGCCGACCTCCGTCCACGAGGCGTGCTGCGTCTTCAAGGCCCGCCGCGGCGCAGACTTCGGCGAGCAGGTTGGCGTAGGCCGCGTAGTTCATGCGTGTTCCCCATTCAACTCACTGGCATCGCGGCGCAGATCCGGGCCGGGGATCCGGATGAGGCCGGCTTCCGGCGCACTCGAACGTTGCGGTACGAGGCTGCGAACGAGGTTTTTCACTTTGCCCGTAAATGAGCGGGACGGCGCCGGCCCTGTCGCCCGATGGAGCGCTGTGGCGACGGCCAATACCTGTGGCTCATCCTCAGCAGCAATCCTGTTCTGCCTTTTGACGTCGAAGCGAATCTGGTTCTGCTTGAACATTCCCGCCGTCATCTTGCGTTCGTCAGCCGGCATACGTGGGCTCTTCATCCTGACCACCGTCTCCCACGCAGCCTGATTGATCGATCGCTGCCGCGACAATTCGCGGTATTCGGGGCTATCAGGCTTGTGACCCTTGGGCTTGACCGCACGATGATCGCGGCTGTGGAGCGGCGCCTTTTCATCGACGTGAGTCTCATCTGCCGCAAGCGTTCGCACATTGACCTCCGGCGCGAAGCGAACACGCCGGCTTCCGCTCGTTGACGCATCGTGGGCCCGCGTCGACTGTGCGGCACCGTCATCGTGAACCTCCACGATCTCCGATTCGTGCGACGCAGTCGAGTGCGCGCTCCCCGCGCCGAAATGCGTGCGCGTGTCAGTACCCACCGCCGTCGTCGGCGATTCATCGAAGCGGGGGCTCATCGATCCGTCCGAGTGTGTGCCGGGCGACGCGCTGCGCGACACATCGGACTCGCTCCAACGGCCGCTGCCGGGCGACGAGTCGTGCGCATATTTCACGTCTGCGTCGTCGTGGGTTCCGTCTTCCCCATTGGCCCACGCATGCAGCTGCGCTCGGAGTGTCTCGTCGTCGACGTGCGTGTGGCCGAAACGGTGCGCGGCCGACTCCTCGACCTGCGGGCCGACGCGGGCCTCGTGCGTAGCGAATGCCGCTTCGTACGCGTCGTCGGGATGCATCGCTTGCAGGTTCTGGCGAACCATGAGGCCGAGCGGCCAACCGTAATCGCGGGGGATGGGAAGGGCGACCTCCGTCCGCTGCGGCTCGCGTTGAGCCTGGCGCGTACCCGACGTCAGCCGCTGGGCAAGCCGCTTCACGACCTTCGCTGCCTTGCCGATCGAGCGGCTCACGCTCGCGCCGTCCGGACGCCCGATGCTCACCGGGTGTCCGTTGAACGCCCCGGACGCTTGCGCCGCGGAACGGGTGTGCGGACTCGGCTCGACATCGCCGTGGGTCGCGGGGTTCGTATGGATGGGACTGTTTACTCGCATTGCATGCCTCGCGTGCTTCCGATATTTCATTCGTACCGAAAGAACCAGATGGGTTCAGCCGTTTTTTCGGATTTCCGCCAACGTTCGGTAGGCGACACAGCACCGAACGTGCGTACCGCTGTGCTGTCCGGCTGCGTCGTGTCACTCGTTGTCGATCTGGCCGGCGCGCCATCCCGCCAGATTGGCGGCCGCCTCGATGACGGCCGGTGCCATCCTGGCTGCGTCGCCGACCCCCACCCCGAGCGATCGGGCAACGCCCGCAGCGAGCACCTGCTGGCGCAACCCGATCTTTTCGTCACTGTCACGCGACGGGACGTTCTTCGGTTCGTTCGCATCCGTCAAGGCTGCGCGCGCACGTGCCTCATCGAGCACCGGCGTACTCGTCCACATCGTCATGTCTGTACCCGAATACCGCTCGTAGAAGGCTTGGACTTCCATTTGAGGTGTCGTCGTGGCGGCCAGCCGCGCTTTGGTCTCTTCCGCGGTGGCGGCGGCGAGCCGCCCACTTCGCGGCGCCAGCCGCGCGGCCACCGATACCTGTTCCGGGTTCCAGAAGCGTCCATCCGATGCCATGATTGCCGGTCCCTCGGCCCAGGCGTCGACGACCACATCGTCGGGTTGGACATTCGTTGCGCGATCGTTGCGCGACAGCACTGCCCAGTTGTGATCGCAGGGATGGGTCATCAACAGCGCCTGCTCGCCCCGGCCGATCAGCTTGCCGAGCGCAATCAGCCCGACGGCGCCATGGTCTCCGCAGTTTCCGGCCCCCATGAACGTCGCAGCGCCCGCATAGTTGCCCACCACGACCGCGCGAGGATCGGGGTGACCTTGGAGCCCAGCCATCGCCTCGTCCCTCACGCGCGGCCAGGTGACATGGCGTAACGTGCTCGCACGTTCCATCGCGCTTGGGGGCTCGCCCACGACGTTGGCTCGCCCATGCGGCAGCGCATCGCGTGCGCGCTCCAGTGCGACTTGGCCGCGATGCAGGACAGCCAGGTCCTCGCCGTGGACATGCCGCCCCTGCGCGGCACGAATGAACAGATATCCGGCTTGATCGGCGCGAATGGCGTAGGTGCGGCGGCCTACGGTACTCGGCAACGCTATGCCGGGTGGCCTCGGCCGATTCATCACACGCTCGCTGAAACGCATCAGCGACTGCAATGTCACGGGGCGCGGCCCGTCCCGACGCGCGAATTGCAGCCCTGTCTGCTGTACCGCTGAGCTCGGCCCCGCGCTGCTCGGCCCATCTGCCGCGTGGATCGTATCGCGCCCTCTGATCGAACCGGTCCTCATCTCATGTCACCTCTTCCCGCACTGACGTGACGGTGCGCGAACCGGTTGCCGATGCGAATTGCAGGGGCGTGGCTGCCGGTCGCGGCAATGCGACCGTAAGATGACGCTTCGCCGTCTGTCGCCTCCGGTACTTTCCGATCGATCTTCACGCGCCGCTCCCCGCACGTCGACACGTCGACACGCATCCTCGCCCGGTCGTGACGACGGGGCTTGCATCGCAATGAGTAACGCGCAGGCCCACGAAGTTCGTGTGGGTTCTTGCCGTCCCACAGTCTGGGAATTCATATTCGAATGCATGACCCACCAGCGCAGAGATGATATGTTGGGCCGCTTCGCTTTCGTCTTTAATTCACCGTTGCCATGGCTCAAATAGAGGTCATTCTGTGTCCGACGACCGTGGCGAGCTATGCCCAGGCCATGGCCGCCGGACGCGACGTGACGTTGCGTGCGCTCGTTTGCACCGATCCGATTCCGTTCGACGACGCGAGCGCGCAAGTCGAGCGGGCGCGCTCGCTCGCCGATCAGAACGCGCTCGCCGCCGCGCTGTTGCGGCTCGCGGCGGCGCACCTTCAGCGTGGCGATTGCACCGGCGGTGACGATTGTGCGGTGGAAGCGCAACGGCGGTTCGAGGGGCAGGGGCACGTACTGGGTGCCGCGTGCGCGCTCTACTATCGGGGCCTTTCGCACGAGCATGTCTGCAACGTGCAGAGCGCAACCTCGTTCATGAACGAGGCGTTCTCACTGTTTCTCGATGTCGCAGCGCGGCCATGCGCGGCCGTCGTCCTCAATCAGATCGGCATTTCGCAGGTATCGCGCGGCGAATACGAGGCCGGCATCGATACCCTCGATCGCGCGATCGATCTGTTGCTCGATGCACCTGTGGCGGGTCTCTTGCCGATCGTACGCAGCAACTGGATATCGGCACACCTCGGCGTGGCACGGCAAGCGGCGCGCGAAGACGATATCGATGCGGCCGCGGCGCATGCGGCTGTCGCGCTGGCCTATGTCAGCGACGTCACGCGCGAGTCGGCGGACGAGGTCGAACTCGCATTTTTCGCCCTGCGGTTGCATACGGCCGGCGAGGCGTGCCTTGCCGCCGGGCGCTGCGGCGAGGCGGAGCGGCTCGCCGTGCGCGCGAAGAAGTTGGCCGAGCGCGCGGGTTGGCCGGTCCCGATTGCGCACGCGCACGACCTGCTGGGGGAAATCGCGTTTTTCGAGCGCCGCTTCGCGTCCGCGCGCGAGCGATGGGAACGGGCTGCCAAGGCATTCGACGAACAGGGCCTCCACGACAGCCGGTGCGGGGTCGTCGCCAAAATCGCCGCGACGGCGGAGGCAAGCGGCGATGCCGTCGAAGCGCTGGCGCAGTACCGCTTGCTCGCACAACTCGAGACGGAGTTGAACCGCAGGCGTGCCGCGTTGCGCACGCAACTGCTTGCGCGCGAGCTCGAGCGCGAGCGCCATGCCCTGGGCCAACGCCGGCAGGCTGCCGATGCGGGGCGGCTCGCCACGCTCGGCCGGGCTGCCGCGGGCATCAATCACGAATTCAAGAACCCGCTTGCCGCGTTGCGGCTTGCCATCGAGAACAGCATCGAGGTGGTGGAGCTCGGCAAGACGGACATGTTGGCGGACGACATCGCACATATCGAGCGGGTGGCGAGGCGACTCGGGCAGTTGACGCTGCAGTTCGACGCGTTCTCGCAGCGCGTGCCGCCTGGCCTCGAACGCGTGTCTCTGCGCCTGGCCGTCGAAGAGGCCGTGGCGATGATCGCACACCGCTTGGTGCAAGGCGGCCATGAGGTTCGCTACGAAGCGCTCGACATGGCCGCATGGGGGCATTCTGCAAGCCTCGTGGCCGTGCTCGTGAATCTGCTCGGCAATGCGATCGATGCGACGGCGGCCTGCGCCGACCGCGTGATCGGTGTTTTCGCCGAGCCTATATCGAAGACGCACGTGGAGCTTGTCGTCAGGGATCGCGGGCCGGGTTTCACGCCCGAGGTCGAGCGCAATCTGTTCGAAGCGTTCGTCACGACGAAGCCTGCCGGTGTGGGGCTCGGTCTCGGGCTTGCACTGTCGCGCGATATGGTTGCTCAGATGAACGGTCACCTTAGTGCGCGCAATCATCCGAGCGGGGGCGCCGAACTGCGCATCGGCTTGCGGCTCGCGTAGCGCTTAGCGTCGGAAGGGAACGAGAAGGCGATGAGAAGTACGGGAAAGTATTGGGAACACGTCGGGCCCATGAGAAGGGGCGCTGCGGCGGAGCCAGCCAGACACGGGATGAACGACGTGTGCGAAATGAATGGCGGTAGACGTACCGCAGGTGCGGCACCGGCGGACCTGACACACGAGCTCAGGGCCGCGCTGACCACGCTCGAAGAGACGCAGCGCACCGACCTTGGCCGCGCAGCGGCGCTCGCCATGAGCGTGGTGGATCTCGGGCAGCGCTGCGCCGATCCGCGTCTTCGTGCCGACGCGCTCGCGGCGGCCGCGCATGTGTTCGCTAGCCGCGACGAGGTTTATCTCTGCTATCCGTTGGCAGTGGAAGCGCAACAGCTGTTCGAATGCGAGGGGCGTGCCGTCGAAGCAGGCCGCATGCTGAACTTGCGCGGCGTTTGCTTCGATATCGTCGGGGAGGCTGAGCGGGCCCTTCAGCTGTACGGCGAAGCGCTTGCCATGTTGAGGCAGGCTGGCGACGAGATCTACGTGCGGCGGGTGCTCAACAATATCGGCGTTGTCGATTTGCGCCAGCAATCGTACGCGTCCGCGATCGAATGTCTGACCGAGGCCGTGACGCGCGACGAGGCGCAGCCGACCGACCCCACGCGTTGGGTTCATCTTTGCACGCTGGCGGAGGCCCGCGCCGAATACGGCAATGCACTGGCCGAAAGCGGCCGCGCAGCCGAATCGCAAGATCAAGTGCGCGAGGCGTTGCGCCTTTTGGCGCGGCTCGATTCGCCGGCATTCGACGAGGAGGCTGTCTGCATTCGCGCTGTCTGCATCAATGTGGCGAGCCGCTTGCACCTGCTGCTGGGCGACCTCGAGCGCGGCGGGTATTACACCATGCGCCTCTGGCGCATTGCGCGCCACTGCGGGTCGCCGAATTACGTGGCGATCGCCTATGCACGATTCGCGGAATTGCGCGGCATGCAGAAGAAAGTGGCGAAGGCCTGCTGCTGGCGCCAACGCGCGGAAGATGCGCTCGGGCGCCTGCAAATGAAGAACGAGCTGCGGGAAATGTTTGAGCGGCTGGCCGCCATTACGGCCAAGGAAAACGCGATCGACTACGCACTGCATTTCTTCAAGCGCGGGCTTCAGTTGCGCCGCGAGACGCAAACGGCAGGCGCGGCTACGCGTTCGCAGCTGATGGCGCTCGATCGCGAAGCGTCCCACCAGCGCCGCCGCACGCAGGAGGCCTTGATTCACGCCGGAAAGATGGCGCTCGTCGGCAGCCTCGTGACTTCGCTCAATGCGGACTGGAAGGGGCCGCTCGCCGATGCGCAACGGTTAGCGGGCGACTTGCGCGATGCGTTCGACCGGCGCGATGAGGCCGCGCTGCGCGCGCGGCTGTCCAACCTGCTCGAAGCCGTCGACGAATTGCGCTCCATGGTTCAGCGGCTCGACGTGTTTTGCCGCAAGGGCGATGGGCTCTCGGGTGCCGTGACGCTTCGCGCGGCCATGAGCGAAGTGCTCTGGATCGCCGGCGCGCGGTATGGCGCACGCGTCGACGCCGTGCGGCTCGATGTGGCCGATGAGCACGTCTGGTGCGATGTCGATCGCCTGATTCTCATTGTCGCCAGCGTCGTGGACCATCTGCTGCGTGTCGAGGCAGACGCGCGGGGCGAGGTGCTGATCGGCTCGCGCACAACGGACGACGGCGTCGATCTTTACGTTGCATTCGAGGGCGAGGTAACCGACGACGTCTTGTTGTCGCGCCCGCTCGAAAAACATGCGAAGGAACCGGTGGAGGGGGGCGCACTCTGCCTCGAGCTCACGATTGCGGCCGAGGCGGCGCTGGCGATTCAAACGCAGCTTCGATCGCGCACGCTCGGTGGAGGGCGTGGCGAATACTGGTTACGTCTGTCGAGCCCGAAGGCGGTGGCCGAGGCCACGGCAAAAGGCGCAGCGGAGCCGCCGCGCGATGCGCACACGCGCTCCGTTTGGCGCTCGCTCATCAAAGGGAAACGGGTTCGGCCCGTTCTGCCATGACGCAGTTGCGCCCCGCGTCTTTCGAGCGATAGAGCTGCTCGTCCGCGCATTTCATGAGGCGGGTCAGATCGGGCGCAGCGGGGCCGCGCGACCAGGCGATGCCGAAGCTTGCCGTGACCGAGAACGTGCGCCCGTCGTCAGCCGCGATCGTGGCCTCGGCGATCGTTGCGCGCATGCGTTCCGCTGCGGCGACCGCCTGGTTGTGACCGCGCACGCGCATCAGTGCGACGAACTCTTCGCCGCCCACGCGCGCAACGATATCGGTCGCGCGCAGCGTTTGGCGGCACAGCTGCGCGACCATGCGCAGCGCGCTGTCGCCACCCGTGTGGCCATAGGTGTCGTTGACCCGCTTGAAGTGGTCCAGATCGAACGCGATGACGGCGTAGTCGGGTTCTTCCAGGTTCGCGAGACACCACTGGACTTTCGCTTTCTTTTCGAGCGCGCGCCGGTTCGGCAGACCCGTCAGCGAATCGGTGTCGGACAGGCGCTTCATTTCGATGAGCAGTCGGTCGCGTACCGTTTCGAGCCGCATCTTCTCGATTCGGCTCGCATTGAGCATGGCGATGGAATCGAGCAGCTTGGCGACTTCGGCGTTATAAGCGGTCGCGGGAACATCTGCGCTCAAATCGCCGCCCGCAATGGCCTCGATCATCTGTGCGGCACGCTGCAATGGCTCGACGACGCGCTTCCTCACGATCGAAAGGATGGTGCCGAGGGCAATGGCGATCGCGACTGCGGCGAGCACGGTGGCGAGCAGCCGAGTCAGTGCCTTCGTGCGCCGCACCTGCAGGTCGGACTGCGAGAGATCGAGCAGTACGTCGCGCAGCGCCGTGATCGAGCGCATCGGCGGGACATAATCGGCCGCGAACTTCGCCGGTGAGATGTCGGTGGCGGCGCCGCGTATCGAGAGCGCCCGCACGCGGTTCGCGTAGTCCATGCCCGTGCCGCAGTACTCATGCTCCATCCGCTCGAGCGCAACGCGGACGACCTCGGGCTGCGGGTTGCTGGTCAAACGGTTCTTGATCAGCGCGTGCAGTTCGACAACGCGGCCGCGAACTTGTTCGATCGCGAGGAGCTCATCGGCGGTGAGGGGCCGCCGCGCCGCAAGGGCCGCCGTGAACTGCGAGCCCAACTGCCCGGCATACTCGCGAAAATCGGCCAAGAGGCGGGTGGTGACGACCCAGTTCAGCGTCTCGGGCGACCCTCTCAACACCGCGAGGGAGATGTCGTCGAGCGGCGGCGCGAGTTCGGGAATGATGGCGATCATGCCGCCGACCGCGCGCATGATCGCTGCCGGTTCGCGTCTGGCAAGCGGCAACGCAAGCAGCGCGTCGACGGCGGCACGGCCCCGTTGCAGATCGGTTCGCATCAACTCGATCCGGTGCGCTTCGTGTGCACAGTCGCGGGGACACGCGCCGCGATGAAGGACGCCGAGCAGATAGGTGATGCGCCGATCGCTTTCGGCCCGCGCATTGACGAGTGCTTCCATGCGCGCGGACGGTATCGGCAGGTCCTCTCCGAGGGCGCCATTGGTTGGGCCGCGTTCTACCGATACTTTTTCCATCACGAGGAGCGTGGCCCGATAGCTCTCGAACGCATCGAGCGCCACACCAGCACCGTTGCTCGCCGACCATTCGCGCGCAACGAGCCAGCCGAACGGAAGCATCGCCACGACGAAAACGCTCGCGACGATGACCGCCACGAGGCGCGTAATCGGCATGGTCCTCAAAGAATGGACGAGGGTCATGGGTTATTGCTCATCGGAACTTTTTTGGTACCTTATTCGTGCCGGCAAACGTTTTCGCGTTCCTCGGCGCATCCCGTAGTCTACGGCACGATCCTGTGAGAAATTAGCAGTAAAAGGGATTCACCTTTACTCGTAAACGCCAAACGCGCAACGCACGCACGCGCGTTCGAAACGCCCGCACAACAAGATCAATAACGGTTGCGGCCGACGTGTCGCGCATGAAATGGCCTCAGTTGGCGGCGCCGTTCAGGATTTCCTTACGCTGAAATCATCCAATCACCCGCTTTTGCTCCGGGGCAGATAGCACGAAAGCCACCCTATCACAGTGTTTCGTGAACTCGGCGGCCCAAGTTGTTACACACGAGTGACAACCGTAATACCGAATTCGTCAGGAAATAACGAGGGCAGAGCCATGTCGGAAGTTCGCAGAAGCATCGTGCCGCAGACACCTGACGTGCCGACGTGTCGGAGTCGCTTGGATCCCGCCGCCGACGCCGAAGTGGCGGTGGCGCTCGACCATGCGGTATTGCCCGGGTCCTGGCATGCCTTGGCGATCGAAGGTGTGCTGGCCCTCGCGCATGCACGCCTCGAGGCGCACCGTTTCGTCGGCACGGACGGCATCGACGCCGTGCGCTTGCAGGCATTCCGCGATTTCGCGCTGGAAAGCCTGCACGACCTGGCCTGGGTCATGAGCGAATCGTTGGCGCAATCGCCGTGGCCGGCCCTGGAGGCACAGCGTGCGCAGGCATATGAAGGGCACCGCGGCGCGCTGTCGGGACTCATCGAACGGTTGGATGCTGCGGTCGCAGATCGCGCGCTGCTGAAAGAAGTCGAAGACGCCGTGGTCGCGCATTTTGCCGTCGGGCCCGGTGTACGGGGTTTCGCCGGCGACCTCGACACGATAGGTTGGGCTTGATTTCCGGTCTAACGCGACCCGCTTAACTTCTTGAACGCATTTCGGACCTTCGCGAGCGGCCCGCGTCGCCGCCGCATGGTCTCTGCCCCTTGCGTGCGCGCTTGCATCTGATCGCGCAGGTTTTCCAGGTGGCGCTGCGTTTCGAGCTGGTCGATCGTCTGCCTCATTGCATCGCCGTTCTGTTCGAGCACTTGCCGGGCATGGTCGCGCTGCGCCGGCGCAGCCGTGCGTGTGGCCCTTGCTTGCTGCTGCCGCTCCTGCGCCAGATGCTCGGCGAGCGTCATATGCGGCCGTGCCTGCGAGTCCTCGTTGCGCTGTGCTCTTTGTTCTCTCTGTGCTCTTTGTTCTCGCTGCGGCTCACCCTCGATCCGCGCGCGGCCTGACGGTGCCGGCTGCGCCTGCTGCTCCGCGCGTTCGCGTCGGCCCTCGACGAACACGCGCGCGCTGCCGGGTTCCTCGACGAAGTGCGGCTGCACGTTGGCCCGTGTGTGCGGATCGACTTCTTCGATGGAAACGTCATGCGGCGCACTGCCCAACGAACCGGGATCGCGCGGGGCCTCGTGACGGTGTCCGTGCCCTTGCCCTTGTGCCTCGGCGTCCTCCGGCATATCCACGAAGTACTGCGGCTGCGATTGCGTGGCGACGAGCGTGCCGGCATTCGCCTGATGCTCATCGACTGGCTCGCGAGGTGAGGGCGGCAGTGAATGCGGCACGATTTGCCAGTCGTCGTGGAACTGAGTGCCGGCACTCGCGGGCGCTTCGGCATGCGGCGCGTGTTCGGTCTGCTGCGCCGGTTCGTCGAGCAGCCGGTCGAACGTGTCCGCGTCGACTTCGCCTTCGGAATCGCTGCCAGCGGCTGGCAAGCGGTCCCCTTGCGCGTCGAGCAAACGATCGAGAAAGGCCGCATCGTCGTCTTCTGTCGCGCGCCTGTTCGTCGCTGGACTGGCTTCGGCGTTCTCCGCGTGGGAGGCGTTGGCCTCATCGCCGTCCCGACGGGCCAACGTCAGTGGGTGGGCATCGAAGTCCTCGCTCGAGCTATCGAAAAAGCTGTCGTGTTCGTGTTCCACTTCATGCTCGTACGTTCCGGCACTGGCTTCGGATTCCCCGCTTGAACTCTCGTAGAACACCTCGCTTTCCGGTTCCTGCCGGCGCCCGAGCGCTTCCGAACGCGCGTCGAAATCCTCGCTCGAGCTGTCGTAGAACGTCTCTCGCTCATCGTCGGCGTCCCATGCGTGCGGCGAGTCTGCGCGGATCGAGCCCGCCCCGATCGAATCCGCGCGTTCGAATTGCGGCGATGGGGTGCCGTTCGAGCTGCGTCCGAGCGACTCGTCGCGCCACGACTCCTCGGGCCGCGGGCGCACGCTTGCTTCGAGCACGCCGTCGACGCGCTCGTGGCCCTGCGTGGCCGTCTCGACGAGCATCCAGCTGCGGTAATCGCTGATGGCAATGAACGCGGCCTTGAGCAGCCGGATGACATCGTGCTTGTGCGGATGCTTCGCTTGCCAGACGCTCAGCGGGCTGTCGGGAATGCTGTTCGAGACGATGCGCGACATCGCGTTCGGAATCGCCTTGAGTGCCATCGCCCCGCTCCACGTGGAAAACTGGAAGCGCGGCGCCGCATCTGTGGCCGACGCATCGGGGCCGACGGCAGGCGTGCCGGTTTTGATGTGCTTGCCATGCCAGCCGGCGAACCATCCCGACGCTCCGCCTTGCGGCACGACGACGGTCGGCGCATGGCCGACGGCGGCCTTTGCCAGCACGACGACGGCCTGATGCAGCCCCTCGACGAAAGGATTGGCGAACATCTTGTCGAACGCGATGCCTTTCTGCATGACCGCGGCATAGCGCAACTCGCCCCCCTCGCTATTCGCGAGCGTGGGCGGATCGAAACGGTTCTTGAACGAAGTTGAGGCTTTGTAGTTCATCGCGATGCTCGACGCCGAATAGAGCGGTACCGAGATCCCCACGGAGCCGAACGAGAGTTTCAGCGATCCGGTGCTCCCGTCCTCCTTGCGCGACTTCAATTCGGGGCCGAACCCGGATGAGGCGAACACGACGGATTCCCGCACCATCGCATAGATGGCGTAGCTCAATTGCTCGGCCGCAAAGCGTGCGGCGTTGGCGCGCGGAGCGCCGGATACGATCGCCGTCACGGGGCCGACCGCAAGCAGCGAGGCGATGCCCGCAGCCGCGCCGCCGGCTGCCACGGCCAACTGGTTGCGCGGCCGCTCGGGCTTCTCGAACGCCTTCACGATGCCGTAGACCGCATAGCCCGCAAACGCGGCGTTCACGACGGCTGAAGCCGCCGGCCATGCGGTCGCCAGGGCGAACTGCGCGTTGGGGCGCGGGAGCACCCAGTTCTCGACCTGCTGTTCGACGAGCCCGCCGACGGTCTTGCCGATCGCGGTGCTGAGATAGGCGCGCACGAACTCTGTGCCGACGGCCTTTGCGAGGTCTGCACCCTTCAAGTGCTGCGATTGCGTGTGGGCCCACTGCCGGACGCCGCCGATGAGCTGCGACAGTCGCGACGACGTGGCGGGCGCCGGTGTGGCGGACCTGCCGTGCGCGTCGCCTGTACCGCTGTCGTCGATGACGATGACGAACTCGCCGCGTGCCGACGGTGACGTGAATGCGACGCGCGATTCGCGGTTGCCGCCGGGAGGCGCAGACTCGCGGGGCTCATGCTCGTCGGCGTCAGGATGAACTTGATGGCTGCGATGGCTGGATGAGCTGGCAATCGAAAGCGACGGCATCGGAGAGTGTCCTCGCGAATGGCAACGGGTGAATTCCCCCGCCGAAAAAGAAAGCCCGCGCGCGCGAAGGCGCAGCAGAACGCTTGCCGTTCGACGAGGGCGGGCCGCGGCGAAAAAGCTGACGCAAGCGTTTGTTGGTAACGCCGTGCGTGCCATCGTTCCGAAAAAGTGCAGACCGGGCTGTATCGATGCTTTGCGTGTCGTTCGCTTATCGGTTTGCGATGCGTTGAACGCGAATGCCCGTTGCGGTTACTCAATCAATGCGATTCCGGCGTATTGGAAAGCGGGGTTGCGTGTCCCAACGTTTCTATAGGAGAGCTAATCATGAGCATATTCAGCGATATCGGCAATGCGATCCACCACGTCGTGCATGGCGTCGAGCACATGGTCGAAGGTGCCGTGCATGGCGCGGAAAGCCTCGCAACCGCACCGTTCAAAGCAGCGACTGACTTCGTCAAAGACACCGTGCACGGGCACCCGTTTCAGGGCTTCAAGGATGCCGCGCACGACTTCACGCATGGGGTGAAGGGCGGGTTCAACGGGGCGCTGCACGCCGTGGGCGGTGCCACCGAGGCGGCGGGCGGTGCCGCCACACTGGCGGCGACGGCGGAGATGGGGCCGGAGGAGTTGGTCGCATCCACGGCGCGCAGCTACATGTAAGCGCGATGGGCGTCGGCGCGGCAGCTAGTGCCCTGTCCCGTAAGTTGTTTGATAAATGAAATTGTCCATTTGGTGTCGGCCGGAGTTAGCGCTTTAGCGCTTACACCGGCCCCATGCAAAGCTCGTCAGGCAAGAAGCGAGGAGGCGCCATAGCCGTAGCTATGGCAACGACGAGCGACGCCGCCTGGCGGCCAAATGGGCGATTTCATATCAAAGGAACTTGCGGGACAGGGCACTAAGTGCTGTCGTCGGCGCGATAGTCGCCCAGGCGCAGGCCGTGTGCGCTGAGCTTGCGGTAGAGCGTGGCTTGCGTGACGCCGAGTTCGGTGCAGATCGCGGCTATGGCGCCGCGGTGCCGCCGCAAAGCGGCGTCGAGCATCTCGCGCTCGACCGATGCGACGATTTCGGCCAGCGACGGCCGCGGTTGCGCGTCGCCGCTGTTGGCCTCTTGCTCGAGCCCGATCGGCAAGCCTAACTGGAAGCGCTGAGCCGTGCCCTTGAGCTCGCGCACGTTGCCGGGCCAATCGTAGGCGGCGAGTTGCTGCATCAGTTCGGCTGATGTACTGCGCGCCGTTTGCCGGAAGCGCTGCGCTGCATCGTCGACGTAATGCGTGAACAGCATCGCGATGTCTTCTTTGCGCTCGCGCAGCGGCGCGATCGTCAAAGGCAGCACGTTGAGCCGGTAGTACAGATCGAGCCTGAACTTGCCAGCATCGCTCAATGCCTTCAAATCGACCTTCGTCGCCGCCACGACGCGAAAATCCACGGCAATCCGTTCGTTCGACCCAAGCCGGCAGACTTCGCGATCCTGTATCACGCGCAGCAGTTTCGCCTGCAAATGCAGCGGCATGGCGTCGATTTCGTCGAGAAAGAGCGTGCCGCCGTCGGCCTGTTCGATCTTCCCCGCGCGCGCCTTGCCCGCGCCCGTGAACGCACCCGGTTCGTGGCCGAACAGCTCGCCTTCGAAGACCTGATCGGGTATGGCCGGACAATTGAGCACGACGAGCCTGCCGCGCGCGCCGCTGAACTCGTGGATACAGCGTGCGACAAGCTCCTTGCCGGTACCCGTTTCCCCGAGCACGAGCGTGTCGGCCCGCGAGGCCGCGACGCGCAGCACAATATCGCGCAGGCGCTGCATGGCGGGGCTCCCCCCGCGCAGGATGCCCAAGAGCCCCGTGGCGCTCGCCATCCGCTCGCGCAGCGCCCGGTTTTCGAGCGCGAGCCGCCGCTGCGCAACCGCGCGTTTCATGAGCGTAGTCACGTATTGCCGCTCGAACGGCTTGCCGATGAAGTCGTAGGCGCCCTCGCGCAGCGCGCGCAACGCCGTGGCGATATCGTTTTGCGCCGTCATGACGATGATGGGCAGCTCGGCGTCGCGCGCGTGCAGCTCGCCGAGCAGTTCGATGCCGGTCATGCCTTCGAGATAGAGATCGGCCAATACGGCTTCGCACTCGAATTGTGCACAATGCGGCAGCGCCGCCTCGGCGGACGTGAAGGCCGTGACCTCGAAGCCGGCCAGCTCGAGCGTCTTGGCGAGGCTTTGGTTCAGGTGAATGTCGTCTTCGACGAGGACCACGCGTGGCGCCGTATCGGGAACGGGTGTGAGCGAAGTCGAAGCCATCATCGGAAGAGCGTCGGCAGCAAGTCTGTCAAATCGAATGTGAGGCCGGAAACCCGGCGCGGCGAAACAGGGAACGGCGTGGCGTTCTAATCGAACGTACATGCCATTTTACGCAGGTTGGCGCTTTGAATGCCGTACTATTTTCTTTCAGCAGGTTACTTACATGGCATGGGGCTCCGGCCATCGCGCGCCTTTAAGCATCGTCGGCAAGCCTTGCCTGGCGGACCTCGTCGGCCCACAGCAGGAGTTCGGCCACGGGCTCGAACAGGTCGCTGTGGATGAACTCGTCCTCTTCCACGGTGGCATAGAGCTGCCGCGCGAGCGGCACGTTGCGGATCATCGGCACGCCTTCTTCTTCGGCGATTTCACGGATCAGGGCCGCACGTTCGTCGGCGCCCTTCGCGACCACGACCGGCAGCGGCGTTTCCTCGGGGTTGTAGTAGATCGCCACGGCAAAATGCGTCGGGTTCGTGACGACGGCCGATGCTTGCGCAATGGCCTTGGCCGGCGGCCCGAGCACCATCTGCTTGGCGAGCGATTTGCGCTTCGATTTGACGAGCGGGTCGCCCTCGGTCTCTTTGTATTCCTGCTTGACCTCGTGCTTCGACATCTTCAGCTGATCGATGTGGAAGTAGATCTGCATCGCGAGATCGACGAACGACATCGGCAGAAACACGAGCACGGCGAAGAACATCATCTTCAGCGCGAGCAGGAAGCCGGTGATGCCGATATATACCGCGCTCATCTGGTTTGCGCGCATCAGATCGGGCAGTGCCCCTTTGATATAGGCGTAGAGCAGCGGCGCGAGCAACGCCGATTTGACCATCGTCATCGCGAAGTTGACGACCGTCTTGCCCGAGAAGATCTTCTTCAGGCCCGCCATCGGGTTGACCTTCTCCGGCTTCGGCGTGAGCGGCTCCATCGTGATGAGCCCGCCCGTCTGCATGAAGCCCGAGATCACGGCTGTCAGCCCGGCGGCCATATAGACGGGCACGACGAGCACGACGATCGCAATGAATGTGGTGGTGAGCAGATGCGGCAGCTCGACATTGAAGTCCTCCGTGAACGCGACACGGAACACGAAATCCGAGAAATGCTCGATCCACTGCCAGATGATCGATCGAGCGCCGAGCACGAACCCCATTACCACGATGAAGACGAACGTCGACGTGACGTCCTGGCTCTTCGGAATCTGCCCTTTCTTGCGCGCGTCGCGCAGCCGCTTGGGTGTGGGCTTTTCGGTCTTGTCGCTCGACATTCGATCAGCCGCGCTTTACCCGTGCCCGCCATGCGAACGGCTCGCCGCCCGCATTGCCGTGCAGTTCATCCCACGTGGCCCTGTCGATGACGAACAGCACCTGCGGGACGTCGCCTACGAGTACGTCGGCCTTTTTCCGGAACCCATAGGTTTCGAGCCAGAACGCGGCGGGCCGGTTGCCGGGATCCGTCAGCGCAACGAGCCGCGACTGGCCGAGATAGCGGAACCCATAGTCGAGCACGGCACGCCCGAAATCCGGCACGAGGCGCTTGCCCCAGCCTCCGCGCGAAAACACGACGCCCAGCTGCACCGATTTCAGGGCCGGCACGTAGTGCAGGCTGAAGATCCCGACGAAGCGGCCGTCGGCGCGTGTGCTGACATGCCAGATGCCGAGCCCGGGCTGCTCGGCATGTTGCTGCTCTGAATAGCGCACGAGCCCAAGCGCGCTGTCGTGCGCCGTATAGACATCGTCGCTCAAGTATTGGCACACCCGTGCGTCGTCCTGCATCGAACCCAGATCGCCGACGTGCTCGGGCGCGAGCGGCACGAAGGCAAGGCGCTCCGTCGTGAACGCCGGCCGCGCCGGCAAGGCGGCGCAAGCCGCTGGCGCAGCCTGCGCCGGTGCGCCGGTATCCGCTTGCAGTGTCGCTTCCATATAGAGATCCCCCTCGAGCATTGACGAAGCGCGCGGCGCGCGCACGCACGTATTGGGTTCTTTGTAACGTCCGGGGCGATCGCGTTCGGTGGGACCGCCGCGAAGAATTTTTTAAACGAATCGATGAACTGTTGAAAAAAGGCCGTTACCAATGGGGGGAAGGCAGCGATGATGTGCAACGAGAAATGCAGATAATCGCGATCAATACGGAATTAGATAAGGAGCGCGAATTATGTCGGCTCAGGATTTCGATATCACACAGGCTATCGGTTCAGTAGGTGGCGAGGGTGACATGACAAAGTCGCTCGACGCATATCGGCAGATGTCAATGCTGACGCTGAATTTGCAAGAACAGCATACGACTTTCAACAGCATTATGCATGCGAAGGTCGAAGGCGTGAAAAGTCTTTCGGATGTCGTTAAGGACGGCGTTCAGAAGGGCGGCTACAACTGAATTGAGTGTGGCGGGCGCTGCTTTCGGCCCGGCACGCAGCGGGAATCCTGGCATTGCGGTGTTTCGCCGTGGCGAGGAAGGGGGAGCTGCCGGTCGGCGGCTCATGAAACGGGGTGTGGTGATGCGCGATCTACGAGACTTTGAGCGCTGCTGCGTCCGCGGACTTAAGTGAAAGGGGAATTTTGATGTCCATTACCAATGACATTCAAGGCACGATCAACAACGCGCTGAACGCGCAAGCTGAAACCGCCAACATGGAACTCAAGTATCAGACGGCGGCGACGGGCATCAACACGAAGTTCAAGACAGAATCGGACACGCTGCAAAGCATGCAGGCGATGAACAAGGACGCTTCGGACGGCGCGAAGTACCAGTAATCGTTTGATCGTTGTTTGGAAATCCTTTTTTCCCACTTTTTCTCGTGCAAGGAGATTGAACATGAGCCATTCGCATACTCACAACAACGTTACGCTGTCGGACGGTTCGAGCGTCGATATGGGCGGCGATTCGACGGGCGCACAGGCGCTCAACAAGGAAGTCGGCGAG
>NZ_JBQCDN010000388.1:0-11068 GCF_051961175.1 Trinickia sp. | reverse complement strand
CTGGCCATTGTCGGCACGCCGCTCTCGCTGGGCGTCGCTTTGCTCGCGTTCGGCGCAGCGCTTGGTTCGCTCGACGTCGCCATGAATATCCACGGCGTGGAAGTCGAACGCGCCGAGGCTCGGCCGTTGATGTCCGGGTTTCATGCGCTCTTCAGCGTCGGCGGATTCATCGGCTCCACGCTCATGACCTTCCTACTTTCGGTGCGCGTCGGGATGCATGCGAGCGCCCTGCTCTGTGCGGCTCTGATGCTCGGCGCCATGGCGCTCGCGCGGCCGCGCCTGATGGCAACGGCTCAGGCCCATGATGGCCCGCTGTTCGTCGCGCCGCGCGGCATCGTATTGATGCTGGCCGCGCTAACGGTGATCACGTTTCTCGTTGAAGGTGCACTGCTCGACTGGAGCGCGTTGCTGATCACCCGCAAGGGGCTGGTCGTTGCTGCCCAAGGCGGGCTCGGCTACATGCTGTTCTCGATCGCGATGACCGTGGGGCGATTGAGCGGCGATGCCGTGACGGCACGGATCGGAGACCGATCCGTCGTGTTGTGGGGCGGATTGCTCGCGACGGCCGGCTTCGTTGTGCTGCTGACTGCGCCGGTCGCCGCGATCGCGATGCTCGGCTTTTTGCTGATCGGCTTTGGCGCATCCAATGTGGTGCCCGTGTTGTTTCGCCGGGCGGGCTCGCAACGTGCGATGCCCGCCACGTTGGCTGTCGCGGCGATCACGACGACTGGCTACGCCGGAAACCTCGCCGGTCCGGCGGCGGTCGGCTTCGTCGCCAACAAAGTGGGGCTGCCGGGGGCGTTCTGGTTGTTGGCCGCGCTGCTCTTCCTGGTGCCGTGTTGCGCTCGCTTGGTGACGGCGAGCCGACGCTGATCGAACGTATCAAGCGAAACGAGCGGGTGTGAACTCCCGCTCGTTTCTATCGCTGCGAACTTATACCCCGTTCGCCTTCAGGCGCGCGTCATACCAGCGTGCGAATCGCTCGAGTTCGCCTTCCGTGTAGTTCGAGTAGGGCCCCGGAATATAGCCTGGATCTTGCGTCCCGCTGTGCGTGTTGCCGACCAGTTCGGCATCTTGCGTCGTGGTGGCGATCCACACTTCGGTCAGTTTCTTCAGATCGTAGTCGATACCTTCCACGGCATCTTCATTCACGAGCCACACGGTCCGCACGCGCGTCTTGTCCGGAGCCAAGGGGATGGCATAGGCAATCACAGCGTGGTCGCTCATCACGTGTGTCCACGAGTGATGCCCCCACATGTGCACGTCGCCGAGGTCGCGCCGCTCCAACTTGCCCAGCAGCTTCGTGCTCGCCACTTTGGTGTCCATCGTCTGCGATTCGCCGGCGTTGGCGATCACGAGCCGCTGCGAGCGGAAATTCGTTTCCACGCTCTCGTCGAGCGATTCGAACAACGCGCACTCGTAGCCCGCCTTCTCCCATTCCGCGCTTCGCGCTTCGTTGTTCGCCAGATACTGCTCGTAATCGGCCAGCGATTCTTCGCTCTGGCCATCGGGACAGAAGCCGAAATCGTGCGCGAGGAACGATTGAGTGAGTTCGGGATGGGTCCCGCCGCAGTGGTAGCACTCGCGGTTGTTTTCCATCACGAGCTTCCAGTTGCCGTTCTCGATGATGTCCATCTCGTACGCGATCTTCGTGTGCTGCATGTCGTACGGTGCGAAGCGCGGCGTCATGACCGTGTCGAGCTTCGCAATGTCTTCCGGCGGTTCATCTGCCAGGCAAATGAAGATATGCGCGCCGACGACTTTGATATGCACCGGGATCAGGCTGCGGCAGTCCTTGTCGAATTCCTTGCCCATGTGTGTGGCGTGACGCAGGCTGCCGTCGAGGTCGTACGTCCACTGGTGATAAGGGCAAACCAGCATGCCGACGGTGACCTTCCCGGCGCTTTTGACGAGGCGTGAGCCGCGGTGGCGGCAGATATTGCGGAAGGCGCGGATGTTTTCGTCGTCGTCGCGCAGGATCAGGACCGAAGCCTTGCCGATATCGACGGCGAAGACGTCGCCGGGTTCAGGCACATCGGCCGTGACGGCGACCAGAATCCATCGTTTCTGAAAGAAGACGTCCAAGTCCGTTTCGAACACGTCTTGCCGTCCAAAAAGCTCGCCGGGCATCCCGCATCCGGGTTCCCGGCTGTCAAGCAGTTCGCGGTGGGTCTTGATGGGGATGACAGTCATTGTGGGCCTCCAATAAGTCGATATTTTCCCTATGCGTTGCATGTCGCTTCGCAATGAGCTATGCGCGGAGTATTGGATCGGCGATGGACAGCGTCAACGCGCTTTATTTTTCCCATCGCATTACTTTATGTTATGCAGAGCGGGAGAGATTTTCGGTAGTCTCTTCTGGCGCTCAGCGGGCGTACTAACGGCCCCGCGGCGTTCGAGATCCAATGCGCTGCTGACTTGACCGGTAGTCATTTTGAAAAGACGATCGTACTGCGGGAGGAGACGTGAAATCGCAACAGACAGCGGGCCGACATGACCAAAGCCACTAAGGGATATCGACGGATCGTACCGTCCTTGACGGCCCTCGTCGAATTCGAGGCGGTGGCCCGGTTGGGCAGCTTTACGCGAGCCGCAACCGAATTGGGGGTAACCCAGGCCGCGGTTAGCCGGCAGGTTCGATTTCTGGAGGAAGTGCTGGGCGTGCGCTTGTTCCATCGCTTGCACCGCTCGATCGCGCTGACCAGCGAGGGCGAGGCGCTTTACGTCGTCGTTGCGGAATCGATGCAGAAGATCGCCGGCGTATTCGATCGCTTGTCGATCGGTGCGGAGCAGCAAGAACTCGTGCTGGCATCGACCGCGCCGTTCGCGCAACTGCGATTGTTGCCGAGACTTCCGAACCTGAAGCACCTGGATCCGCCCTTGCAGCTGCGGTTGACTACGCAGATGTTCACCGCTGACCTCCGCCATGTCGAAGTCGACGTTGCGGTGCGATATGGCGACGGAAACTGGGGGGACGGGACGGCCACCTTGTTATTCGACGAAGAAGTGTTTCCCGTGTGCTCCCCGGCTTTTCTCGAGGAGAACGGCACAGCGGAATCGCTCGAGGCGTTGGCCGCTTTGCCGCTCATCGAATCAGATTCCACCTATGAGGGATGGATGGGGTGGGACGCCTGGTTTCGATCGGCAGGGCATCGCCCGGGGAAGTTGAACTACGTGCTTCGCAGCAGCTTGTACACCGATGCCGTTCAGGCAGCGAAGTATGGCCAAGGCGTCGCGCTTGGCTGGCACCGCCTCGTGCGCGACATGCTTGAAAGAGGCGAACTGGTTCGCCTGACGCCCGTCTCGTGCAAGCCGCCCGAAGCCTATTACGTCATCGTGCCGCACGGCCGAACGATGACACCCGCCGTCGCGCGATTGATTGAGTGGCTGCGCGAAGACACCCCTATCAGCTAAGTTTCAAGGTAAGTTTCAAGGACAACGATGCGGCTCGGCACGCAAGAAGCGCTTTTAATCGCACGGTAGGCGATCCTCGCCGCCGGCGCTAACGACGCCATCGCCGCTTCGCTGGCTGACGCTACGGTTTCCGTACACGACTCCACGATTACCTGACATGATGTCTCCCAGTGTTATGAAGATTGGATAGCGAGCCTGAGCGGCAACGCTTACAGCCAGTCGGTCTCGAAACTACAATCCGTGAGCGAGACGCAACCGTGCTCGGTGAGTACGACTTGTTGTTCGAGCTTGACGCCCTGAGTGCCGCAGTCCGCGCCGATATAGCTTTCGACGCACATCGTCATGCCGACTTCGAAGCGGCCGTCGTAACCCGCGCTTTCCCAATCGACCTGGTGTGCGATGGAGGGATACTCGTCCACCATCCCGATGCCGTGTGCAAGACAGCAGTACCGGTTCTTGACGTATTGATCGGGAATCTTCCAAGCCTTTTCGGAAAACTCGCGGAACGTCATGCCCGGCTGCAGCACGTTCATGTTGAAGTGCACCTGCGTGTAGGCGAGTTCATAGAGTTTGCACTGCTCGTCCGATGGGCGGCCATCGCCCACGAGCCACGTGCGGGAGATATCCGAGCAGTAGCCGTTGGGACCGACCATATCCGTGTCGAAGGCGAGCAGATCGCCCTTTTGCAAGACACGCGAAGAACACTCGTGCATCCACGGATTGGTTCGATCGCCTGACGCGAGCAGCCGCGTTTCGATCCACTCTCCGCCGTGGCGGATGTTTTCGAAATGAAGGTTCGCCCAGAGCTCGTTCTCCGTGATCCCGGGGCGCAGTGCCTGCCGCATGCGCTCGATGCCCTTTTCGGCCGTGCGCAGCGATTCGCCCATCAACAGGAGTTCGCCGGCCGATTTGATCAGCCGGGCAGGTTCCATCAACGCTTGACCATCGAGCAGCGTAATGCCGTGCTTTTCGAGGTAAGCCGTACCGAGCGGATCGAGCCGGTCGACAGCCAGCAGGCGCTCACCGGGAGCATGCTTGCGCAATACGTCGACGATTTCGGCGCCCCAGGCCTGTGCGCGGTGCTCCGCTTCCGGACCCGCATTGAAGTAGGTCCAACTGATGGGGTGCCGCAGTTCGACATCGTGGCCGAGCCCGTCCCAGACATGGTCGCTGCTATGAAACTCCCAGGCGATGATGCGGCCGTTTGCGAAGACCATGACGTATCGCGCGGGATTGCGCCCCGACCAAACCTGCATATTGGATGAGTCGGTGGCATAGCGGATGTTGACCGGGTCGTACAGGAGGATGGCCGGGCATTGATGCTTGACCAATTGCTCCCGCACCCGGGCGAGCCGATACGTCCTTACGTCCCGCAAGATGGCTTCTTTGTTGCCAAGTCCGACTGCGTTGCCTGCATCGAAGCGCTCATTGCCCGCCATGCTGCGTCTCCTGGAACTTGGGTTTGTTGCGGATAAGCGGGTCCAACGGTGGCGTTGAACCCGCTTACAAGAATCCGGTAATCGAATGAGTTGCCCGTTCTTGCCGACGGACTAGAACGACCAGCGACTAACGACTAAGGTCTACAGTTCGAGCACCAAGTCCGACGTCGGCCGGCTGCAGCAGAGCAAACGGAATCCCTTTTGAATTTCGCGATCGCGAATGCCGCCGTTGTGCTTCATCTCGACTTCACCTTCGAGCACCTTCGTTTTGCAGGTGCCGCAAATGCCTTGGCTGCAAGAAGACGGGATCGCGACGCCAGCCTTTTTTGCGGCGGCGAGCACGGTTTCTGTGGCGCTCATCGTGAACGTCTTCGACGAACGCGAGAGCTTGACGGTGAAGGTTTCTAGGGATGCAGCCTGGTTTTTCGGGGCGACGGATTCGGCCGGTTCCGCAGCCGCGGCACCCGCTGAGAAATCGAAGCTCTCCTGGTGATAGTGCGCCGGGTCGTGCCCGCCTTCGTGCAGCAATGTTTGCGCGGCCTTCATGTAGCCGGCCGGGCCGCACGTGAAGACTTCGCGCTCGGCGTAGTCGGGCACCCACTCGGAAAGCTGCTGCAGACTGAGCCGGCCGATAGGGCCCTGCCAATCGCTTTCGCTTCCGATCCCTTCGCAAAGGAAGAACGTTCGCAGGCGAGGCGACAGCGCGACGAGCCTTTCGAGTTCTTTGCGGAAGACGATATCGGCCGGTGTCCGCGCGCTGTGAACAAAGACGATGTCGCGATCGAGACCCAGGTCGATGCTCGCGCGCGTCATCGACATCAGAGGTGTTACCCCCGATCCCGCGGATAGATAGAGCGCTTTCACGGCGCCAGGCGCCGCGGTCGGCGTGAAGCTGCCGGATGGACCATACGCGCGCAACTGGCTGCCGGGCTTCATGTTCTCGTGAAGCCAATTCGACATGGTGCCGCCCGGTACACGCTTCACGGTGATCGACAGCAGATATGGGCGCGTGGGCGGAGAGGAAATCGTGTAGCAGCGCTGGACGGTCTGGCCTTGGACGTTCGCCGACACGGTCATGAACTGGCCCGGTTCGAAGCGAACCGGCGTGCCGTCGCCGACGCGGAATTCGAAGCTTTTGACATCGTGGGTCTCGTCCACCACGCGAGCACACGTCAGAATCTGTTCTTCGCCGCTCGCCCAAACCTTTGTGCCGCTCTCCCAGGTGCTGGCGTTCGAGAGCCGGTCTTTCGTTTGCTGCTCAGGGGCGAACATTCTTTCTACCGAGTTCATAGCAATCAACTTTGTATCGGGACACCGTGCGCGCTCATTCGGCTGCCTAACCAGCGCGTGAACTGCTCAGCGTGCGTTGTCGTGAGTCGCGAAAGCAGGGCGCCGTTTTATCCGTGCTGCCGGGCTCTTCTTCTGCTATTGCTGTTCGAGGTTCGGAGTGCTTTCGCTGTGATCCGAGTATTGGTGGGCGGCGAGGGTAGCGTCAATGCGCTTTATTGTCCCGGCGCTATTACATTAGGTTATGCGTGGGGTCCGGCCAGATCTTGCGACGCAGGCGGCGCCGGTGGTCGAATGGTTTCGGCGGCGCTGGGTAGAGTAGCCGTGGCTTCCTCGAGCCGATCTTCTCGCGCTACGTGATCGACCTCAATCGCCCGGCGAGCGGGGAGAGCCCGTATCCGGGGCGGACGACGACGGGGCTATGCCTACGGAGACGTTCCGCGGCGAGCCGCTTAGGGTGGATACATTACGCGCGCCTATGGTCAGCCGGAGCAAGGCATACACGCGGTTCAGCTCGAGATGTGCCAGTCGACCTACATGAACGAAACGGCGCCGTTCGAGTATCGGGCCGATCTTGCGGCCCGGGCCGAACCGGTGGTCGAGGGCATGGTGTCGGCGGCGTTGAAGGCGGTGCGTGCGCTGGGGTGCTGATATGACAAGGCCTGCTAAGCGGGCCTATGTTCAGATGGTCGGAGACCCAATTGTGCGATCTTTTCAGGCCGCAAGTTTAAACTCCATCCGCTTGCCCAATGCGGTAAGGGCGCTCGCAAGCGTTGTCAGCGTAAGGCTCGTATCCTCTTCATCCAGCAAGCGATTCAATGCTGCTCGGCTCGTGTGCATTCTTTCTGCCATCGCTGTTTTAGACAGTTTTTGAGCCTTCATCTCCTGCTCAATTTGCCATGCGATGATTCTCTTCATGGCAGTAGCCGTGGCTTCCTCGAGCCGGCCTTCTTCGGCGAGGAAGTCGTCGAAGCTACTTCCGACGTGCTTGTTTGCCATGTTGTGACTCCTTCGATTGCTTTGCGCTGACCGCGTCGTGGGCTTGCCGCATTCGTATGCGGGCGAGTTTTAGATCCGATGCAGGGGTTTGCTGTGACTTCTTAATGAAGCCATGGAGCAAGACCATCTGATCGTCAATAACCGTGAAAAATACCCGAGCGATCCGCTGCCGCAAATCAACCCGGACCTCCCAGATATCTGCCTCCATCTTTCGGACCAACGGCATCCCGATTGGCCAGCCAAGCTCAACCGTCTTGATGTCGTCCCCGATTGTCGTCCCCGATGGTTTTCCGGTCCTCGACATCCAAGCCGCGAAGCCATTCACGAACGGGTTCGTTGCCATTTTCTGACTGAAAAAAATAGACAAAGAGTACGCGATCGGGAGGGGCCATGCGGGAAGACGGGATATGGAAACATCTGGATTGTACCAAATTTGGTACGTTTGTCAATGGAAATCTGCGGGCTTCGGCTGCGGGAAGCGGAGACTGACCGACTGATGGAGCTGATGTGGCCAAGGCGCGCTCCGACTCCGAGCATATGATTTGTAGCGATGCAGAGTTGGCTGCTGCCGATATAGAACTGGCCGCGATGTGTCGAAGCGAAAGCGGTCGCGGCAAACCAAGCGGCATTCAAGGACCATGTGCGCCAACAGTGGAACTATCGCCAGCGCAAGGGTCATGACCGAGATTGCCTGGCTCAGTGGTACGCAGACCAAAAGCAATGGTTTATGAACATCGTGAACCGACAGGGGGACGGTGTGAGCGAGCCGCAAGCCGATCGACCGTCATCGGTGCCAACTCTTCAAACGAGCTTTGATTGTTCGTCGCCGACGTTCCTCGACGAGCAAGCGATTTGTCACGATCCCGGTCTTGCCGCTATGGATCTCGAGATGGCGCACGATTATGCTGCGGCGGTGCAGCGCGGGGCGCCGGACAAGCTCGCAGACAGCCAGCGCGACTGGGTTGTGCAGCGGCGCAATTGCGCGGGTGAGTTGAACTGTCTGCGGCATGCCTACGGGGTGCGTATCGATCAAATCCAGCGTTGGCCGGGATAACCCCCGGCCGGCCGCACTGAACCCCGCTGGCGCTCGTGCCTCAATCCAGCTTGAAGAAGCTCACAGTGGTATGCAGTTCCCGCCCCTGTGCCTTCAACGACTGCGACGCGGCGGCGATTTCTTCCACCAGCGCTGCGTTCTGCTGCGTCGATTGATCCATCAGCGACACCGCCTGATTGATTTCGTCGATCGAGCGGCTTTGCTCATGCGCTGACGCGGAGATTTCGGCCGTAATCGTCGCCACGTTGCCGATCGCATCCGTCAGTTCCGCGATCGTGCGGCCAGCCAGATCGACTTGCTGCGCGCCGGCTCTCACGTTTTCAACCGACGCGTCCAGCAGAACCTTGATCTCCTTGGCCGCATTGGTCGAACGTTGCGCGAGGTTGCGAACTTCCGAAGCCACCACGGCGAATCCGCGCCCGCTCTCTCCCGCACGGGCCGATTCAACTGCCGCATTCAACGCCAAAATGTTCGTCTGAAACGCGATGCCTTCGATCATCGCGACGATCCCCTCGATGCGGCCCGATTGTTCGACGGCATTGCCCATTGTTTGCGCTGCAGTTGAGACCGCTTCGTTGCCCCGGCGTGCGACTTGCACCGCGCCCGCCGCAACGTTGTTCACGTTGGTTGCCTGCGCGGCCGTCTCGCGCACCGTGCTGGCAAGCTGTTCCATCGTCGCAGCCGTCTGCTGGATCGAAGCCGCCTGCTGTTCCGTGCGCGCCGACAGATCGCCGTTGCCCATGGACACTTCGCCTGCAGCGACTTCGAACTCGCGGCTGCTCGCCATGACCTTGACCAGCACGCCATGCAGTTTCTCGACGAACGCGTTGAACTGCGTTGCCAGGAGACCGACTTCGTCGTGGCTGTCCTGCGGCAGGCGCCGAGTCATGTCGCCGTCGCCGGTTGCGATCTCTCGCATCGAGCCGGCAAGGTGGCGCAACGGGGACGTCATGCGACGGCCCAGCGCGATGGTGATGGCTAGCACGATCGCCAGCACGAGCAGCCCGCTACCGATCAACATGAATGTCAGGCGGTTGGCACCCGCCATCATTTCTGCGTTGGGCACGAGCGCGTAGTACTTCCAGCCGTTATGTGGCGACGTATAGACATACGCACGATATTCGGTGCCGTCCATATCCACCGTAGCCGGCCCGTCCGGCGTATCGGCGAGTTGTTGATAACCGCCGCCGAGGCTCTTGAGTTCCTTGAAGCCATGCGCTTTGTCGCGCGGATCGATCAAGATTTTCCCACTGCTGTCCGCCACCATGACGTATCCGGTCTTGCCGAAGTGGATGCTGCTCATGGCCTTAGCAAAGGCATCGAGCGTGATATCCGCTTCCACTACACCGATGACCTCGCCCTGTCCATTCTTCAATGTCTTGGAGAACGAGATGCATACGCCGCCCTCGCTCGCCGCATTGAGGTAGGGTGCGGGCCTGACGACCTTGTCGGGCGTGGCCATCGCGAGCTGGTACCAAGGCCGAACGCGCGGGTCGTAATGACCGCTGGGGAAGCTTTCGATCGGCCATTGCACATAGCCGCCCGATTTCGTGCCCACGTCGAGGTAACGCAGGCTGGGATGGCTTTCGCCGAATTGCTTGAACGTGCTGAAGATCGCTGTCTCGACCGGGCCGTGGCCGTCAGCTGTCATTTCACCATGCGTGAAATAGTTCGTGAGACTGTCATCTGCTGCCTGGAGTTGCGCGAGCCCGGTGATGTAGTTGAGGTTGTCCTCGAATTCACGGAACGTCCCGTCAAGCGATTCGTCGGCCTGGCTGATTTTGGCACTGCTGGAACTGGCGAACGCATCGATGGCTTGCTGCCGGACATTCACCGCGCCCACGGTCGTCAACATCAGAACCGTAATCGCCAGTGCAGCGCTCGACACCGCGCTGATCTTGAATGCAATTGAAGAGGGAAACTTCATAGATTGGAAACTCTCGCGCCAAGGAAATCGCAAGCTCATGAGCGCCGGACACGCTGAAGCCGCAGAAGGAAGTGCTGACTAGGTTGTCGGCAAATCCTGACGGTACTTGAATGTAAGGCGGGCAGATCGAGGGTTAAGCACAACAAATGCACCCTACCGATTAGTAGTATTTAATCGGCGGCAGTAAGGGCCACCTGCCCGAGGTCGATCGAGAGAACGTGCCGGGCGTGCCGAATGGCGCGGTTCAGCCGCGATTCGATGATGAGATGCGGCGGGCGGGGTGCAGCGCGGGCGGCCACCACGTCAGAAGTATTCGCAGTCCCATTCCCTTTTCTCGCAAGGTATGGACGCAGTGTGGGGCGGGAAAATCCGGGACGCGAAAATATAAGCGGAGACGATCTTTAGCAAAAGCGCAATCGACGTCCCGGCGCTTGCGAATGCTGACCGGCGGGCCCCGAAGTCAGGCGGCGGGGCGCTTTGCCGGTCTATTTATGCATCGGCCCGATGCGGCTCGTCATGGCCGAGCCGCCGAATTCGCCCGGTGAACAGGACGACAGCCGCGACCACCGGGAGAATGAGCAGCCCTTCCAGGACGTCCGGATCCAGCGACAGATGGGCGGCGTGAAGCGCCCGCAGTGCCGCACCGGAAAGGTTCAGGACATAGTAGGAGATGGCCGCGACCGAAAGCCCTTCAACCGCATGTTGCATGCGCAGCTGCGTTTTTGAAGTGCGGTTCATCCCCTCGAGCAGGGCGGTCGTATGTTCTTCCTGTGCCAGATTCACGCGAGTCCGCAATAGATCGACGGCCCGCGCCACCCGTGTCGCGGATTGCTGATGGCGGGTCCAGACGGAACTGCAAGTTTGCATGGCGGGCAAGAGCCGGCGCTGCATGAATTCGGCGATCGTCGGAAACCCCACGATCCCCTCTTCCCGAAGTTCGGCTATGCG
>NZ_JBQCDN010000387.1:0-3919 GCF_051961175.1 Trinickia sp. | reverse complement strand
GACGCGGCAGACATCACTTGCCCCGATTGGCAGTATCCGCATTGCACGACGTCGATCGCGCGCCATGCCTCCTGCACTTTGCGGCCGGCAGGCGTTTCGCCGACCGCTTCGATCGTCGTGACCTTTTTGCCGACGACGGCTGAGACCGGCAAGACACAGGAACGCACAGCCGCACCATCCAAATGAACCGTGCACGCGCCGCACTGCGCAATACCGCAACCGAATTTCGTACCCGTCAATCCTACGAGATCCCGCAACACCCAAAGCAATGGCATGTCATCGGGCGCGTCCACGTGATGGGTCTTGCCATTGATCGTCAGCGTCGTCATGAACCCTCCGGCTATTTATCTACTGGCTATTGTCGAAGCGAATTGAGGTCGATCACGAAGCGGTACTTTACATCGCTCTTCAACATTCGGTCGTAAGCCCGGTTGATCTCTTGCATCGGAATGATTTCGATATCCGACGTGATGCCGTGCTGGCCGCAGAAATCGAGCATCTCCTGCGTTTCGGCAATGCCGCCGATCAACGAGCCGGCGAGACGGCGACGCTTGAAGATCAGGTTGAACACTTGCGGCGACGGGTGATCGTGCTCCGGAGCGCCGACGAGCGTCATCGTCGCGTCGCGCTTGAGCAACGCAATAAACGGATTGAGGTCGTGTTGCGCGGCCACCGTATTGAGGATGAAATCGAAGCTGTTCAGATGCGCCTGCATTTGTGCCTCGTCTTTCGAAACCACCACTTCATGCGCGCCCAGGCGCTTCGCATCTTCGACTTTCGACGGCGATGTCGTGAACAACACGACGTGCGCGCCCATCGCCCGCGCGAGCTTCACGCCCATGTGGCCGAGCCCCCCAAGGCCCACGATGCCCACTTTCTTGCCGGGCCCCGCGCCCCATTGGCGCAACGGCGAATAGGTGGTGATGCCCGCGCACAGCAACGGCGCAGCGCCGGCCGCATCGAGGTTGTCCGGCACGCTCAAGACGAACGCTTCGTCCACGACGACGCTGGTCGAGTACCCGCCGTACGTCGTCTCCCCGCTCACGCGGTCAGTGCCGTTATAGGTGCCGACGAAGCCGTTCTCGCAGTATTGCTCGAGACCTTCGGCGCAGCTCGCGCAGGTGCGGCACGAATCGACGAGGCAGCCCACGCCAACCAGATCCCCGGTTTTATAGCGTGTGACGCCCGGGCCGACTTGCGCCACACGGCCGACGATTTCGTGTCCCGGTACCACGGGGAACGTCGTGTTGCGCCACTCGTTACGCGCTTGATGCAGATCGGAGTGGCAGACGCCGCAAAACAGCACCTCGATTTGCACATCGTTTTCGCGCAGATCTCGGCGTTGAATGTCGAACGGTGCGAGCGGCGAACCGGCGTCCTTCGCTGCGTATCCGTGAGTCGTATACATGGGTGGTCACTCCTGCCAATTGCGCGTTCTCCGACATGGAGCTTCGCAGGTGGACATAGTAGGAAGCGATACCGCGGGAAGGAATGCCTGAATCTATCGAACGCTTGCCTTTTTCTCTCCGGCTTCAGCGAAAAAGTGAAATCGGCGCTATATTTCGAGCCCGATTCTACTGATCTGCGCCTGCGACAGCCATGTCCACTCCCGCCTCGCCCTCCCCTTTCGTGAGCCCAGCGCAGACGCGCATGGTCCAGTTGCTGGCAACCCTCGCGCCCAATGAAGGGTTCACCGTCTCCGTGCTCGACGGCGTGAAGTTCATGCGGACGAACGTCTCCTTGCCACGCATGCCGGTCATGTACGAGCCGTCGATCGTCATCGTGGCTCAAGGCCGAAAACGCGGCTTCCTTGGCAGCCAGGCATTCATCTACGATGCTCAGCACTATCTCGTGCTGTCAGTGCCGCTGCCGTTCGAGTGCGAGACCGAGGCAACGCCCGAGGAGCCGATGCTGGCCATTTCGATTCGGGTCGATCTGACCGTCATCGCCGAACTGTTGATGACGCTGAACGATACACGCGGGCCAATCGAAAGCGAGCCGCGCGCGATTTACGCCACGCCGCTCGATCCAACGTTGAGCGATGCCGTACTGCGGCTGCTGGAATCGCTGGCCTCGCCGCACGATGCACGTATTCTCGGGCCGGCAATCGTTCGGGAGATTTGCTATCGCGTGCTCACGGGGTCACAAGGCGACATGATTCGGGCAGCGCTAACCCATCAAGATCACTTCGGGCGCATTTCAAAAGCCTTACGTCGAATTCACACCGATTTCGCCTGTGACCTGGACGTGCCCACGCTCGCGCGCGAATCGGGCATGAGTTTGGCCGTGTTTCATGCACAGTTCAAAGCTGTGACCGAGACATCGCCCATGCAATACGTGAAGACGACGCGGCTGCATCAAGCGCGCTTGCTGATGATGCACGACGGCTTGAACGTCAGCGCAGCCGCGGCGCGCGTCGGCTACGAAAGCGCCTCGCAATTCAGCCGCGAGTTCAAGCGGTTGTTCGGGGTGAGCCCCGTTGACGAGGTCAAGCGCATGCGTGGCGATGGCGCCGGGCGTACGAGCGGCAACGGGCAGCGTGAGAAGCCCGGCTCGCCGCGCTACGTCACCGCCGATTGAACCGGAAGCCCGGCCGAAGGCACGCGCCAGCACGCGCTATCGCGTTGCGTCCCCAAAACGATACTCGTGCGTGAGCTCGTCGAGCCTGGCTTTCAACGCGGGATCGAGCGCCAGCTCGACGGCCGCCAGCGTGTCGGCCAATTGCTCCGGACGGCTCGCGCCGAGAATCGCCGACGTCACCGTGCCGTTGGCCAGGACCCAAGCGACAGCCACCGTGGAAAGCGACAAACCCGCATCGGCCGTGAGTTTCTTCAGCGCCTCGATCGTTTCGAACTCCCGTTCGTGCCAATAGCGGGATTGATAGAGTTCCCCCGCGGTGCCAACCGTGAAACGGCCTTCAGGCGGCGGGGCTTCACGACGATGCTTACCCGTGAGCAGCCCGCCGGCGAGCGGGTTATAGGGCATGACGGCCAAGCCCTCTTCCTCGGCCAGCGGCAGCAACTCGCGTTCGATCTGACGAAACAGCAGGTTGTAGCGCGGTTGGATAGAAACGAAGCGCGCCGTGCGCAGCACATCCGCACGGCCTAATGCCCGCGCAAGCCGGTAGGCCAGGTAATTGGACACGCCGATATAGCGCGCACGTCCCGAGCGAACAATCACATCGAGTGCTTCCAGCGTTTCGTCGAACGGTGTCTCTCGATCGTCGGAATGCAACTGATAGAGATCGACATAGTCGGTCCCCAGCCGTTTCAGCGATGCGTCGATCGCATCGAGCAAGTGCTTGCGCGACGCGCCTTGATCCCACGGCGAAGGGCCCATTTTGCCGACGGCTTTCGTCGCGAGCACAAACCGGTCGCGCCGGCCTTTCAGCCAGCGCCCGACGATTTGCTCCGTGTGGCCGACGCGCGTCTCGCCGCCGCCCAGCGGATAAACGTCTGCGGTATCGAAGAACGTGACGCCCGCATCGGCCGCCGTATCCATGATGCGAACCGACGTCGGCTCGTCGATTTGAAAACCGAACGTCATCGTTCCCAGGCACACGCGCGACACGTTGAGCCCCGTTGCGCCGAACTTGCGGTATTGCATCGCACTCTCCCGAAGCACGCCGCCTCAGCGGCAAAGGCAAAAGAATAACCCCTCTTTGACGAAGACGAAGCGCAAGGCGGCATGCCGCGTCGAAGTCTGATGATTTGCGCCCATGACCAGGCCCTGGCGACGGCAATCTTCATACCTGCTGACGAAAGAGGCGCGTCAATGCATCGAATCGGCACGCAATGTTTGCCTTGTTTGGCCAATCGAATCCAAGCGATACGCCGTATCCTGCACTGACTAGAAATGGCGCGCCGAGCGGACAGCGCCCGCCCTTTGATCTGGAGCGATATGCAAAAGCCTGCCCATC
>NZ_JBQCDN010000386.1:0-12603 GCF_051961175.1 Trinickia sp. | reverse complement strand
GGCGTCAGCGGATCGACCGACGAGCCGACGACGTTCGTCACCGCCTCTTGGAATGCCGCCGAAAAGCGCTCGGGGTGCAATTCGCTGAGAAAAAACTGAGCGATGTGCTCGGGGGCGTCCAGGTGCGCGTACGAGCGCCCCGTCATCTTGATCCGATCGAGCGGATACGTTCCGTTCAAGCGATAGCCGAGCGGCTTCAAGATGCGCGTGAACGCGGCTTCGCCCGGCGGCAAGGCGCCGCAATGCGTCCAACGCACCGTGCGCAGCGCGCCGTGATCGAACTGAACGCGCCCGCCCTCACGCACGACATCCTCGGTATAGGCACGACCCGTCGGCACCCGTTTCAGCAAATCGGCGAAGAGCGCCATATTGAGGGCCTGAGCCAGTTCCGCGCGCGTGACGATCCACGCCTCGCCACGCTCGATCGAGGGCGGTACATTCATCAATTTCACCAACTGCGCACTGGCGCCCGGTCCGCAGGCGGCTTCGAGCATGGCGTCGATATTGCTGTACATCACATCGTTCCCCGTTTTAAGCATGGGGCGGCGCGTCGCTGCAGGCTGATGAGGCTGGCTCACACGCGTGTCGGCGCACCGCCGATCGATACGCATTGTGGCTGTGGGGCTGCCTCCCCACAATTGATATAAACTCACGACTTCATTCCAAAAATGCACCAACGCCCCGCTCACCACCGTGCTCGAGCACGACGCCACCATGAGAAAAGGCATCCCCAATCTCTCCGCGCTGCAGTTGTTCGAGGCCGCGGCCCGCCACGAGAGCTTCACGCGCGCGGCCGACGAACTCTCCCTCACGCAAAGCGCCGTTTGCCGGCAGGTGGCCGCGCTCGAAAATCGGCTCGGCGTTGCGTTGTTCCTGCGAATCAAGAAGCGCGTCGTGCTCACGCCGCACGGACGTCATTACGCGGCGCAAATCCGCAAGAGCCTCGAGCGCATTGAGCGCGATACGCTCGAACTGATGGCGCAGCGCGGCATCGGACGCGTGCTCGAACTGGCCGTCGTGCCGACCTTCGCCAGCCAATGGCTGATTCCACGTCTGCCGCAATTTCGCGCGCTGCGGCCTGACATCACCATCAATCTCTCGATCCGCACAGAGCCATTCCTGTTCAGCGATTCACCGTTCGATGCGGCCATCTATTTCGGCCGCTCGGTGTGGCCGGGCACGCGCGGCACGCTGTTGTTCCGGGAGGGACGCTCGGTGCCTGTCTGCAGCCCAGCCCTCACGGCCGATTGCGCACCGCTCTCGCGCGAGCGCCTGGTCGATATGCCGCTCCTGCATTTATCGACCCGGCCCGACGCTTGGCGCGAATGGTTCCGGGCGCATGGCTTCGGCGAGGATGCGCGCGCCGTTCGCGGGCCGCGCTACGAGTTGTTTACGATGCTGGCCAGCGCAGCGCTGGCGGGCATGGGGGTGGCGTTGATGCCCGAGATCCTCATCGCCGCCGAACTGGCGTCGGGACGGCTTGCCGTTGCACTCGACATGCCGCTGGCCAGCGACGCCGGCTACTATCTGGCCGCGCCCGACGCGGTAGCGAACGACGAGCCATTCGTCGCGCTCTCGCAATGGCTGATGTCCCTCGTGCCGCAGACGCACGACAGCGCGCTCGCCTGACCGCTCGCCTGACCGCTCGCCTGACCGATTCGTCGGGCCCTATTCGGCGGCTTGCGCGACGATCCAGTCGCGGAACGCTTGCATCGCCGGCGTCATCCGTTTGGACTTGAGCCACGTGAGCCAATAGCCGCCCGTGTTCACTTCGATGTCGAACGGGCGCACGAGCCGTTCCGATTGAAGTTCGCGCTCGAACATGCGCGCGGGCGCGAGCGCGCCGCCCGCGCCCAGCATGGCCGCCTCGACCATCAGCCGGGAGGAATCGAATACCGGCCCGCGAATCGCCGCTTCGGGCAAGCCCGCGGCCGCCAGCCAGAGCGCCCATTCGTCGGCACGGTACGAACGCAGCAGCGTTTCGGCGGCGAGATCGCGCGGCGTGTTGAGGCGCTGGGCGACATCAGGCGCGCACAGGGCCGTCAACGGCGCATCGAGCAGGGCGACGGCTTGAGTGCCCGGCCAATTGCCATCGCCGAAACGAATCGCGCAGTCGAAGCCTTCGGCCGCGAAATCGACGAGATTGTTATGCGTCAACAGACGCAATTCGACGAAGGGATGCACGCCGCGGAAGCGATTCAGGCGCGGCATCAGCCAACCGACGGCAAACGTGCCGACCACGCCCACCGTCAGCACCTCGTGAAAATGGCCACCTTCGAACTGCCTGAGCACCGCGTCGATGCGGCCGAAGGCATCGGAGACGACGGGCAGCAGCGCCTGCCCTTCGTCCGTCATACCGAGCCCGCGCGGCAGGCGCTTGAAGAGTTGGGCGCCGAGCCGTTCTTCGAGCGCTCGGACTTGCTGGCTGACGGCCGCCTGCGTCACGTTCAGTTCGCGCGCGGCGCGCGTAAAGCTCAAATGGCGCGCCGACGACTCGAACGCGCGCAAGGCATTCAGCGGCAGATGTCTCGCCATCCTCGAAGACCCATAAGAAATAGTAATGCGTCCGAAAAATTATCGTCGATTGTCCCGGCCAGCGGAAAACGCGATATTCATGCTTCTTCCACGGAGTGAACAACATGCAAAGAAGACGATTCATCGGAACCGCGCTGGGCGGGATCATAGCTGGCCTATCGGCTCCCGTGTGGGCCGAGACGGCGTTGGCCAAGGTTCCGCACGATGCCGGCACGGCGAAACATCCGGCCAAAATCAATGCAAGGGCGCACGCGATTCAATCGGAGCTGGCTTCGATCGAGCGCGGGATGGACGGCCGGTTGGGCGTCGCGATTCAGGATCTCGAGACGGGTTTGCAAGCGGGCCACCGTACCGGCGAACGCTTCCCAATGTGCAGCACATTCAAGCTGATGCTGGCAGCCACTGTTCTCGCGCGTGCCGATCGCCGTGAGCTGGACCGCGAACGTCGTATTGTCTTCGGCCCCGACCGTCTGCAGCAATACGCGCCGGTCACGCGGCGCCATGTCGGCGGGCCCGGGATGACGATCGACGAACTGTGCGATGCGAGTGTGACGATGAGCGACAACACGGCGGCCAACCTGCTGCTCGACGCGATCGGCGGCCCGCCCGCCGTGACCGCGTTCATGCGGCAACTGGGCGATACTGTCACGCGCCTGGACCGGATCGAACCGTCATTGAATACGGCGATACCCGGCGATCTCCGGGATACCACCACGCCTACCGCGATGCTCGACAGCATGCGCAAAGTATTGCTTGGCGATGCGCTGTCGTCCGCGTCGCGCGCACAACTTTTGGCTTGGGCCATCGCCAATCGTACCGGCGACGCGCGCCTTCGCGCGGGTGTCCCGAGCGGTTGGCGTGTCGCCGATAAAACGGGTACCGGCGAGCACGGCGCCACCAACGATATCGGGGTGATCTGGCCGGAAGATCGCGCGCCGATTCTCGTCACCGTGTACCTGACCGAAACGCGTGCACCGGCACACGCACGCGAGGCGGCGATTGCCGAGGTGGCCCGCACCATCGCGCGCAACTTGGCGTAGCGGCCTCGCCCGCGCGAACCAACGCGAAACGACGCGGACGGAGCCGGTACCACGATGACGACCATGGAAGGGCCGCGCACCCGCGCAATGAAAACGATGAACGCACTGTGAGACGGTGCAACAACGCACTTTGAGGAACGCCCTGCCATGCAAACCGCGGCATCGAGTTTTTACGAAGCTACCGTCACGCGCCCCGAGCGGCCGGCCCTTTCCACTGCGCGGGAAGAAGCCGCGGTATGCATCGTCGGCGGCGGCTTTGCCGGGCTTGCCACGGCGCTGGGCCTCGTCGAACGCGGCGTGCGCGACATCGTCATCCTCGAAGCTCAGCGCGTGGGCTTCGGCGCGTCCGGCCGCAACGGCGGATTTGTGTTCGGCGGGTACAGCCTCGAGTGCGCGGACTTGCTCCGAATATTGGGCCCGGCGGACGCGCGTGCGGTCTATCGGCTGACAGTCGATGCGGTCGAGCTGATCGGCGCACGTATCGCACGCCATGGAATCGATTGTGACGTAGTCAACGCGGGCGTGATTCTCGCCGATTGGTTCGGCCGCCCCGACAGCCTTGCCGCGCAGCGGGCGCTCATGCAGACGTCGTTCGGCGTCGAATGGGAGCCGATTTCGAAGCGCACCTTGAGCCAGCAACTGAAGACGGACCGGTATCACGGCGGCCTGCTCGAGCGACACGGGTTTCACTTCCATCCGCTCAAGTACGCGCTAGGTATCGCAACCCTGTTGAGCGATGCCGGCGTGCGAATCTACGAGCGAAGCGCGGCGCGCGGGATCACACGCGAACATCAACGCGATCGATACCTGGTGAGCACGACGAATGGCTCGATCGAGGCGCGTCACGTCGTCATGGCCGGCGGCGGCTACGCGCGCGGTGTTTATCGTGCCGTGGAGCGCGCTGTGCTGCCGATCGCCACGTATGTCGTCGCGACGGAGCCGCTCGGCCCGCGCCTCGCGCAAGCGATCGATTGCGCCTCGGCCGTCTACGATACCCGTTTCTCGTTCGATTATTACCGCGCGCTGCCGGATACACGCATTCTTTGGGGTGGACGGATCTCGATCTTCGAGCGTAACCCGCGTGCGATCGCAAGATTGCTGATGCGCGACTTGGTGCGCGTCTATCCGCAACTCAAAGGGATCGAACTCGATTATGCCTGGGGCGGACTCATGGGCTACGCACGCCACAAGATGCCGCAGATCGGGCAATGCGGCGATGGCGTCTGGCACGCTGTGGGCTTCGGCGGACATGGGGTGGCGCCCACCACGGCTGCGGGCGAACTCATCGCCGCGGCGATTGCCGAGGGACGGCCGGTTCCCGCACCGTTCGCGCGCTTCGGGCTCGAACCGGCCCACGGGTTGCTGGGGCTCGCGGCGGCCGAATGCACCTACCTCGCGAAGATCGCCGCCGATGCCATTGCCGAACGCAGGCGCGGGTGATCGCCGCCGATCCCGTTGCCGAACGCAGGTGCGGGTGATCGCCACCGATGCCATTGCCGAACGCAGACGCGGGTGATCGCCGCCGTAGGGCCCGGCATGCCTGTTCCGTCGATGTCGATATCGGCGCAAGAGGGTGTTGCACTCGCAGCCCCCTCCTATCGCCTGCTATGGCTTGCTGCTGCTATTGCACCATCGGAACTTGGACGTTGTCAGGCCCGGGCCCGGCCGGTGTCGTCGCGGCGCCCGATTCGACAATCGCTCGATCCACAAGCGCTTTCGCCTCGGTGCTGCTCGCATCCACCGAGAGCGCCTTGCCCGCGTTATGCCACACGCAATTCCAACGCGACTGCACGACGCACGCGTGCGCGGCGCTCAATGACGCATCGCGCTCTTGTTCGCGCGACATCAGCTGCTCGCGCAGGGAAAGCGCTTGACCGTTGCTCGGATCCGCCGCCAGCGCGCGGGCGACCGAGGTGCGCGCACCCCTGAGATCGCTTTTCGCGAGTTGCGCTTGCGCGCTGTCCAATGCGCGTGCGGCAGCCACTCGCCCATATTGGGCACCTTCCCGCTGAGACTGCGATCGATTGGCCTGCCGTGCCGATTGGCTGCCGGCTGCCGCGGTGTCGCCGGCACTGCCGCGGGCTTCGAACGACTGCGCGTGGCTTCGCTCGCGGCCGGTGGCGAGCGCGTCTTGCGCGCTGTTCGACTGCGATCGAGGCTCCGCTTGAGGCAGAGACTGAGGCGCCGTTTGCGGCTGAGCCTGCGTCGCGGCGGACGGAGGCTGCAGCGAGGCCACCGACGTACCAGGTGTCCTCGAAGCATCCGCGTTCGGCGCAGGCGCCGGTGCCGGTGCCGGAGCCGATGCCTGCGATAGCGCCTGAGCGGGCACCGTGCCGTTCGACACCGGGCTGTTCCCCGCCACACCAACAGAAGGCGAACTGTTCGAAGGCGAGCCATTCACCGGCGCCGCGTGGTCGGCCTGGGCAGGGGGTTGCAGTGCGTTGCTGCCCGACCCGCTGCCGTTCGACGACGCGTTGCCGTCCGAGGTTGCCGCGAGGTTGGACCCGCCTGCGCCGTTGGATGCGATCGCCCCGTCCACGGATTTCGATGTGGACGGTGGCGACAGCGGCGACGCGCCGTCGAATCGATGCACCGCCACCGCGCCTCCGTAGAGCACGACAAACGCCACCACGACGAGCACCGTCCCGGCCTTCAGCCCCCATTGCCGTTCGCCGCGAAAACCGGGCGCATGCACTTCGCCGTACGGATCGCCGTCGGGCGATGCGAATAGCGGTGTCGGCGGTGCGGGCCACGGAGGATCCAGGTCACCCTCGAAATCGTAGGCCGGCGCCTTCGGCTCCGCACGAGCGGAAGCAGCCGGGCCACGCGGCGGCTGCGCCGCGTGCGCAGCATGCGGCGCAGCGCCGGCCAATGCGAAGCGCGCGTGCGCGCCGCAGTGAGGACAGAACGTAACGGGTTCCGAAATTCGGCCGCCGCATCGAGCACAGGCCGTCGGGAACCTAGGATCGCGAGCGGTTTGATCGCGCATGTCCGCACTCCTAAAGTGAAAGTGCAGACGAAGCAGACGTTGCGCCTCGCTTCGAATGAGCGCCCGTCCGTGTGAGCGCGATTAACCGCTCGATCCGATGAGAGAACTTGATCATGACATCGTTAATCGAATCGAACCAGTGGCCCACTATCGTGCACCGTCCCCTGAGCGTCAAGCCAGCGTCGTAAATCCGCGCCAGCCAAATCCGCCAGAAGCTCGTACTTCGGCGCCAATCGGTTTCGACGCCAATTTATGTAGCATGGCGTGCAAGCCAGCCCCTTTCACGCCATGCACAGTCTCAGCGCGGCAGCGCGCCGTGCAGCAGCATCCGGTATTCGCTCGGCGTCACACCGACCGTCGCTTTGAATTGCCGAGTAAACGCACTGTGATCGGTATAGCCGCACAGCGCCGCCACATCGGTCACCTTGTCATTCGATGCAAGCAACGCCGTCGCCGCATCGAGGCGTGTCTTGAGCAGTACTTGGCGTGGCGTCAAATGAAAGACCTTATGGAAGTACCTTTCAAGCTGAGCAACCGACATGCCTGCCATTTGCGCCAGATGCGTCAAATTCAACGGCTGGACGTAGTTTTCCTGGATGTACTGCACGACCTCGGCCAGCTTCGAATAGGCGGGGTGCGTGCGCTCGTTCGCTTTCAGATCGCGCGATGCGCCGGCGATGCCGACCACCTGCCCCGCCGCGTTGAGCAACGGCACCTTCGTCGTCAGGCACCAGCCCGGTTGGCGCCCCGGATAAAGATGCAATTCGAGCTGGTCGATCATCGCCGCGCCGCCGTGGATGATCGCTTGATCCTGCTCCATGTACGCGGCACCAAAGCGCGGCGGAAATACCTGTTCCGTCGTCTTGCCGACGATCCCTCGCTTATCCTTGCAGCCGCAGCGCGTGGCCAAGGTGCGATTGACGAGCGCATAGCGAGCGTCGCGATCCTTCACGAAGAAGACCAGGTCAGGCAACGCATCGAGGACCGGTTCGAGCTGCGCGTAATACGGCAGCATATCGGCTAGCGTTTCGGCGGCAGGCATGATCGGCAAGGGAATCGTCGGTAACATCGTCGCAAGGCGCGGTAAATGGCGCGGCAAGGATGCGCCGCGCGAAGCGCCACGATTATAGGGGAGCGTCGTCTGGCACTTGCATCTGAAGCAGCGCACCGATCGATGCCGGCGCAAGCGGCGGCCGCGGCATCGCGGCGTCCCAGCCGAAATAAGTCTCGAGCGCGGCACCGCAGACACGCCCCTGGCACGGCCCCATCCCGCATCGCGTATGCAGCTTCGCATCGCGCCACGTTGCGTGAGCGGCGACATCGCCGAATGAGACGTCCTCGCAGCGGCACAGGATCGTTTCGGCACCCGGCTGCGCGCGCGCTGTCGCCGTGAGCTCGAACGAACGGGCCACACGCTGCGCGAAGCGCCGCCAACGCGCGCGCTGATGGATAAGCCGGGCAGACACTTGCTGTCCGCTGGCCGCGAGCCCGGCAATCTCCCCTTCGGCCCGCGCAAGCTCCATCCCTCCAATGCCTGTGCACTCACCCGCCGCCCATACGCCGGGCAGCGACGTGCGTTGCTGCTCGTCGACTTCGATCGCGCCCGAGGCAAGCTGGCATCCCGCCATCTGCGCCAGCGCCACGTTGGGCACCAGCCCGTATCCGCATGCGATGCGATCGCACTCGAGCGTCACCTCTTGCCCGCCCCGGCGAATGACCGCCGCTTCGACGCGTTCGTCTCCCAGCGCCTTTGCAACCACGCTATCCGGCCAGTAGGCCGGCCCGGAGAACCCGCGCGTCAATCGGATCGCCTGCCATACCTTCGACGGCGTTGCACTCAGCGACAAACCGAACGATGCAATCGCCCGCCACGGCGCCTGCTCCACGACAGCCACGACACGCGCGCCCGCCGTGCGCGCGGTCGCCAGCGCGGCGACGAGCAAAGGCCCGCTGCCGGCAAGCACGACGCGCTCACCGCGCACGGGCATCCCCCCTTTGATCAGTGCTTGCAAACCACCGGCGCCAGTCACGCCCGGTAACGTCCACCCGTCGAACGGAAGCAATCGCTCGCGTGCGCCCGCAGCGATGATCAGTTGTCCGAACGAAATCGATATCCCGCCGTATTGCGCCGATTCGATCATCATCTCATCCGGGCCGGCCAACGCCGAGACCTTGGCGCCGGTATACAACGTCACACTGGGCTGCTGAGCCAGAGCGGCGAGCGTCTCGCGCAGCGCACCGGCCTGCCTGGCACCCGGCCCCGGACGCCACACCTGGCCGCCCGCGCGCGGATTGTCGTCGATAAGCGCGACCGTCAAGCCGCCAGCGGCCGCGGCTCGCGCGGCGGCCAAACCCGCAGGGCCCGCGCCTACAATGACCAGATCGAACTTCGTTTTCATGCGGGTGAACCTTCCGTTCGAATCGCCATGCCGTGACGGCACATCGTTTGGCATGCCAATACGTGTGCGCGCCCATCGACGGTCATTCGACACTCCTGACAGATGCCCATGCCGCACAGCATCGTTCGCGGTTGCCCGCTCACCGAGATGCGCGTAGCACGCACGCCGTACCGGCGCACGACTGCGGCGGCAACCGTGGTGTAGGCCGGCACTTCGAATGGGATGCCGTCGAGCGTCACAACGACGCGCGCATCATCGGCCTCTATCGCTTCAAGCCCCATGATCTGCCTCCACGGAAAATCGATCGACCCGATAGGGCGCCGTATCGATCGCCGCCCGCGTGCCGACGATCTGCGCAGCCAGCAGTTTCGCCGTCGCGAGCGACGTCGTGACCCCGAGCCCTTCGTGCCCCGCGGCAATCCATACGCCCGGCAACGTGCCGCCAGCCGGGCCGATGATCGGCAAACCATCGGGCGTTGCCGCGCGAAAACCCGTCCATGCGCGAATGGCATTCATCGACGGCAGCGCCGGCAGATAGCGCGCCGCCCGCGCGAGCATACGTGCAAGCACAGGCCATTCGGCACTTGGATCGAGCGTGTCGAACTGCCGCGAAGAGCCCAGCAGCACTTGCCCCGTTGGCCTCGGCTGGGCATTGAATGCGACCGAGGCGCCCTGCGTCTGATGCGCGCTCTTGATGTAGCCGAGTTCCAGCACCTGATGGTGCAGATAGCCGGGGTAGCGATCGGTGATCAACAGATGTCCTTTCTTCGGCGCGATCGGCAACGACGGCACGAGACGTTGCGCGGCGAGGCCATTGGCCACGACAATCAACCCGCTCTTGACGACTTCGCCGGTCGATAGCCGCACGGCACCCCGTTCGAGCGATCGCACCTCCGCCCCCAAGCGCACCGTAATGTTTTGGCATCCTGACGAATGCTCAAGCAGCCACTGCGCGGCACGGGGTGCATAGACGATCGAGTCGTCCGGCACGAGCAGCCCACCGGCCATCGGTACGGCAAGCGCCGGCTCGCATTCGCGCAGCGCCGCGGAATCGAGCAGTTCTGCGTGGATGCCCTGGCTGCCGAACGCACGTTGCAGCCCGCGCGCCGCCTCCGATTCTTCCGCATCGGCCGCCACCCACAGCGTGCCGCAACGCGAGAACGCATCGGCCGCGCGTAGCGAGGGGCCGAGCGTCAGCCAAAGTTCACGCGAGTATCGGCTCAATGCGAGCTCGGCCGGCGAATCGTTCATCACGACGATATGACCCATACCAGCGGCCGTTGCCCCGCCGCCGATACCCGACGCATCCAGTACCGCGACAGTCATGCCATGCGCGGCGAGTTCCGCGGCGCAGGCAGCGCCAACGATGCCGGCGCCGATCACAACGGCATCGAAAGTCATGCCGGCCGCGTGCTCGGAATGCCCAAGGCGAACGGATCGTCCGCCTGGAACAGCAGTCTGCCCTCGGCCATCACATAGGCGCGGCCCGTAATGGTGGGGACGATCGCCCGGGCGCCGGGCGGCACACCTTCGACCGAATCGAGCGGCGCATACCGCCCTTCGAAAACACTGCCAACGATACTTTCCTGACGCCATGCGGCATCGGGCGCGAGCTTGCCGTCGGCGGCCAGACACGCGAGCTTCGCACTCGTGCCCGTGCCGCATGGCGAGCGATCGTACGCATCGCCCGGGCACAGCACGAAATTGCGGCTGTCGATGCCCTCTCGCGCACTGGGTGCGAACAATTCGATGTGGTCGATCAGCGCGCCGTCCGCTCCGGTAATACCCTGCGCGATCAACGCTTCACGAATTTCATGCGTGAACGCCGTCAATTCCGCGATGCGCGACGGTTCAAGCACGCGCCCATGATCGGCGACGAGAAAAAACCAATTGCCGCCCCATGCCACGTCGCCGGTCAGCCGGCCAACGCCTGGCACGTCAACCACAACCTCATGCCGAAAACGATAAGCCGGCACGTTGCGCACCGACACGCTACCGTCCGCGTTCAACGTGGCCTCGACGATGCCGACCGGTGTCTCGATACGGTGACGTCCGGGCGCAAGCCGGCCCATGTAGGCGAGCGAGGCGACGAGCCCGATCGTGCCGTGCCCACACATCCCGAGATAGCCGACATTATTGAAGAAGATGACGCCCGCGGCACAGGTTGGATCGAACGGTTCGCACAGCAGCGCGCCCACGACGACGTCCGATCCGCGCGGCTCCGTCACGACGCTCGCCCGCCAATCGTCGTGCCGCGTGCGCAGGATTTCAAGCCGCTCGGCGAGCGGGCCGCTCCCGAGGTCGGGGCCGCCCGCGATGACGAGCCGCGTCGGTTCTCCGCCTGTATGGGAATCGATGATGTGGATGGTTTTCATGGCGTCCATGGTAGGAAGGCGCGGCCGCCGCGTCTTGGCCCCGCTGCGCGTCGCATATGCCGATTTCGGCATAGTCGCCGGCATGGCCGAAGCTGTGCCGAAATCGTCATGACGAATGCGCGAACGGCGCAAGACGCCGCTCATGAGCCAGCCTACACTGCTCTCGCATTGATCTCATCGACCGCTTCCGGAGAAAGCAAATGGCACCAGTCTGGCAAGGCGTCATGCCCGCCGTCACCACCAAGTTTCACGAAGATTTCAGCATAGACCGCGTTTGGACGAAGAAGAACATCGAAGCGCAAATCGACGCCGGCGTGGACGGCATTATCGTTTGCGGCTCGCTCGGCGAAGCATCGACCCTCACGCTCGACGAAAAGCTCGACGTACTCGATATCGCCGTCGACGCCGCACGCGGCCGCGTGCCCGTGCTTCTGACGATCGCCGAAGACAGCACGTTGGAAGGATGCCGCCAAGCGGAGCGCGGTGCGAAGCACGGCGCAAGCGGCTACATGGTCTTGCCCGGCCTGCGCTATCTGTCCGACCGGCGCGAGACGATCAATCACTTCCGCATGGTGGCGAACGCAAGCGCGCTGCCGATCATGGTGTACAACAACCCGCTGGCTTACGGCGTCGACATGACGCCCGACATGTTCAAGGAAATCGCCGACGAGCCGAAGATCGTCGCGATCAAGGAATCATCGGGCGATGTGCGACGCGTGACCGATTTGTTTAACGCAGTGGGCGAGCGCTACGCAATTTTCTGCGGCGTCGACAATCTCGCCATGGAAGCGATCCTGATGGGCGCGCACGGATGGGTAGCAGGTCTTGTATGTGCGTTCCCGCACGAAACCGTCGCGATTTATCGCCTGCTGCAGGCGGGACGAATCGAGGAAGCGCGCACGATTTATCGCTGGTTTGCACCGCTACTTGCGCTCGATGTATCGGCCAAGCTCGTACAAAACATCAAGCTTGCCGAAGCAATCGTCGGCCTTGGGACCGAGCCCGTCCGTCCCCCTCGGCTGCAGCTCGCCGGTGAAGAACGCAATGCAGTGGAGCAGTTGATTAGGAATACTATCGAATCGCGGCCACCATTGCCGAAGGACTGAACCGCAGCTTTAAACCGACGCTTTTACCTCCTCTCGAGCGGCCATCACGGCCGCTTTTTAATTCCATCGCGATCAGCAGGAACCCCCAAACACTAGTTCAAAAAAGCCGTTGTCGCGGTTGTCTTAAGCGCGCAAAAGGTTTCGCACCCAACCACAGCA
>NZ_JBQCDN010000385.1:0-6579 GCF_051961175.1 Trinickia sp. | reverse complement strand
GAAGGCGAGCGTGTAATCCGCCGTGAGCGCTATTCCGGCGTGATCAGTCGCTCCTTCTCGCTGGCGAGCGACATCGACGAGGGCGCGTCGTCCGCTCAGTATCAGGACGGCGTGCTGTCGTTGACACTGCAGAAGAAACAGGACGCGCCGCAAAAGCGTCTGGAGATCTGCTGATTGTTCAACGACGCGGTGTCGGGCGCGGCCGTGTTTTAGTGGCCACGCCTTTTTGTTTACTCGCGTCCGGCGAATTCGACAGATCATGACGCACCCAGCACTGCATAGATATATTTTCGGTCGCGATCAAAAGGACGAGAGCGATTGTCATTTGCGCTCCGATGTAGTGCGTGAATGCGAAACCAGAGCCAAAGCGGGCCGTGATTGACTGCGCTTGCGCGCGCTTCCTATCAGCAACAGTGGCTCGTGATAGCGCTTGACGCGCGTCAATTCGGCACGTTGTGTCAGGCCTAGAGTTGGTTTCGTTGCAAACGTAACGTTCAGTGTCCTGGAGGTATTCCTGAGATGAAAGCGCTCGTATATCGCGGCCCCGGAAAATGCTCGCTCGAAGAGCGACCGATGCCCGTTATTGTCAATCCCACCGACGCGATCGTGCGCGTCACGCGCACGACCATCTGCGGCACCGATCTGCACATCCTCAAGGGGGACGTGCCAAGTTGCGAGCCGGGCCGCATTCTCGGCCATGAGGGCGTTGGCGTCATTCACGAGGCCGGTTCAGCCGTCTCGTCGTTCAAGCCTGGCGATCACGTGCTGATGTCCTGCATCTCATCGTGCGGCAAGTGCGAGTACTGCCGGCGTGGCATGTATTCCCACTGCACGACGGGCGGCTGGATTCTGGGTAACCGGATCGACGGCACGCAGGCGCAGTATGTGCGCATTCCGCACGCGGAAACCAGTTGCTATCCCATTGCGCCGGGCGCGGACGAAGATGCGCTCGTGATGCTCTCCGACATCCTGCCAACGGGGTTCGAATGCGGCGTGCTCAACGGCAAGGTCGAGCCCGGCAGCACGGTGGCCATTGTCGGTGCCGGTCCGATCGGGCTTGCCGCGCTCTTGACTGCGCAGTTCTACTCGCCGGCGAGAATCGTCATGATCGACCGCGATACGAATCGTCTTGAAGTGGCCAGGCGCTTCGGCGCGACCGATTGCATCGACATCGGTACAGCCGATCCGACGGCAGCCGTGATGAAGCTGACCGAGGGTGTCGGCGTGGACTGCGCAATCGAGGCAGTTGGCTTGCCCGCGACTTTCGAACTGTGCGAAGCGCTGGTCGCGCCGGGCGGGACGATTGCCAATGTCGGCGTCCATGGTGTGAAGGCTGACCTGAACCTCGACAAGCTGTGGGATCGCAACATCACCATTACGACGCGCCTGGTCGACACAGTCAGCACGCCGATGCTACTGAAGACCGTGCGTTCGGGCAAGCTCGATCCGAAGCAGCTCATTACGCATCGGTTCAAGCTTAGCGAAATCGGTGCTGCCTACGATACATTCGGCCGCGCTGCCGATACGCGCGCACTGAAAGTGCTAATCGAGGCTTGATCTGCGTCCTTTGATGCCTGGCTATCCAAGGACGCTTCGGCAAGAGGATCGTCATGTTCAAAAGACTCATCTGCATCGGCTTTCTGATGTTGCCGGGGTCGTTCGTCCTCGTCGGCGCGGCGTGTATCGTTCCTCGCCTGCGCAAGAAGATCGTGCAATTCGTCGACTTGCAGGGCTTGCTCGATTGCATTCGGTCGCAATGCGCGGTTGTGCGGCTGCCAGACATGCGTGGCAGACGAGTCGCCCAAGCGATGGCTATGCTCATTGCCCGCGTATGACTCGCCACGACAAGCCATCAGCGCCCGACTTCGGCAATGCCTGCCATCACAGAAAGGATGACAACGGCCAGCGGTGGAATCTTCCAGCGAGCGAGTAAAAGGAAGCCAACCGTGGCGACGGCGAAATCGGTTTCGGATCGAACGGCGCTCGTCCATACCGGCGAATATAGGGCAGTGGCCAACAGCCCGACGACGGCGGCATTCACACCCGATAGGGCTGCTGCCATTGAAGGATGTGCGCGAAGTGCCTGCCAGTATGGCAAAGCAGCTAGTACGAGAAGCAGTCCGGGCAGAAAGATACCTGCTACGGCAAGCAGCGCACCCCAGCCGTGATTGGGAGTGCTGTTCATGATCCATCCCAGGAAGGCTGCGAACGTGAAAAGCGGACCAGGCACCGCCTGCGCGGCTCCATAGCCAGCAAGAAAATCGGATGGCGACACCCAACCAGTGGCGACGGTTTCATTTTGCAGCAACGGCAGCACCACGTGACCGCCACCGAACACGAGCGCGCCCGAGCGGTAAAAGGCATCGAACACGCGGATGGCATGGGTAGAGTCGAGCGCTGCGAGGCCCGGAAGCCCAAAAAGCAGCCCGCCGAACAGAACGAGTGCAATCATGCCGGCGGTACGTGAGACGCGAAACTCGTTCGTATGCTGTCGCATACCGGCCATGCTTGCCGATGCGGTTGACCGGCACAACCCGATGCCGAGTACGGCACCCAGCACGATGACGATCAACTGTGCATAGACTGTCGTCGACACGGAGAGCATTGCGATCGAGGCGAGGGCGATACCGGCCCTACGATGGTCGGGGCACAAACGACGCGCCATGTCCCATACGGCTTGAGCGACCACTGCAACGGCGACGAGTTTCAGTCCGTGAATCAGGCCGCTTCCTACGGGGCCGCCGAGTTCTGGCGCGACGATGTCAAAAGCAATGAGCAGCGCGACGGAGGGCAGCGTGAACCCACACCAGGCGGCGAGCCCACCGCGCCAACCCGCGCGAAGCAGACCAATCGAAAATCCGACTTGGCTGCTCGCCGGACCGGGGAGAAACTGGCAAAGACCAACGAGATCGGTGAACGTTTCATCATCCAGCCAGCGTCGCCGCTCGACGAATTCGCGACGAAAGTATCCGATGTGGGCGATGGGGCCGCCAAAGGATGTCAAGCCAAGTTTTAGAAATGCCAACAAGACTTCGAACATAGATGCCGTGCGACTCGGGTGCGGCGTCGATGTACTTGCGTTCATTGTGCTCTAGATTTGGATGCACGTTGGGGAGAGAACGTGCCTGAATGATCCCCGTCAAAGAATAGCTTACCTGACGGCTGGCACAGTTGCGTTGAGTTATGCCGCGACTGCCGCGGGCCCGTGGACGAGCAATAGCGGAGTCCTCTTGCTGCAGGTCAAATCTCGGAGCCCGCTGGGCAATAGCATCAAATAGCTGTATGGCTTGCCCTTGAGCGCACTTGAGGAACAATTCAACGCACGAGCGCACGACGCTATCTCGATGGCTTGCCGGCGCCAACGCGCTAGTGATGATCTGTGTACGCGGCGCACGCGCTAGCGGCGTTCGAGGAGTGTGCGACGTAAAGCTTTCCCGGAGGATAGAGTGGGGGCACGCCTTCACTCGCATAGACGACATGCCGCAATTTTTCCGCTCCATTGACTTCGGACTGTTGATCGTCTCGGCGGTCACGCTGACGGCAGGGGCCGTGTGCAGTGTGCTCGGCGTGAGTCCGCTTGCCCATGTCGTGTGGCTTTCGGGTGCGTTGCCGATTGTCCTCGCACTGACGGTGTCGATCGCGAAATCGATACTCAAGCGTGAAGCGGGCGTCGACGTCCTCGCATGGCTCGCAATCGGTCTCGCGCTGGTCCTCGGTGAAACGCTCGCCGCAGCCGTCATCGCATTGATGGTGGCGAGCGGCCGTGCGCTCGAACAGTATGCGCAGCACCGTGCGAGGCGTGAGATGACCGTGTTGTTGAGCCGCGCGCCGCGTCAGGCTACCCGATTGGAAAACGGCGAATGGCACTCGGTTGCCCTCAACTTCGTTGAACGCGGTGACCGGCTGCTCGTACGTAGTGGTGAGTTCGTACCCGTAGACGGATCCCTGATCGGTATCGCGGAGTTGGACGAATCCATGTTGACCGGCGAGTCGGCGATCCAACGGCGATTAGCGGGTGAATCCGTTTGCAGCGGCATCGTCAACGCTGGTGCGCCATTCGAAATGATTGCATCCTCAAGTGCCACAGGCAGCACGTTCGCCGGCATTGTTCGCATGGTCCAGGCGGCTCAGCGGGAGCGCAGCCCGGCAACTCGGCTCGCCGACCGGTACGCGCTGTTCTTCGTGCTCGTCTCTCTGCTCGTTGCTGGCGGCAGCTGGCTCGTTACCGGTCATGTTGCGCGGGCGCTCGCCGTGCTCGTCGTCGCGACGCCGTGCCCCCTGATTCTTGCCGTGCCAGTGGCAATTGTGTCCGGCATGTCGCTCTGCGCAAAGCGTGGAATTCTGGTGAAAGGCGGTGGCGCGCTGGAGCGGCTCGCGGTGGCCTCCATCCTGTTCTTCGACAAGACGGGGACACTCACCGGCGGGCGCGCACGTCTCGTCTCGATCGAGTGCGGGCCTGAGGTGACCGCGGACGCGGTACTGCGTTTCGCGGCGTCATTGGCGCAAGCGTCCGGCCACGTCATTTCCGAAGCATTGACGATCGCCGCGCGCGAACGCGACATCTGCCTTGGCCCGCCGTCGGCGGTAACGGAAACCTCCGGCGCGGGCCTGACGGGGCAGGTCGAGGGCAGGACAGTCACGATGGGCGGCTTCGCTTATGTCGCTGCACACACGACGGTCGCTCCGTGGAGCGAAGTCTTCCTGCGCAATGTGGGCTTCGAAGGCGGGGCGGCTGTATTCGTCGGCGTGGACGGCGTCATGATCGGCGCAATTCAGATGGCCGATCAGGTGCGGCTGGAGACGCCAAGGGCGCTGCGCCTGCTCAAGCGTGAAGGAATCGCGAAGCTGGTGATGCTTACCGGCGACAGGCGAGATGTCGCGGAGACCGTCGGCACACTCCTGGGCGTGACAGAAGTACGGGCGGAGCAGACGCCGGCAGACAAACTCGCTGCCATCCAGGCTGCGCGACACCAAGGCGTCGTGATCATGGTCGGCGATGGCGTGAACGATGCCCCCGCGCTTGCAGCGGCTGATGTCGGCGTTGCGATGGGGGCCCGCGGTGCGGCCGCCTCGTCCGAGGCCGCGGATGTCGTTCTGCTGGTGGACCGGCTGGATCGCCTGGTGGATGCCTTGAGTATCGCCCGGCGCTCGCGTCGGATCGCGGTCCAGAGCGTGACGGCGGGTATGGCGCTCTCCATCGCGGCGATGGGTGTCGCAGCGTTCGGCTTCCTTCCGCCAATCGTCGGCGCGATGCTTCAGGAGGTGATCGACGTGATCGTCATCATCAACGCGCTACGCGTTTCGCGATCCCGCTCGATGTCGGCGGCGGGCGAGCTGGGGCTCATCGACGTCGAGCAACTGAAGGCCGAACACGCGGCACTCGCGCCGGTGTTGAAGCAAATCAGGGACCTCGCAGATGGTCTACCGCATCTGTCGGGTTCCACTGTGGCAAGTGCGCTGTCCGACGTGAACGATTCCCTGGATCGGCATCTGCTCCCGCATGAGCGATCCGATGACGTCGACGTCTACCCGCGTCTCGCACCGCTCCTTGGAGGCGAGGACCCGCTCGCGGCGATGAGCGGCGCACACCGGGAAATTTTCAGGATAGCTCGGTTGCTCAAGAAAATGACCGCGACCATGACGTCCGACGGGCCCGACGCCGTTCAGTTGCGGGAGCTACAGCGGTTGCTGTACGGGCTGGAAGCAATCGTGCGCCTGCATTGCGCACAGGAAGAGGAGTTGTTCCACGCGGTCGGAGCGATCGCGTAAATATGCACGATCGCCGACCTTCTGCCGTGGACATCATCGCGCCGCCGTTGATTACGCTCGCCATCCGCCTGCACTATTTTCCACGGGCAAGCGTAGCGTGATCAACGGCGGCGTGTGCGGACCTACTTGCGTGCCCCGACGATGAGGCTGGCACGCATGTAGTCGCGATAATGGCCGGGCTCGTTGCAAAGGACGACATATCGACCTTCCTTCAGCGTGAACCTCGCTGTCACGGTCTCGAGCGGACGAAGATCCTCGACGCCCTGCAATCCTTTCACCTTGTTTTCATCAACCTGCTGAGCGTGCTTATCATAGGGGAGAGCGCCATCGGACCCCGCCCACGGCGCGAACAGGAACTCGTGCTGCATAGTGCGCGATGCGTTCTCGATCGTGAATTCGACGGGGCCTGGAGGGATCTTCGACGGGCTTAATGATAACGACATGTGTCCGTTGCCGTCGTCAGAGAGCTTGACGGCGACCTTGGCTGGCTCACTCGCTACCGCAAGCGACGAAGCGAGTGAGATTGCAGCGTATGCGAGCAGTTGACGCAAGCTCTGTGACATGAGTTCATCCTCCATTGCTTCGACGATCTGCGAAATCGGCGCGGCAGGGCGACATCAATGATGACCGTACATCGCGGCCCAATCATGAGCGCGGATTTGATGGCCGGACCCCCCCGCTGCTTGTCGTTCCGCCGATGTCCGCTGCGGCCTCTGTCACTCCTGTGTGCGCGGCAACACGCGCCTGAGCTGCCTGGACATACACAGTCGCTGGTACCAGCATTGCACTGCAAGCTTAAGACTTGGTTAA
>NZ_JBQCDN010000384.1:0-2954 GCF_051961175.1 Trinickia sp. | reverse complement strand
TGACGCAGCGATCGGCCCTTCTGGTAGCCAGCCCCAAAAAGGATTGTTTCAATCAGGGTTCGCAAGCCTGGAATTAGCGTGAACAGGCCCTAGGACTCGAGGTTCGCCAGCGTCTCCCGCGTCGTCTCGATGACGGTCAGCCCGGCCCGCAACCCGGCCTTCACCGTCCGATTGGGGAATACGATCCGTTCTTCGTCGTGCGAGACCGTATACCGGTAGTCGCCATCGCGCGCCAACAACGTGCCCTTCTCGAATGCCGTGAAATTGGCGACGTCGTCAGCCATGAAAAGCTCGAACGCGTCGCTATGCTTCATGATTTGGCCAACCACGGTAAACACGCGCGGCATCGGCGCTGGGCCCCGCTCGCTCGTGCCTGCGACCAGAGCGCGAACCGCACGGTCGGCACCCGCAAAGCGCGAGAGGTCGTTTTCACCGAACGGCCGTACCTTGCCGAGTTCTAGCGTACAGGCGTTAGCACCGAACGATTCCGCCGTGAAATGCGTGTACGTATTGCCCTTGGCCGTATGCAACAGCACCGCCTCGATACGCGCATCCGCAAGCCACTCGAACATCGCGTGCGTTGGCCGCTTGCCCGTATGCGGCAATAGCGCGAAGCGCTCGAACACCGAGGCCCGAATGGCCGTGTGCATGTCGATGTGCCAGCGCAAACGGATATCGTCCGGCGCCAATGCGAAAAAGCGCCCCGCCGCCGCCTCCAAAGCACGCGCGCGCGGCGCCTCGCAGCTGTCCGGCAAGTTCGCATGCCGGCCGCAAAAGAGCCGGTTCAGGTCATCGTCGATATAACGGCACCCTGCACGCATCGCGGCGACATTGCCGAGTGCGATGCCAAGCCTGCAGGCAAGCGGCACGCTCCCGCTCGCAATATCGGCGAGCATCCGCGATAACAACTCGATCGGTGCGGTTTCATCGCCGTGCACACCCGCCGAAACAAGCACGCTATTCGACGGGCACCCCTCCGGCCACGCGGCGGGCACGAGTTCGATCACGCCCTCGCCCAGCCACTGGTAACGCACGAGGCCGTGCGCACACTCGCCTTGCGCCTCCCCGTCACCGGGCCGCGCCCCCGAAAGCGTGAACGCCAGAAAATCGGCGAGCATCGACGGCGTGTTGCCGGCGTCAGCGCTGGAAGTCATACAACGAGCCCAGGCCGAGGATTTGCGTCAGCTCGTCGAGCGCCGTCCGCGATTCGACGAGCAGGCTCGGATCGCCCAGATCGCTCGGCGCGAGCCGGTCGCGATAGTGCTTGCCGATCCATGCATCGAGCCGCCCGAACAGCGCATCGTCGATCCACACACCCGGTGCGACCGCCTGCCGCTCGGCTTCGCTCAAGACCACGCGCAACCGCAAGCAAGCGGGCCCGCCGCCGTTCTTCATGCTTTCGCGCAGATCGAAAACGAGCACGTCGTCGATCGGACCCGCACCGTTCGCCAGATCGTCGAGATAAGCGGCCACATGCGGATTCTCGCGGCATTCCTGCGGGACGACGAGCACGTCGCGGCCATCGGGACGCGTGAGCAGCTGACTGTTGAACAAATACGACGACACGGCGTCGGCCACGCTCACGCGTGCATCCGGTACTTCGATGACGTTGAACTGTGCCCCCGCCTTCGATAGTTGCGTTCGCAACTGATCATAGACCGCGCTTTGTTCGACGAACGCGCGTTCGTGGCAAAACAGCGTTTGCCGGTTACCCACCGCGATGACGTCGTTATGAAACACGCCCGCATCGATGACATCGGGGCGCTGCTGCGCGTAGACAGTGCCCTCTTCCGCCAGGCCATGCCGCTGCGCGACCGCGCGGCTCGCTTCGAACGTTTGACGCGCCGGATATCGCACAGGCTCCGGACCACGGCGATACTCGCTGCGCCCATAGACGAAGAATTCGACGCCGCGCTCGCCGTACTGCGCGCAAAACCGCGTGTGGTTCGCCGCGCCTTCATCGCCGAGCGCAGGGGTGCCAGGCAACGCCTCGTGCACGACGAACCGCGTCGGATCGGCGAAGATCGCCGACAGCGTGCGGCGCGTCGCCTCGTGCTCGATCGCGCGGTGCAGCTTGCTCGTGAGGTTGGCTGGCGTGAAATGCACGCGGCCGTCTTGCGTGTCGAACGACGGACTGACCGTCGCCGCATTCGCCGTCCACATCGCGGAGGCCGAACTGGCTGCGGCCAGCAGCTCGGGCGCTTCTTTCGCCGCGCGCTCGATCACTTTCTGCTCGGAGCCCGAAAAACCGAGCTCGCGCAGCAGACGCAGCGAGGGCCGCTCCTGCGGGGGCAGCACGCCCTGCAAGAAGCCGAGATCGGCGAGCTGCTTCATCTTGCGCAAGCCCTGCTTGGCGGCGGCGAGCGGATTGGCGACCGATTTCTCGTTCGACTGCGACGCCACGTTACCGAACGACAGCCCCGCATAGTTGTGCGTCGGACCTACGAGTCCGTCGAAGTTGGCTTCCCGTGCTTGCATCGTCGATCCTTGCTCGATTCTTAAAACTGGAGGCCCGGCGAAACGCTCGCGGGCATCGTGAGTTGCGCGCTTTCCACCGAGGCCATCGGATAAGCGCAGTAGTCGGCCGCATAGTAAGCGCTGGGCCGATGATTGCCGGAGCGGCCCGTGCCCCCAAACGGCGCCGCCGACGAGGCCCCGTTCGTGGGACGATTCCAGTTGACGATGCCCGCGCGGATCGTGCGATGAAAGTGCGTCCAGCGCGCTTCGTCGTCGGCGAGCAGCCCCGCCGACAAGCCATAGACGGTGTCGTTCGCACGCGCGATCGCTTCGTCGAAATCGCCATAGCGAATGATCTGCGCGAGCGGGCCGAAGTGCTCTTCGTCCGGCAACTCGCGTACGTCGGTGACGTCGACAATCGCGGGGCTCACGAAGCCGAGCTGTGCATCGCGCTGTTCCATCGTCAGCATCGCGCGTGCGCCCGCGGCGAGCAGCCG
>NZ_JBQCDN010000383.1:0-3376 GCF_051961175.1 Trinickia sp. | reverse complement strand
GAAGATCGTTCGCAGCATTGTCGAACTGTGCCGCAACCTCGAACTCAGTTGTGTGATCGAAGGCGTGGAGACCGATCGACAAGCGGCCGTCCTCGCCGAGCTCGGCTGCAGCTTGATGCAGGGCTATCACTTCGGCAAACCTGCTCCCATGAACGCGAGCACGATGCAGCCGCTATCGACCGCCGCCGCTTGTGGCGTCTAAGGGAATCGCGGCTGCAGCGGGTTGACCGGCGGATGCGGCTGTCGGCGTCTCTTCAATTCGGCGGAAGATCAACGCCGCGATGAGGGTGATGACGCCCACACAGACAAAGCTCATGCGGAACCCAAAGCTGGCCGATCCCGATTGATCGGCAAACAGCTTGACCAGCGTGCCGCCGATCGATACGCCCAGGCCCATCGCCAGCATCTGCACCATCGAAAAGAGACTGTTGCCCCCTCCGGCGTCTTCGTGCGAGAGCCCTTTCAGCGTCACGCTGTTCATCGCGGCGAACTGCATCGAATTGGCCGCCCCGAAAATCGCCAGCACGACGATCGCGACAATGGTCGGCGTAGCCTGAGAAATCAGTGCGAACGCAACGATCGAAGCACCGACGATGACTGTGTTGACCAACAAGAAGGTGCCGTAACCATAGCGGCGGATCAACGGTGCGATCCAGCGTTTGGCTACCGCGCCCGAGAGCGCGGCGGGCAACATCATCAAGCCGGAATGCAACGGCGTGTAGCCGAGTTGGAGTTGCAGCAGCAACGGCACCAAAAACGGCACTGCGCTGGTTCCGATCCGGCAGACGAGATTTCCGGTCAACCCCACGCTGAAGTTAGGCTCCCGAAACAGCGAGAGCTTGAACAGTGGATTGCGGCGGCGGCGCGCATAGGGCACATAGGCCAGCGCGGCAATGAGCCCCAGCATGAACAGCGCGAGCGACCACGCGGCGCGATGCGATTGCGTCGGCGCATCGACGGCAAGCGAGAACGCAATCATGCATAGCGAGAGCAGCGCGCAGCCGGCCAGATCGAACCTTGGGGCCGAGCTGCCGTTCGCGCTTGGCAAATAGCGGTAGACGGCAATCAACCCCACCGCGCCGATCGGCACGTTGATCAGAAAGATCCAATGCCACGAGGCGGCTTCGACGAACCAGCCGCCAAGCGTGGGCCCCACGATCGGGCCCACCTGCCCCGCGATGGAAATCAGCGCGAGCGCCGAGACATATTGTTCGCTGCTGACGGCACGCAACACGGCCAGCCGGCCAATCGGCAACAGCATGGAGCCGCCGACGCCTTGCAGCACACGAGCGATCACCAATTGCGCGAGCGTATGCGCGCTGGCACAGCACAGCGAGCCGAGCACGAAAATCAGGATCGCGCAGAAATAAACGCGGCGCGTGCCGAAGCGATCGGCGAGCCAGCCGGAGGCGGGTGTGATCGTCGCCATGGTCAGCGTGTAGGCGACGATGGCCCACTGCATCGCCAGGGGGCGGACACCCAGGCTATGGGCGATGGACGGCAGCGCAGTGTTGACGATCGTCGTGTCCAGCGCCTGCATAAAAAATCCCGTGGCGACGATCCACAACAGCGCGGTATGGCTTGATTCTTTGCTCATTCTGGAGTGCTCGAGTGCGTGGCCGCCGCGGAGGACCGCAGGCGATGCAACGCAATCCTTGGAAACCCGATCATGATATTGGAATCGGTTTCAATCGAGAACCCCACTAACGGCATTGACTGTTATCGGCATTGCCGATAACAATCGCGTCATCATGCTCAATCCTGTCTGGTTGAAATCGTTCGCGACTGTCTCGGCGTGCCAAAGCTTCACGGAGGCGGCACGGCAGTTGGGTCTGACTCAGTCGAGTGTCAGCGAACATATTCGTCGTCTCGAAGAGGCGGTCGGCCGGCGCCTATTGGTGCGCGACACGCACTCGCTCGCGATGACGGTCGATGGGGAGGCGATGCTTGCTCATGCCGGGGTGATCTTGCAGGCGTTGAATCGCGCCGAGTCGCAGTTCCGCGGCCCGCGGTTGAAGGGGCGGGTCCGGCTGGGGTCATCCGATGACATTGCGCTTGGCCCGCTGCCTACGGTGCTGGCTGCGTTTCGCAATGCGCACCCCGATGTCGAACTCGAAATCGTCATCGGCATGACGGGGCGGCTTTATGAATTGCTCGACGCTGGGTCGATCGATTTGATGATCGGCAAACGACGGCTCGGTGATAAGCGCGGCGTTCCGTTGTTTACGGGGCGGCTCGAATGGATCGCGCGGACGGGTACCCTCGTCGATCTTGAACAGCCGTTGCCGTTGATCCTTGTGGCCGAGCCTAGCGTTACACGCGCGGTCGTGCTCGATGCGCTGGCGGAGACCGATTTTCGCTGGCAGGTCGTTTGTACGAGCAGTAGCCACTCGGGTTGCGTCGCGGCGGCGCGCGCGGGGCTCGGCATTACCGTTCGTGCGCAATACTTGTCGGGGCGGGGGTTGTCGCAACCGGTGAATGCTGCCAGCCTTCCTGCCCTGCCCGACATCGAATTCATCGCGCTAGCGGCGAAGCGGCTCAGTCGTCCCGCACAGACGCTCCTGCAATTGCTCAATGAGAGCGATCTGCGAGGGTCTTGGGTGGGGGAGTGATGGGGGCGCGATTTCCCAGCACAGTCTCGATTCCGCGACGCACGAGCGTCAGGACATCGTCCCGGATTGTGAGCGTCGCGATGCGATGTCGGGCACGCGTGGAAATGAAACAGGACGAAGGGGACGAGAAGTCATCCATGCAACAATCCGGAGAGCCCGCCTTTTGATAGCGCCGAATTGTAAGCACCCCGACGCAGCCTTCCCTCGGTTTCATCGCCCCTTGAGCAGTCGCGCGCACCTCGACTACCGCACCATGCAGCGTCAACACTGAGTGCCCCGGTTTTCCTTGCTGAAGCTGAGGCGACGGGCCAGTGACTGCCAGACACATCGGGCGGTAGTCGGCCATGATGCGTCGTTCGCCCTTGTGGTCAGGCAGACAACGCAGCGTCGGCTCAGCATCACTTCGCGGCCGTTCATTTCGCGCCAATCCACGTTTCGTCGCGGATTTCAGAACACTAACGTTGCTGCCTGCCGCCTTCTGCCGCCGGGACGATGTTGACGATCCCGGTGCCGATTTCACCGTCCTCTGTTCGAACAATTTGAAGCGTTATCTTCGACAGGAATTTGGAGGGAGTTGCAGTCCACCGGATCAGGGGAATCTTCTCGTCCCCGCCTGGAATGTTGTCTACACCAGTGTGCTGCGCCTGCAGGAGATCTTGAATGACGCCAGCGGCGAGATCTGGAACGCTTAGCAGATCGTCCAGAAAGCTTTTGGTCTCCAACGACTTGCCAAATCGAACATGCTTGAAGCGGCGAGCCATGTA
>NZ_JBQCDN010000382.1:0-9428 GCF_051961175.1 Trinickia sp. | reverse complement strand
CGCAGCGTGTCATCCGGGGATTGTTCGACGCATTCAGGGAAGATCCGCGGCTCCTGCCGCCCGCTTACCTCGCCGAAGACGCCGCCGCGCAACCGCGCCTCATCGCGCATTACATCGCCGGCATGACCGATCGTTACGCGTTGAAAGAATATCAACGTCTATTTGTCATCAACGATAACTAGTGCCCTGTCCCGCAAGTTCCTTTGATATGAAATCGCCCATTTGACCGCCAGGCGGCGTCGCTCGTCGTTGCCATATCTACGGCTATGGCGGTTGCTCGCTTCTTGCGTGACGAGCTTTGCATGGGGCGGGTGTAAGCGCTAAAGCGCTAACGCCGGCCGACGAGCTTTGCATGGGGCCGGAGTAAGCGCTAAAGCGCTAACTCCGGCCGACACCAAATGGACAATTTCATTTATCAAAGAACTTACGGGACAGGACACTAGAATCCTCGCCCGGTCGCGATGAAAACGTTGCCATTTTGGTAGTGGAACGATACGGCGCCCGGGTTTCGCAGGGCGTTAACTTAGGATGACTAAATGATCAAGGGTTGCAAGCGACGCGAAGCTGCGCGTTCAAATGCGGCTCGAAATTCAGCAGCTGCACACGCGGCTGGCGACGACCGCTTGCCGTGGAGTCATGCGAACTGTTGGGCGCGGATAATCTCATTCACGGCCGCTGGGGCGCGCATGACGTCACCTCGCCTGGGGCATCGGGATCGCCCGCGCAATGGTGAGGTCATTCCCGTAGCGTTGCCGCGCGAACATCTGCATTTCTTCGATCCCGCCACGGGCAAACGCGCGTTTTGAACGCCGCGCCCGCCGCCGGGGGCAGGCCGGCGGTGCACTCGACAATCGGGAGACCAAACCTATGACGACAAGCGCGAATACCACCGCATCCGCCCCGGCTGGCCAGCCTCGTTGGCCGTATCCGCGGATCGTCGCGCATCGCGGCGGCGGCGCGCTGGCGCCGGAGAACACACTGGCGGCGATCGACACCGGCGCCGGGCGCGGCCTGAAAATGATCGAGTTCGATGCGAAGCTCTCGGCTGACAACGTGGTGTTCCTGCTGCACGACGATACGGTCGATCGGACATCGAACGGACGCGGCGCGGCGGCGCGCAAGTCTTATGCCGAGCTTGCGACGCTGGACGCCGGCAGCTGGTTCGATGCGCGTTTCGCAGGGGAGCGGATGCCGACGCTCGCTCAAGTGCACGAGCGGTGTGCGGCGCATGGCCTCGCGGCCAATATCGAGATCAAGCCGTGCCCGGGTCGTGACACGGCGACGGGGCGGCTCGTTGCGCAAGAGGCCGAGCGGCTGTGGCAGGGCTCGGGCCTGCCGCCGCTGCTCTCTTCGTTTTCGATCGACGCGCTTGCCGCTGCCCGCGACGCGCAGCCGTCGTTGCCGCGTGGATTGCTGTTCGGCGCGGTGCCGAACGATTGGCGCAAACTCACTGACGCGCTGGCCTGCGTCTCGCTGCATGCCGATCATCGACGGCTCGATGCGCCGCTCGTACAGGCGATCAAGGCCGCGGGCCTCTTCATACTCGCTTATACGGTGAACGAGCCGGAACGTGCGCGCACGCTCGCCCGGTGGGGCGTCGATACGATCTGCACCGATCGCATCGACCTCATCGGGCCGGACTTCCTGGCCTAACCCGGTTGCCGATAGGGGGCGCCGGTCGCTGGCAGCAAACCGGAGCAGCAAAAACCGGAGCAGCAAACCGGAGCAGCAAACCGGAGCAGCAAACCGGAGCAGCGGCGCACGAGCACTCCGCCGATGCAGCGCGGCGGATGCAGCGCGATCGCCACCCGCCGGCGCGCCGGCCGCTCAGCGATTGCGCGCCAACAGCCAACCCGTCAGTAGCGCGAGGCCCCCTACGACGGCCATCGTCTCCCACGGGTTTTCTCGGATGTAGCTTTGCGCGTCGCTCAGTGTCGCGACCGCGCGGCCGCGAAACGTCTCGCGCGCCCCGTCGAGCCGTGCGCGCGCGGCGTCGAGGCGCTTTCTCATCTGCTCACGCAAGACAGCGGCGTCGGCTTGCGTGCCGTCCGCCAGCGTTTCTTCCAATTCCGAGAGTAGCTCGCGCATTTCGCCGCCAATGCCCTCGGCGGCGTGGCGGCTATGCCGCGCAATCCGGCGCGCGTGCCGGCCGGCATTCGTCCACGATGTTTCAAGCGCGTCTCTCGTATTCGGTAGTGCGGTCATGGTCGCTCCGTCAAAGATGAATAGCGGGATAAACGAACCCGCGAATCCGATGCGGGGAGAACTCAGGCGCCGCAACTTCGATGCCTGCGCGTGGCCGTGCCCGGTCGCGTACCCATCGTCGGCCCGGTACCGGGAGCTCGAAGACGTGAGACGACGGGCGGGTAGAAAGTGTATCGGTGTTATTTTCAGGCGGTCGAAATTACAACGCCGCCGCAACTGTGCGGCGGCGGATAGGCATGCGCCGAATTTCGACCTAGGCTTTAGAAGGCGTAGCCGATCTTCGCGTAGGTAACGATCGGGTTGAGCCTGATCTTTGCTTGAGTCTGAGCTGTCAAGCCAAACGGACCGATATTCGTCGTCGTGAGCGTGGCCGTGACGCTGACTGGGATGTAGGAAATCGACAGGCCGGCGAACCAGTGTTTGTTGAACGAATAGTTGAAACCCGCGTTGAACACGGGCGCCCAGGAACGATCCGTCGAAACGGAGGTCGGACCGTGCAAGACATTGTTTTCGAAGGCGGTGTTGGTGATCTGAGCGTCCGTGAACCACACGCGTGTCACGCCGAGGCCCAGGTAAGGGCGGAACTTGTCCGTGGGCTTCAAGAAATTCCACTTGAACAGCAGGGCGGGGCTCCACTGCCTCGCGCTGCCGAGCTTGCCGAATTGCCCGAAGCTGTCGGCGCCATCGATGTCGAACTTAGGCGGGATGCCGAGTTCAAACTCCGTGGAAAGGTGATCGGTGACGAAGTAGCCGATGCTCAGGCCGACCGTGTCCGAGTTGTCGATTCTCGCGCCGGTGTTCGGTTGGTACTGATTGACCTGTTGGCCGGCGAAGTTCATCAACTCCAGGTTGTCGCTAGCGCTCTGAGGTGCTAAATGGAACCACCCCGACGTTACGTAGAAAGTCCCGGCCGTTTGGGCATGGGCGGCCGTTGCGAACGCAAGCGCTGCCACGGCCCCTGTGATGGCCTGTTTTAATTTCATCTATGTGCTCCTCCATGAAAGGCCCGCCTATTATGAGTAGAAGGTTTGAAACAAACCAAGCGCGCATGCTAGAGCATTCTCCCTAAGCTGCGCGCGTGTTCGCTCGAAGCCGCGTGCGTCTTCGCAAACGTTGCGAACGCCGCGTCGTCCCTTGGGGTAATCACCAACGTACTAAACGGAATCCAGCATGGCACGGCTCGCACGTCTTTACGTTCCGAAACAGCCGCAGCACGTTATCCTGCGCGGACTCGATCAGCAGCCCGCCTTTGTCGACGAGCAGGATTACGAGCTTTTCGTCGATTGCTTGAAAGCCGCCTCACGCGATCACCACCTCGACGTCCACGCCTATGTCCTCATGCCCGGCGCGGTGCAGCTGCTCGTCACGCCCAGTGACGAAACCAGCTTGCCCAAGGCCATGCAGGCCGTGGGCCGGCGCTATGTGGCGCACTTCAATCGCCGCTATGCCCGGCGCGGGACGCTCTGGGAAGGGCGCTACCGTGCAACGGTCATCGAGGGCGAGCGCTACTTTCTGCTGGCCAGCCGGGTCATCGAGTTATGTCCCGTGCGTGCGCAGCTCGTGAGCGCAGCGGAAGACTATCGATGGTCGAGCTATCGGCATCACATCGGGCTCACGGTCGACAGCCTCGTGACCGATCACCCGCTGTACTGGTCGCTCGGCAATACACCGTTCGAACGGCAACGCGCATACAAGGATTTGTGCGAGCAGCCGCTCGACGAGCGCGAGGCCAACGAGTTGCAACAGGCCACCCTGAAGGGATGGGTGCTCGGCGGCGATTCGTATCGCGAGTGGGCGGCGCGAGCGGCCAACCGGCGGGTGTCGCCGCTGCCGCGCGGCCGGCCCAAGAAAGTGCGGGAGACGCAGCAGTCCCCGCAGCCGCCACATCAGCAGTAACCGCGGCGATGCAAGCGGCCGGACCGGACCCGCGTCCGGCCTTGTTTGCGCGCGGCCTGAATGTGGCCCATGAGACGGCACTCAACGGTGCCGTTTTTGTTTGCCCCATTTCGATACGGCCCCAATAAAACAGCACCAAGGCGGCGCATCTCGTTTAATGGGGTCTTATCATGTCGTTTTGTTTGCTATTTTATTGATTCGTCGCGTATATTCCGATTTCCGGCGGGTGCCCGCGCCATAAGCGCGCTCCGCCACCGCGGCGCCTCTCCACCCCCGGTCATCCGCGACAAGTGCGATGTTTCGCGCCACCAGCGCACGCTGGCAGCGAATCTGCGCGAATCCTCATGCGAAGAACGGCCGCTAAGGCCTCTGATAGACGGTGTCCCCCATGAACGACCATCAACCGATCCAATCGGTCCCCGCCGCCCAAGGTCTGTACGACCCGAGCAACGAGCACGACGCCTGCGGCGTCGGCTTTGTCGCTCATATCAAGGGCCAGAAGAGCCACGACATCATCCAGCAGGGCCTGAAGATTCTCGAGAACCTCGACCACCGGGGCGCCGTCGGCGCGGATCCGTTGATGGGCGACGGCGCGGGCATCCTGATTCAGATCCCCGATGCGTTCTACCGCGAGGAGATGGCGCGCCAAGGCGTGACGCTCCCGCCGGCCGGGGAATATGGCGTCGGCATGATCTTCTTGCCGAAGGAACATGCTTCGCGCCTGGCCTGCGAGCAGGAACTCGAGCGGACGGTGAAGGCGGAAGGGCAGGTCGTGCTCGGCTGGCGCGATGTGCCCGTCGATCACGCGATGCCGATCTCGCCCACCGTGAAGGCGACCGAGCCCGTGATCCGCCAGATCTTCATCGGCCACGGGCGCGACATCATGGTCACCGACGCGCTCGAACGGAAGCTGTACGTCATCCGCAAGACGGCGAGCCACCGCATCCAGGCGCTCAAGCTCAAGCACGGCAAGGAGTACTTCGTGCCGTCGATGTCGGCGCGCACGGTGGTCTACAAGGGCCTGCTGCTCGCCGGGCAGGTGGGTGTCTACTACCGCGATCTGCAAGACGAACGCGTGGTCTCGGCGCTCGCGCTCGTGCACCAGCGTTTCTCGACGAACACATTCCCCGCATGGGAACTCGCGCACCCGTACCGGATGATCGCCCACAACGGCGAAATCAACACGGTGAAGGGCAACGTCAACTGGCTCAACGCGCGCACCGGGGCGATCGCGAGCGCGGTGCTCGGCGACGATCTGCCTAAGCTGTGGCCGCTCATCTATCCGGGCCAGTCCGATACGGCTTCGTTCGACAACTGCCTCGAACTGCTGGTGATGGCGGGTTATCCGCTCGTGCACGCGATGATGATGATGATTCCCGAAGCGTGGGAACAACACACGCTGATGGACGAGAACCGTCGCGCTTTCTACGAATACCATGCCGCGATGATGGAGCCGTGGGACGGCCCCGCCGCCATCGCGTTTACCGACGGCCGCCAGATCGGCGCGACGCTCGATCGTAACGGGCTGCGTCCGGCGCGCTACATCATCACCGAAGACGATCTCGTCATCATGGCGTCGGAATCGGGCGTGCTGCCGATTCCCGAATCGAAGATCGTCCAGAAGTGGCGCCTGCAGCCGGGCAAGATGTTCCTCATCGATATGGAACACGGCCGCATCATCGGCGACAAGGAACTGAAGGACAACTTGGCCAACGCCAAGCCCTACAAGAGCTGGATCGACGCCGTGCGCATCAAGCTCGACGAGATCGAGCCGAAGGCGGAAGACGTCGCGACCGAACGCCGCGAGGCGGCGGCGCTGCTCGATCGCCAGCAGGCGTTCGGGTACACGCAGGAAGATTTGAAGTTCCTGATGGCGCCGATGGCGCAGCAAGGCGAGGAAGCGATCGGCTCGATGGGCAACGATTCGCCGCTCGCCGTCATGTCGAACAAGAACAAGACGCTTTATCACTACTTCAAGCAGCTGTTCGCGCAGGTCACGAACCCGCCGATCGACCCGATCCGCGAGAACATGGTGATGTCGCTCGTCTCGTTCGTCGGCCCGAAGCCGAACCTGCTCGACACGAACAACATCAACCCGCCGATGCGGCTCGAAGTCTCGCAGCCGGTGCTCGACTTCAAGGACATCGCGAAGATCCGCGCGATCGATCAATACACCGGCGGCAAGTTCAGCTCCTACGAACTGAACATCTGCTATCCCGTGGCATGGGGCAAGGAAGGGATCGAGGCGCGGCTCGCTTCGCTGTGCGCGGAAGCCGTCGATGCGGTCAAGTCCGGCTACAACATGCTGATCGTGTCCGATCGCCGCACCGATCGCGACAACGTCGCCGTCCCGGCGCTCCTGGCCACGGCCGCGATCCACACGCACCTCGTCTCGCACGGGCTGCGCACGAGCACGGGCCTCGTCGTCGAGACGGGCTCGGCGCGTGAAGTTCATCACTTCGCACTGCTCGCCGGTTACGGTGCGGAAGCGGTCCATCCGTACCTCGCGATGGAGACGCTGGCGCAGCTGGCCGCGGGGCTCAAGGGCGATCTGTCGCCGGAGAAGGCCGTCTACAACTTCACGAAGGCGGTCGGCAAGGGCTTGCAGAAGGTCATGTCGAAGATGGGCATCTCCACCTACATGTCGTACACGGGTGCGCAGATCTTCGAAGCGGTCGGCCTGGCCGGCGATCTGGTCGAGAAGTACTTCCACGGCACGGCATCGAAGGTGGGCGGCATCGGCCTGTTCGACGTGGCCGAGGAAGCGATTCGCCTGCACAAGGAGGCGTTCGGCGACAACCCGGTGCTCGCGAACATGCTCGACGCGGGCGGCGAGTACGCTTATCGCGTGCGCGGCGAAGATCACATGTGGACGCCCGACGCGATCGCCAAGCTGCAACATTCGACGCGCAGCAACTCGTATCAGACGTACAAGGAATACGCGCACCTGATCAACGATCAGACGCGCCGTCACATGACGTTCCGCGGCCTGTTCGAGTTCAAGGTCGAACCGACGAAGGCGATCCCCGTCGACGAAGTGGAATCGGCCAAGGACATCGTCAAGCGCTTCGCGACGGGCGCGATGTCGATGGGCTCGATCAGCACCGAAGCGCATGCCACGCTGGCCATCGCGATGAACCGTATCGGCGGCAAGTCGAACACGGGCGAGGGCGGCGAGGACGACACGCGCTATCGCAACGAGCTGCGCGGCATTCCGATCAAGAATGGCGATACGCTGGCATCGGTGATCGGCAGCGAAGTCGTGCGCGACATTCCGTTGAAGGACGGCGATTCGCTGCGTTCGAAGATCAAGCAGGTCGCGTCGGGCCGCTTCGGCGTATCCGCCGAGTATCTGGCATCGGCTGACCAGATCCAGATCAAGATGGCGCAAGGCGCGAAGCCCGGCGAGGGCGGTCAGCTGCCGGGCCACAAGGTGTCCGAATACATCGGCAAGCTGCGCTACTCGGTGCCGGGTGTCGGCCTGATTTCGCCGCCGCCGCACCACGACATCTATTCGATCGAGGACTTGGCGCAGCTCATCCACGATCTGAAGAACGTCAATCCCGTTTCGAGCATTTCGGTGAAGCTCGTGTCCGAAGTGGGCGTGGGCACGGTGGCCGCGGGCGTGGCCAAGGCGAAGGCCGATCACGTCGTGATCGCCGGCCATGACGGCGGCACGGGCGCGTCGCCGCTGTCGTCGGTGAAGCATGCCGGTACGCCGTGGGAACTCGGTCTGGCCGAAACCCAGCAGACTTTGGTGCTGAACCGTCTGCGCGGCCGGATCCGCGTGCAGGCCGACGGCCAGATGAAGACGGGCCGCGATGTCGTGATCGGCGCGCTGCTCGGCGCGGACGAGTTTGGCTTCGCGACGGCACCGCTCGTCGTCGAGGGCTGCATCATGATGCGCAAGTGCCATCTGAATACGTGCCCGGTCGGCGTCGCGACGCAAGATCCGGTGCTGCGCGCCAAGTTCCAAGGCCAGCCCGAGCATGTCGTCAACTACTTCTTCTTTGTGGCCGAGGAAGTGCGCGAAATCATGGCGCAGCTCGGCATCCGCAAGTTCGAGGACTTGATCGGCCGCTCGGATCTGCTCGACATGAAGAAGGGCATCGAGCATTGGAAGGCGAAGGGGCTCGATTTCACGAAGGTGTTCTATCAGCCGCAAGTGGGCAGCGAAGTCGCGCGCAAGCACGTCGAAGAGCAGGATCACGGTCTCGTTCGCGCGCTCGATCACACGCTGATCGAGAAGGCGCGTGCCGCGATCGAGAACGGCGAGCATGTCTCGTTCATTCAACCTGTGCGCAACGTGAACCGCAGCGTCGGCGCGATGCTCTCGGGCGTGATCGCGAAGAAGCACGGCCATGACGGACTCGCCGACGATGCGATCCACATCCAGCTGAAGGGCACGGCAGGCCAGAGCTTCGGCGCGTTCCTCGCGCGCGGCGTGACGCTCGATCTCGTCGGTGACGGGAACGACTACGTCGGCAAGGGGCTCTCGGGCGGGCGCATCATCATCCGTCCGACGAACGATTTCCGCGGCAAGTCGGAAGAAAACATCATCTGCGGCAATACGGTGATGTACGGGGCGCTCGAGGGCGAAGCGTATCTGCGCGGCGTGGCCGGCGAGCGTTTCTGCGTGCGTAACTCGGGGGCGAGCGCGGTGGTGGAAGGCACCGGCGATCACGGCTGCGAGTACATGACGGGCGGGACGGTGGTCGTGCTCGGCGAAACGGGCCGCAACTTCGCGGCGGGGATGTCGGGCGGTGTGGCGTTCGTCTACGACGTCGATGGCACATTCGCGAGCAAGTGCAACAAGGCGATGGTCGCGCTCGAGCCGGTGCTGCAGCAGGCCGAGCAGGAGCGCACGGTCGATCGCGGCTTCTGGCACGCCGGGATGACGGACGAAGCACTGCTCAAGAGTCTCGTCGAGCGGCACTTCCAGTTCACCGGTTCGCCGCGCGCGAAGGCACTGCTCGAGAACTGGGATGCGTCGCGCCGGCAGTTCGTCAAGGTCTTCCCGGCGGAGTACAAGCGCGCACTCGGCGAATTGGCCGCGAAGAAGGCGGCCAAGGAGGCGATGGCCGCGTAAGCAGCCGACGCTTTAGCGAGGCGCCGCACCGGAAGGGCGGGCGCCTCGACAAGAATGATGCGGCCGGCGAAGACGGACGCGCGCCCGAGTGAGCTCGAGCTGCGCGCGGCCTCGCCGGCCCACCCCGATACCGACGATTTTGGAAAGAAGAGCACCCTATGGGCAAGGCAACCGGTTTTCTCGAATTTGAGCGCCGCCATGAGGCGTATGAAGCCCCGCTCGCGCGCGTGAAGCACTA
>NZ_JBQCDN010000381.1:0-17744 GCF_051961175.1 Trinickia sp. | reverse complement strand
GCACGCCGCTCAATGCGATACGTTCGACGGCGGAGTCGCGGGCCGCGCTGAGGTAGAGCGTTCGTTCGGCGATGAACCACGAAAAGTGGTGCGCTTGGGCGAGTTGCTCGAGAAAGGCGCGGCCGTTCGGCGCCCGCAGCCATCCGTCGAGCCTGACTGCTTGCCAAGTGTTCGCGGCACCGTGTCCGGCTTGTATGATCAAGCCGTGATCGGCGGCGAATCGATTGAGGACCTCGATCACCGTCTGCTTGGACGCTTCGGACGCGTAGGGCCCAGCGAGGCTGGGGTTTGCGTCCACCGTGGCACATACGCTGCCCGGCAGCCCAATGAACCCAAGTGCGGCCACCAGCGACAGGCGCAAACACGCGCGCTCGACCATGCCGATCATCGGATTTCGTTGATGACCGTGCGAAGCAATCCGAACTTCATCTGGAGATCCGTGGTGGCACTCCAGTTCGCCAGCGATACGCCGCGCAGCGACTCGACGTAGTCGCGCCACTGTGCAGGTTCGCCCGGAGACATCGTTCGGCGTATCTGATCGGCATGCCGCAGGGCATCGAGCAAGCGCGTTTCGGAAGGTTCGAGCGTCATGGAGAAATCCGGGAGCGTGGTGAACGAATAGCGCGGGTTGTCGCGGCTGATGCAGCCTCGTGCAACCCTCGGTGTGAGCCTGGTAGCGGCAGTCACGGCCCGCCGAATCGCTCGAAGTATCGATCCAACCGCGAACGCAAACGGGACAACCGCGAACGAACGGTACCGACGGGAATGCCGAGCGTGGCCGCGACTTCGACGTAGCTGACGTTGTCGATGAACAGCAATTCGAGCATGCGCTGCTGTTCGGGCGGCAACGATTGAGCGAAGTCCAGAAAGCGTGAGAACGTTTGCTTGACGGCCACGCACCGATCGGGAGCGCGCGTATCGACGAGTTCGCTTTCGTGATCGTCGATCGGCTCGATCACGAACCGGTAATCGGTCGTGCGGCCGATGTGATTGCGAACGACGTTCAGAGCGATCGCTGTCAACCATGTTTTGGGCTGCGCCGTGCCGCGGTATGACGCGCGGTTTTCCCAGGCGCCCAAGTAGGTGGACTGCAGGATGTCGGCGGCGTCCTCCGCGCTGCGGACCCGGCGCGCGATGAATCGGTAGATGGCGCAGGCATGCGCGCGGTACCAGTCGTCGAATTCGATCGACTGGTCCGCCGCGGCACGCGACGAGGCCGGATTCGAGAGCGGCGTAATCATGTTCGGATCGAATGACTCATGGCTGGCGATTCGCACATGATTGGCGCCGCGCTCGACGATCGGACGCCGCGGGGCAAAAAATAGGACGATGTAACCCTCGCGTCCTGTTGCGCGGCATGCGGGTCTGCGAAGTATTCGAGGGTTCGAGGCGGAACCGTTGCCGCAGCCTGCGTTACTAAGCTCGCAATTCCGGCGTGCGGCGGATCGATCCCCGGAAGAGTGGCAGTTCGAACCTCAGCAAAGGAGCCGCAATCATGACAATAGCAGCCGTAGTTCCCGCAATTAATGCAGTGGGTGCGCTCGCCACGCTTGCCACGTCCGTCGTCTCGGCGCTGACCGGATCGTCGGACAAGGAGGCGTCCGGCGCATCGGGCTCGACGAGCGGTGTGGGTTCGAATCAGATGGACCGTATCCTGAAAAAGCAGGAAGCGATGCAGTTGAAGGCAATGGAAATGCAGACCGAGGCCAACATCCAAAAGATGATGGTCGATACGGCCAACAGCATCGCAAGCGGCCATCTCGATTCTGGAGCTAAAGCTCAGAACGCCAGCATCAAGGCAGCGCAAGGTATTCACTTTTAACGTGTCCGTATAGGGAGGCGGGTGCGGCGCCGCTGCGCCGCACCTCGTGCCCGGCGGTGAGTCCAGAGGTCGGAAACATGAACAAGGTGGCCGAGGTATCGGGAAGCTTCGCCGCGCGCGCGGCAAGCCAGGAAAAGAGGGGGGAGTGGGCGGCACGCACCGGCATCGCGTTCGCGCACGAGAAGCGGAAAGTCGATGCCGAGCACGCGCTGAGCTATGTCGAGGGCCACACGAAGACGGAACTCATCAACGCGTTGCGCACTCTCGGCCAGCAATTGCGCCCATGAATGCCGCCATCACGGAAATGGCGGCCGGGCATACGGCCTCTTGGCGGCCGGCGGTGCGCGTGGGCGCCGGCGCGGCCGAGGTCGGTTCGTTCGCGCAGGCGATGGCGGCTGTCGATATCGGGCATGCGTGGCCCAACGCATCGCTGTCTCGCGGGGTGCTTGCGCCGTCTGTCGAGCCCGAGTCGGCGCTGGGTGCGCTGGCGCGACAGCTCGACGAAGCCGGACGCCGTAAAGTGGAAGCGCAGAGGCTATCCGCCGAATTGGCCGGTGCATGGGCCACGGGCGTCGATGCGCCGACGCTGGCGGTTTCGATGCATCGCCAGGCACGGGCGATGGCGTCGTACAACCTGAGCGTCATGTGGGGCGCCAAGGTCGTCGGCGTGACGGCTGGCGCACTTCGGCAATTGGTCGCGTCGACGTGATCGCGCGGGCATGACAATCGAAGTCAGGGCAATGGCATGGCGCGCGGCAAAAGTCGGCGTGCCGTTGACGGCAGCGGTCTTGGCCATGTCGGGATGCGAACGGCAGGTCGAGATTCAATTGGCCCCCGACGCTCGCCGGGCGAGCGAGATCGCGGCGGCACTGGCCGGGCACGGTATCGTCGTGGAACGGAAGCGGGAGAAGTCAGGCGTCATGGTCTCGGTGGCCAATTCGGATTTCCCCCGGGCGATGAGCGCGTTGCGCGAGGCGGGCCTATTGCGCGCGGTGCGACCGAGCATTGACGAAGCGCTCGGCGAGCGGAGCATCGCGCCGACGCCCCTCGAGGCGCGCGCGCGTTTCGTTCATGCGATCGAGCGCGAGCTGGAAGCCACGCTCATGGAGATCGATGGTGTGGTGGGGGCGCGCGTGAGTGCGGTTCCGCCCGAGCGTCCGGCGCCCGGCGCGCCGCTCGCCCCGGCGTCCGCTTCCGTGCTCGTCAAGCATCGCGCGGACGTCGATCTCGCGGCGCTGGTTCCCGGCATCGCGCGTCTCGTCAAGAACGCGGTGCCGGGGCTCGCCGCCGAGGACGATCGGAACGTGACCGTCATGCTGTTGGCCGAACCGCGCGCGCCGGCGCCGCAGGCGCTTCCTGCGGCTACAGGGCGCACCGGCGCCACGTTGCGAACGGTATTGCTTGTCTTCGGGGCGGCAGTGGCCGGCTACTTCGCCGATCGAGTCCTGCGCCTCTTCGGGCGGCGCGGTGCCCGGCAGCCAGTGAAGGAGAACGCCGATGGCGCAGCCGCCGGCTGACGACATTCCCTCATTCTGGACCGAGCCCTGGCGATGGGCGGCGCCGGCGTGGCGCGCCAGATATGGGGCGCCGCAGTGCGATTTCGACGGGCATGCCGAGCGGTTGATCTATAGCGGGTGGGCCGAATGCTTCGGCTTGGAGAGCCGCTGGCGCGCACCGGTCGATCCACGCTGGCGGGCGCTCGTCCTGGCGCCGCCGGCCGTCCTGCGCGATGTTGCTTCCGTGCTCGGGCTCCTTGCCTCGCTGCGCGCCGGCACGGCTGTCACGCTGGCATGCCGTCCACCGGTGGATCGATGGCAAGCATTCGCGTTGAAGTACCGTGACGTCAATTGCATGCGCTCACGAAGGGCAGCAATAGCCGGCGAATCTTCGTCCCCCTATGCGGAAGGCGCCCAGGTGCTGCGTGCCATGGCACGCACGGACTGGCCGGACGCCGATTCGCGTTTCGCGATGCTGATCCCGCCCGATGCGTCTCCCGTTTGCGAGGCTTCGAATGCACCCCTCGTTGAACCCTTCGTCATTCCAACGTTGACAGTCGACTGGATCGATGTGAAGCGATGCCTGTCGCTGTGCTGCGCCGTCGTGCGCCATGCGGCGGCACAAGCGCCCTTGCGAGGCGGACAATGAGCTTTACCGCGCGGCGTATCTCGACGGGCCAACGCGAGGGTGCGATTGACAGCAGGCTCGTCCTTCGATGCGAGCAGGTCAAGGCGCTGGACCATGCCGCGGCGATTGTCGATCGCGCTCGCCGCACGGCGTTCTTGATCGTCAAGGAAGCGCGCAAAGCGGCGAAGAGACGCGATGTGCGGTCGATGGCTGCGCGGCGCGCCCGCAAAGCGGAGGCGGACGTCGAGTTTGCCACCCGCGCGGCGGCGCTCGAAGAGGCATACTGTCTTGCGCAAGCGGCGTTGACGGCGCAGTTGGAGACGACGCTCGATCGTGTGCTCGATGCGGCGCTGGCGCATGTCGGCGCAACGGTGCCCGCCGCGGAGCGCCTGCGCATTGTGTGCGAGCAATTGTCCAAGGCGGCCGGGCCGATCCCTGCGGCGCGTCTTCGCCTATGTCCCGCCGATGCAGCGCTCTACCGCGGCACGGATAGGCACTCACCTTGGCCAACCGAATTGGATGAGACGTTAAAGCCCGGATGCTGTCGGCTGGTCAGCGATCAGGGAGAGTGGGCGCTCGACTTCGATGCGCTCATGGCCTCACTCGGGCCCCGTCTTTCACCGCAACGGTAACCAAGAAAAGCACGCGCGAATACGGCCGCGCATCCATCACGGAACGCAAATCGCCGAATGCGCGCGGCCAAGCAAGGATTGATCAGCCGCCCAAAGCGCACCGCCATGCTCGCCCAGCACTCACTATTCGAGAATTTTCTGATCCGCTGATCCGCATGACGTCCCTAGAATTCCATTCGGGTCGGTCATGACTACAATTTCTCAATGAGCGCCGAGGCAGCAGTCTCGGCCGGTGTGCCGCGGAGCAGCGTGTGCGTGGATCCTTTCATCCATGAAGACGGAATGCGCCGGACATGATCGGTCGCGTTGGACGCGTCAGCCGACGCGCCCGCGTGATGGTGCGTCGGCACGCGATAAAGGCATGGAAGCGCTGTGAATAAACCCCTGCAGATCTTACTGGCGGAAGACCACGGCATCGTCCGGCACAGCATTCGTTTGGCTGTCGAGGCGGCGCATGTCGCGCAAGTCGTAGCGGAAGCCGCGAATTCGGACGAATTGATCGCGGCTGTCAAGGAGCGGGAATACGATGCCATTGTGACGGACTTGTCGATGCCGGGCGCGCGTACGCGCGACGGCGTGCCACTCATCGATCGTCTGCAACGCATTCGGCCGGACGTGCCGATCATTGTCGTGACCGCGATGCGCAACGCTGCCATCCTGAACAAGCTCATCTCGATAGGCGTTCATGCCATCGTCGAAAAGGCGGGGGGCATCAACGAACTGTACAGCGCGCTGGTGGCGGCCGCACAAGGGCGCACCTATGTGAGTCCGGGTGTGGAAGCGTTGCTGGCCCGCATGAATCTGGTCGGCACGCGCATCGGGAAAGAAGCGACGCTCACGGCGGCGGAGATCGACATCGTGCGGCTGTTCGCCCACGAAAAACTGACGGCCGGTCAGATCGCGCAGCGGCTCAACCGGAGCGTCAAGACCATCAGCGCGCATAAGATGCGGGCACAGCGCAAGCTCGGGCTTTCGACCAGTCAAGAGTTGCTCGAGTACTGGCAGACGCACGATCGATGTTCGTCGTGAGGGCTGCGTTGCGTTCGGGCGTTTCACGCGTTGGACGTGTTGTACGTATCGTTGCGTGTACCGCTTTGGCGGCCGCGCTTTGCGCTTGCCCGCGCGAACAAGGTGCCGGTCCGCCACCCAACTTGGCCTGGAATTCGCACATCTCATTGTCGGCTGCGGAGAAGGCGTATCTCGAATCGTTGCCTCCGTTGCGGGTCGGCGTCGATCCCAAATGGGCGCCGATCGCATTTGTCGATGCGCAGGGGCGCGCCGACGGCATCTCAGCCGATTACCTCGATTTCCTGAGAGACGCGCTGCATCTTCGCTTCGTGCTGGTGCCGACGCGCTCGTGGCCCCATACGATACGGCTTGCCAATGCGGGCCGTATTGATCTCGTCGTCGCAGCGTCGGCCTTTGACGGCTTGGACCCGGGCTTTGCGTTATCCACACCGTATGTCCGGTATCCGCTCGTGATCGTGACCCGCGAAACGGCACCGTTCATCGGTGGGCTCGCCGATCTCGACGGCGCCGAGGTGGCGTTCGTGGGCGACCTGCAAACGGCGCGCGCGAGGCTCCAAGCTCTGCCGAACGTCCATGCGGTCACCGTCGGGTCGGCCGACGATGGGCTCAAGGCCGTGGTGCAAGGCCGTGCATTCGCGTATATCGGCAACCTCGCCGTGATCGACCGGATCGTCCGGGAGCGCTATGCGGGGATACTGCGAATCGCCGCGCCGGCCGATCGCGTGCAGGACTTGTCGTTCGGCGTCGCGCCACGGTTCGCTCCATTGCTGCCGCTGGTCGACCGCGTGCTGGCGGCTGTTCCCGAAACGGAGCGCGAGTACATTCAAAACAGCTGGTTGTCGACGCATTTTACGTTCGGTGTCGCGCCACGCACGCTGTGGCTTATCCTCGCGCCTGTCGGCACACTGACGCTGATCTTCCTCGCCGTCTTATGGTTCAACATGACGCGTTTGCGCGACGAGGTGCGCCAACGCCGCCGCACCGAGCGGGAACTCCTCTCGGAAACGCGCTTCAAGACGCTGTTGATGGATACGGTCCCGATCCCCGTATGTGTCAAAGATGGCCAGGAGCGCTTCGTCGCCGTCAATCCTGCCTACGAACAGGCCGTCGGCATTCGGGCCGCGGATCTCATCGGCAAGACACCGACGCCATTGGGCCGTGCGCGCGACATCGACGGCCACACCCTCACGGAAGTCACGCGCACCGTCATCGAAACTGGCGCGCCGGCGCGCGGCGAAATCCGCTACCGCGGGCCTGACGCCCAGATGCATGAAGCCGTGTATTGGGCGCGGCCGTGTACGATCGACGACGACCGGCCTGCCGTACTCTACGCGTTTGTCGATGTGTCCGACTTGCGAAGGATGGAGCGGCGCGAACTCGAGTTGAAACGGCGCCTCGTCGAGTTGACGCGAACCTTGCCGTCGGTCGTCTTTCAGTTGCGTTTCATGCGCGAGCGGCGTCCCTCGTTTACGCTGCTGTTCGCGAACCAGCGGGCTGACGAACTCGTTGGGGCACACCCGAGCGCCCCAGCCGACGCGTTCGACATTTTCGTGCGAATGCTCGATCCGCTCCAACGGCATCGGCTGATGCGCCTGTTCCTGCGTTCCGCAGATTCGAAAGCGCCGGTGCGGACGGAATTCATGCTGCGTCGGAACGGACGGGAGCACGCGTGGTTCCACGTCGAAGCCGCACCGCGGTCGGACGACGACGGTGGCACCCAGTGGAGCGGCTATCTGCATGACGTGACCGAAGCCAGGCGCGCGCAGGCTGCACTGATGGCGGCCAAGCATGAGGCTGAGGACGAAGCGCGCGCGAGAGAATTGTTGATTGCGACAGTCAGCCACGAAATTCGGACGCCGATGGCGGGCATCGCCAGCATCTTGCAACTGCTCGATCACGATGGCGTGTTACCCGATGATCGTCAACTCGTGCGAATGGCAAACCATGCCGCGGAATCATTGCTGCTGATTCTCAACGATGTGCTTGATTTCGCGAAAAGCGAAAACGGCGCGCTCCCGCTCGAGCATGCCTCGATGTCCATCGAGGGCATCGTGCGTGACGCCGTCGGGCTCGTCATGCCGGAGATCGCGCGCAAGCGGCTCGCGATGCACGTTGACCTCTCCCCGGTCGTGGCGCCTCGTCACATCGGCGACGCGAGGCGGCTGGGCCAGATCCTGATCAACTTGCTCGGCAACGCGACAAAATTCACGGAACGTGGGGCCCTATCGATCCGCGTGGACGTCGTCAGCGAGTCATTCGATGAGCAATGGTTGTCGTTCTGCGTGGTGGACACAGGCATTGGTATCGGCGCCGACGATCAGGCCCGACTGTTTTCCCCGTTCGCGCAAGCGCACGGTACGCTCGGAGGCGGCTACGGAGGAACAGGGCTAGGACTTGCCATCTGCAAGCGACTCGTCGAGCAAATGGGCGGCACGATCGCACTTGAAAGCGAGATCGGGCGCGGCACGGCGGTCACGGTGGCACTATGCTTGCCCCTCGATCGCGCAGCCGTGCGCGAACAGCGGCGGGATTCGATCGATCCGGACGTGCCCGCGGCTGCCGATGTCACGGTCACTGCCGGTGCGCCGCGCATTTTGCTCGTCGAGGATCGGGCGATCAACCGCGAAGTCTTGCGGCGTCAGTTGGCGAGTGCGCACCTGTTCGATTGCCACCTTGCGGAGAACGGCGCGCAAGCGCTCATGGCCTGCGAGCGCAACGACTACGCGATGATCATCACGGATTGCGCGATGCCGCTGCTCGGGGGGGCCGAGCTAATCGCGCGGATTCGACAACGGGAGCGCGGGCGGGCGCATCGGACCGTGCTGATCGCACTGACGGCAGACGCGTCGAAAGCGCAGCGCACCGCCTGCTTAGAGGCCGGTGCCGACGACGTCTGCATCAAGCCTTTATCGTTGCAGCAATTGCGCGCACTGCTGGCCCGCTACGGTTTAGCCGGCCAGCCGCCAGCGTTCGATCCAGCGCCTCAATACACGGACGCGGCGCTCTGGCCTGAATTGCGGCGGTCGCTCGCAGCCGACTTCGCCACGCTGCAAGCGTTATCGGCAGGGACCGACTACGAAACGATGCGGGACCTTGTGCACGCGATGGCCGGCACCGCCGCTTGGTTCCAACTTCAGGAGGTCTGCGATGCGGCGGCCAGCCTGCAACGGTGCCTCGAAGAAGGTAGGGCCATACAGGCGCCTTTGCGTGTATTGCACAGCGCGATCGAGCGGACGCCCGGTATTGCTCAGCAGCGTGACGTGCCGGCGGTGGGCACCAACTCAATAGTGGGTATATGACGGGTCATTTGCTCGTTTTTATCAATAAGAACGTCCATGTTCTGCATTTTGGGATTGCGAAAGGCGTGAGTGGGTAATGAGACGGTTCGCGCCATTTTGCTGCTTGAGTAGACTAAATGGTCGGCTTAGTATTAATTGCGTTGAGTTCATGAACGGGTGAGATGAGCTTAGTCTCTTTTTCCCGAATTTCGTTGTGGTCGTCTGTCACTTCCCGTCTTTATGGTTCCATCTGTCATGGATGCGCTGCATGAACTGTATTTTTTGAAAAACGCTTGTGTTAGTGATTGATTAATTAACGTCCGTCGCTTAAGTGCGTATCGGGAGATGTGATGGCTATCGATGAAACCAGAACTGGTCTAGTGGATCCCGAGTTTTATCCGCCAGATATGAGTTTTTTGCAGTGCACGCGAGCAACCATGTGCACGGTTACTTTTCCAGGTGCTGGAGCCAAGCCGATCACTATCCATCCCGTCAACGCGGATCCGAGGTTGCACCTGAATGGCGCGTCGTTTGCGGCGGTTACGTTGGACGGCGACGGGAAGGGGACGTTCGAGCTGACATACAACTACGGGATGTCGGGGCAGCGGCCGGATGTGCGCATCGAGCTCTATGCCCTGGACGAATCCAACAACGCGATTCCTGACTCGACGGTCACTTATATCATCGGTATTCGTCAGGCAGGCGTGCCCATTGTCGATTCCGACAACGACTTCGCGATCGTCGGGCGGGCCGTTGACGCTGGCGGCTCCGTCATGGTCACGTATTCCACCTGGGATGGTATGCCCCATCTTTCCGGCGGCGTGAAGTTACGCGTGAGCACCGGGCGCGCGAACGCCAGGTTCTATGCCGCCGACGGCACGGATGTCACTCAACAGGGACCGGAGATTGCATTCGCCGAGTACACGACCATCCCCGCCGCCAGCGGGCTGCTTTCGCTCATTGGCAAGATCGTCGGCCGAGCGGCGATGCAGAACGTCGGCATCGCCCAGGTCAACGTAACGGTGCCGCTTTCGGATGCCGATGTTCCGTTTCAAATCGTGACGGTCCATCCACATATCTGCACCGGCGAGTTGCCTTCATTGATTACTTCGTTCGGTTCCACGTTGAATCTCGCGGGCGGCGCGACGACCCACGTCTCGCTTCGGGAGATTCCGCCGACCATCAGGCGAGACGCTACTGTAGTGCTGCTGGTTAACGGGCGACCGGTTGGCCCGTACGACCTGACGATGGGCGACCTGGTTGCCATGGGTTACGACTTGCCGAAGATTGCATTCACACATAAAACGATCGACGATCAGATACCCGGGAACGAGGCTTTACTAAGTTATCTTGTGCAATCGGACTCGTCGAATTTGAATGAGATACTGGGCACGGGTGTTCGATTTAAAACGAAAAACATCGAGAAAATATCGAATATGCCTGATTCGACTATTACTTTCAGGCCGCTGCCGCCGCCTCTAATTCAGCCCAACGTGGTCAATGTTTCCGTTGTTTTGGGTGGAATATTGAAGGTGAGCATTGATTTTCCTGCGGGATTTTCTACGGGTTTGCAAGGTTGTCTTTTCCTATACGCGAACGGGTACGAAAAGAATTCCAATCAGGTCGATAAGCATACACTCACCAGCGCGACGTTCACGACAGCGCCTGGCATGGTGGAAATCGACGTGCCGACGTCTGCGCTGTTTAATTTCGCGATCAGCCCCGATGGTAATTCGAGCAACCTGTGGATCGACTACTACGTCATCGACCCTGCGGTCTATCGCACTTTGAAAGAAAACGCCGGACCCGAAGGGATCGACGAGGCGCTGCTCGATTCGGCCAAACAATACTCGCAGTACGTCCACAGCGGTTGGCCTCTTGTAACGACGATATGACCAAGGTGCCGACGGCATGCCGGACGGGCGTCGTCGGGCGGCTTGGATTCGTTGCACGGTAGCACGCACTGAAATGGATCTTTTGCTCGCGCGTGGTGAGCCATAGCGGGCGGCTTGCCACGCGCCGTTGATGAGCCTCGGGAGGCGCAATGCTTCGCAGATTAGTGATGGCGTTAGGGGTAGTCCTTTCCGTATGCACGTATCCGTTCGCGCACGCGGCGTCGGCGCAAGCGGGGAGCGTGGCGCTACAAGACGCCGTTTCGGCTACCGGGATGAGCGCTCAAGAGCGGACGGCTTTCGCGCAGTTACGCGCAAAGGCCGGGCCATCGGGGCGCGGGCCGATCGATCTGACCGACGCGACGCAACGGCTGGCCTATTACGCGATGCTGCGCATGCATGGCATTACGCCGAAGAGTCGGCCAGAGCTCTTCGCCGATTTCGATCGGACGATTGCCGAGCAGACCCGCAGGAAGGCGAGTGGTTTGCCGGTGGACGTTGATGATTGCAAGCTGCCCACTGGGGCCAACTCGCCGTCCGGGCTCGGCAATTTGCGCGAAATTATCGATATCGACGCGAGTAGCGACTTTAAGACCGTGAGCGCGCGGGCGCTCGATACGGTGGTCGAGCGGCCTACGTATGTCCTCGACCTGCTCGACGTTTACGACGAGCATTGGGAGAACCATCTTTCGAGCGGGAAAGACGAGTGGTTTACGACCCCGGTGGGCCTCTGTACCGACGACAAGTGCCTCAGTCCGCAATTGCAGCTCTTCCAGACAGAAAAGAAGGCCGGCAACAATCCCACGGGCGGCCCAATCAACGTGTTCGGCACGTTCCAGTTCCGTGCAGGATCGTTTCACAGCTCGCCGTGCTTCGTGTTGTTGCCGACTCCAGTGCACTTTCTGCCGAAATCGATGACGCTCGATCATCCCTCGGTCCAATCCGGCGACGACCCGAACAGGCCGATCATCGTATGCCTGAATCGCAAGAACAAGTCGGCGCAATATCCCGACGGTTGCGATTACGGCCCGATGGAATCGTTTGTCGATAACTACAGTGCAAAAGTGCTCCTGTATGTGGTTGGCAACGTTGTCTACAACGACCCGCTCGCCCCGATCGATGGGATCGATCAGCAGGGGGTGCCGAACGTGGACGGCGAGTTGACAGTGATCGCGCCGACGGGCGGCGCGTGTCCGGTTCTCAAGCTTGACGGTGATCAGCTGCGTAGCCATATGTCGGCCGGCCCCGACACGAGCCCTCGCAAAGACACGCTTTCCTTCCATTGGCCGCCACCGGCGCCCGGTCACCCGGACAACGACTACGGTGATCCGGCGGATTTCGGCAAGCTGTGCTGGGATAAGGCCACGCACCACCAAGGGGTTCAGACCAACCAGCTGTGGGATTTTTTCATGACGGTCCATGCGAAGACGCTCAATACGTCCGGCGTGCCCACTTACACCGTCGTCGCGTCGTTTCTTAGTCGAGCGTCTGGCCATACGTTCAACACGATAAAGGTCCCCAAAATCGAATTCGAATTCGGCTGTATCGGCGGGGGCGCGCAAATCACGATGGCAGACGGCACATTCAAGCCGATCGAAAAGGTGCAAATCGGTGATCGAGTGGCGAGCCCCAACGGGCCGCTTCAGGTCAAAGGCGTGACAGACGGGGTCGACGACAAATTCGTCAAGATATCGACTCCGGCGGGCGAGCCGCTTTATGTCACCGAAACCCATCCCGTCGCCCTCGGCGACGGCAATGAGACGCCCGGTGCCGGTGGGCAGCTGGTCCAGGCCGAGGATCTGCTGAAGACCGCGGTCGGGACGGCGGGCGCGAACCGGAAGGTGGTATGGAAGCCGCGTGACGGTGCACCGCTGCTGCAAATCTTCACGGCGGAGCGCCCCTCGATCGGGATGCATCCCGTCTACAACTTGACGCTCGAGCACGTGGACGGAACGCCGATCGTACGGCCCGAGGATGCCCGGTTCTACGCGAACGGAATCGTCGTCGGGGACAACCGCGCACAGGGCTCGCTCGAACAGAAAAAATTGCAGGCCGCGGCGACATTGCCCAAGTACCCATTGGGCGCTCTTGAACGTGTCGACTTCGAGAATTGGCTCGCGCAGGGCCAGGGGCACCACCCCGCACCGTCGACTCATGACAATCAACGTGGGGGGCTGTGATGAGCGATATTCTTGCCGACATCAAGGTCACCTCAGCGCATTACGACCCGCAGGGATACGTGTTGGTGCAATGGGTGGCAGACGGGCTGGAACGCGCCCCGACGAGCTTTGTGCTGTCTGTACGGGGTGTGGGCCCTGGAGAGACGACGATAGAGAGTTTCGTTGCCGAAGACGGGATGAGTCGTACCTGCTCATTCGCTTGCGAATTGTCGGACAGCCTGCGCTACACGATTGCCGTCACGCCGTTTAGCGGTGACGAAATGCTGGGCGGCTCGCCGTGGTTTCCGCTGACGTTCGGGCCCCCTCCACAATTGTCCCATTTCGCGTTCGTCGAACGCCTGGCCTTTACGCCGCTGCTCTTGGATATGGCGTTCAACGTCGTAAAGGTGCGCGTGCTGCGCATGCCGGACGGCGCCCCGGTGGCCGGTGTGCCGATCCAGTGGGCAGTCCCGCCTGCTTACCCGTCCGTGCGGCTCGAATCGAAGCAAGCGACGTACACGGACGCCCAAGGCATTGCGGTCAAACGGATTTTGGTGGCCGATGGCAGGGACTTACCGAGCCTGCTGACCGTATCGGCGTGGTACGACGAGGCTGGCGCACGCGCGGCGGCGCACACGAGCGTGCTGTTTGCTTGTGTCCGGCCACGGGTGTTTTCCAGCTTCGTTCGAAATTATGCGCATCCGCTTTACGACGATCCGAATAGCCCGACGAGCGAGTTGACCGACGATGAGTTGATTACATCGACGACGACGATCCTCGACGATAAGAATCGCCCGATCCGTGGGCTGCGCTTTGCGTGGCGCATGGAGCCGAATGCCGCGACGTGTGCGTTCGGACAGGCGAGCTCCGACGGCTCGCGCGAACCGCTCCGGTGGACTGACAAACCTAAGTACGAATTGGGCTATGCCGGCTATACGAACGAAGAGGGGCAAGCCACGATTTCGTTCGCCAACACGGCGCCGACGATCATGACCTTCTCACCGGCGGTCAACTCGATCGAGTACCAGAATGACGTCGTCTTTACCCATGTCGATTCAGGCGGCACGGCCCCTCCCTTGAGCCTGCCGCTGAACCGCAATACCCTCGAACTCAATACGTATCCTGAGTCGGTGCCGGTGACGGTACCGTTTGGCAGCGTCCCGGCGGGTAGGGTCGCCGTTTGGCTCAACCAGGACATCGCCACCATCGTCTATCGGAGCCATGTCTCGCAGGTTTCCGGTCCGGAGACGATCTGGATTCCGAGTTGGCGTTTCTCCAGCGACAACACCAATCAGGCCGGGTATATACAGGGCGACATGTACGGCAATGCCGAGGATTCGCGCCTGATTAAATTTCAGGTCATTGGGCAAGCGCAGCTGCCCAGGCCGGTGGAGGTGCCGAAAGACGCGCCGGCGGCGCCGGAACTCGTCCGCCCCGGCGTCACAGTCATCGACAATGGGACGATTTCCAACGGCTTGCTCGTTCGAATTCCGGCGTATCCAACGATAAAGGTCGGGCAGCGCGTTTCGCTGAATCTCTTCATTTCGGCATATTACCAAGGTACGAACTCGCCTAAGTTCGATTACCCGACACTCAGACACGATGTGGAGATCGACGATTTTGGCGGCTTTGTGCTCGTCGTCGACGAAGAACTGCTAACCGGTTACAGCGCCTCCCGGAATGGCGCTCCCGGCACTTTCATCGCTCAATATTCGATCGAAACACCGGCCTCGGTGGGGCCGTCTTCCCCGATCTATTCGCGGCCGTTCTCCGTACCGATCTCGACGACGGTGCCGCATAAGGCGTCCGACTGGGTTGCCCTCGATTTCGGTGATGCGTGAGCGAGGCGCTATCCGCGGTCGGACGCGTCGGGCCGTCTCCCGGGGGGGCTCGATTCGGGCCGCTGGCGTTGCGGCATCTCAAAAAAGCAGAAATTTCGGCTCGTGGCGTCACGCGCGATGAGCCGATCATAGGCGCCTTCCGCCACGAGCAACGGCGCACTAAGCCGCGATTTCAATGCGAGTGGCAGCTTGCTCGATCGACGTGAGTTGTACGTCACGTCGATCGGGCGACCCATTCATCGCGGCAACTACGAGTAAGGTTATGCTTCGAAGAACTTTAGGTTATTTAGTACTGCTAACCAGCGCTTTGCTGGCGGCTTGCCACGGAGGTGGCGGGGGAGGCGCGGGCCCAATCACGCCTGTCAATCTCGAATACCGCGATAGCACGGCTTCATATGTCGTGGGCGAAGCAATTCCCCCAAATCAACCGCACGTTGCGGGCGGGACACTATCGAGCTATGAGATTAAGCCGCGCTTGCCAGACGGGCTGTCCCTCGATCCCGCGACGGGGGTCATCAGCGGCACCCCGCTGGCGGCCAGCAATGCGACAACCTATCGCGTCACGGGCACCGGTGCGAACGGCTCAGCGCAAGCCGAGTTGCGTATCGCCGTAGCGGATCGGGCGGCGCCGCTGATCTCCTTGAATTACGCCCAGAAAGAAGCCGTCTACGTGGTGGGTACGCCTATCTCGGAGAATAGGCCGAATCCGACGGGTGTCGTGGAGACGTATTCGATTTCCCCCCCGCTGCCGGCCGGCCTGACGTTTTCGACGGATCAAGGCATCGTCAGCGGTACGCCTACCGAAACGAGGGCGGCGGCCGACTATACGGTGACGGGGGTAGGCTTGCCGAGCGGTTTGCAAAACAGCCGCCAGACCGTCGTCGAGCACCTGACCATTACGGTCGAGGACGGCGTGCCGCCCGCGCCGACAGGATTGCGGTATCAGCGTAGCTGGGCTGTCTATGCGAAAGGCGAGCCCATCTTGTCGAACCCCGCGTTTCACGACGGCGGCCCCATCGACACCTACGCGGCTCAGGGCTTACCGGCCGGGCTCTCCATCGATTCGGCAACGGGCGACATTTTTGGTACGCCGACAGTGACGACCACGACCGATCAAACGGTGACAATCGATGGCACAGGTCCAGGGGGCACTGTGTCGACGACGGTGAAGCTGCGCGTTGTCGAGCCCCGCACCTGGACGAAAGTGCCCGGGGTGATGTCGTCCGCACGCTATACGTCTGCGCAGGTTGCGCTTCAGGATGGCCGGGTACTCGTCATCGGAGGCCAGAGCTCGGGCACCGGGGCACTCGACAGCGCGGAAATCTATGATCCCGATACGGGCCAGTTTTCGCCGGCTGGGCGGATGTCCGCGGGGCGCACCGGCATGACGGCAACGGTGTTGCCGAGCGGAAAGGTGCTTGTCGCGGGCGGGCGCGATGCCGCTGGTGCGACAGTGAATTCGGCGGAAATATTCGACCCGATGGCGGCCGATCCGTCGCAGGCATGGCAGCCGACGCCGCCGATGAGCGAGCCGCGTCACGATGCCACCTTGGCTGTCAGGAGCGACGGTCGCGTGATCGCGATCGGCGGCGGTCAGAGCCCGGGCGGCAGTACCGGGACCGTGCTGGGCACGACGGACATCTTTACCCCACCCACTGAGTTCAGCGGTACGAACGGTAGCTGGAGCCCGGGGCCGACGCTGCTCCAGCCGATCACGTCCGCGGCGGCCCTTGCCATGGAAGATGGCGATCAACTCGTCGCGCCCTGTGGGCTTACCCTATACAACGATTACAGGAGCGCGTCCGCGAGCGCGGCGCTGTCTTCGAACCCCTGGGCCGCCTGGACGAATGTCAATCTGGCACAAGGGCGCCGTTCTCAATGCGGCGTATGGACCGCGTCACCGGACACCGCACTGGTCTTCGGCGGTCTCAACGACGCCGGTGTCACGCTCAATACGGTCGAGCGATATGACGCATCCGCCAAGACGTGGGTGGCCATGCCGGGATTCCAGACCGCACGCCGTTTGCCGTTGGTGGCGCCACTGAGCGGCGACAGCGTGCTCATCGCTGGCGGCTCCGTGGGACCATTGGGCTCGCGCGGCACGAACGCTGCCGAAATCTACACGTTCGATCCGGTCAATCCGGGCAATTCAAGTGCTGTCGCGGTTGGACCGATGTCGGCGGGGCGTGCGGGAGGCGGTGCCTCGGCGCTTCCCGACGGGACCGTGCTGGTCGTGGGCGGATGGGACAACTTTGGCTCGGGGACGTACTGGACCACGGCAGAACTGTTCGTGCCTTGACGGGAATCCGAAGCCGGCGGCGCAGGCAGAGCACTTACCCGTGAGCCGCCTCGCGTATATCATGATCGGGGTTCGATCTACGCGAGGGTCACGTGAGGTTTGCTCTGTCCTGCCGCCGCCTCGACACGAGGCGTGCAACCTCCTTCGAGCCGTGCCGATGAGCGCACGTACCGTGTCGTGCGGCATCGTCATGCTCGATCGTCGTGGCTATGTGTTGCTCGCCCATGCCACCGACACTTCTCATTGGGATATTCCGAAGGGGCAAGGCGACGAAGGCGAGACGCCGATCGACGCCGCCCTGCGTGAATTGCGCGAGGAAACCGGTATCGTGCTGCCGCCGGAGCGGCTCAAGGACCTCGGCCGATTCGCCTATCGGAGAGACAAGGATCTTCATTTATTCGCCGTGCGCGTCGACGACGGAGAAGTCGAAATCACGCGCTGCGAATGCACGTCGATGTTCCCCAGCCGCAGGGACGGTACGCCGATTCCCGAGATGGATGCGTTCCTGTGGGTGGCGCCATCCGATGTGTGGCGCTATGCGAGCGGTAGCCTCTCACGCCTGTTCGAAACGACGCTTTCGCTGGCCGAACTGGATCGAACGCTGTAGCCACGCCAGCCGAACGCGGGGCAGGCGAAGGTCTCGCCCAGGGGGCATTGGAAGGTGGTTG
>NZ_JBQCDN010000380.1:0-14037 GCF_051961175.1 Trinickia sp. | reverse complement strand
CGCGTGCCCGGCCCGATCAGCGTGCGCCGCGCACGCGCCGCAGTTCGTCGAGCACGAGCAGCATCGCGCCGATCACGATGCCACTGTCCGCCAGGTTGAAGGCGGGCCAGTGCCAGCCGCTGACGTGAAAGTCGAGAAAGTCGATCACGCGTCCGTGCACGAGGCGGTCAATGACGTTGCCGAGCGCCCCGCCCATGATGAGCGCGAGCGCCGTGCAAAAGAGCTTCTGGTTGCCGTGACGCTTGAGCAGATAGACGATGACGCAAGCCGCCGCCACGCCGAGCACCGTAAACGCCCATCGTTGCCAGCCGCTCGCCGTGGACAAGAAGCTGAACGCGGCGCCGCGATTCAGAACGAAAAAAATGTTGAAGAACGGCGTCACCACGTAAGGCGTGGCATAGGCGAATACCTTCTTCACGGCGATCTTCGTCAGCTGATCGAACAGAATGACGATCAGCGAGATGCCGAGCCACGGAGCGAGCGAGGATGAGCTCGCCGCCTGCATCGAACGCGCTTTCGCCATTATGCCGCGCTCCTTTTTTCGCCTTCGCCGAACAGGTTGCCGAAGCAGCGCCCGCATAGCGTCGGGTGTTCGGCGTGCGAGCCGACGTCCGCGCGGTAGTGCCAGCACCGTTCGCACTTGAGGTATTTCGATGCCGTCACATCGACACCTTCCTCGGCTTCCGAATCGACCTTCACGAGCGCCGCATCCGACGTGATCAGGACGAATTTGAGATCGTCGCCGAGACTGACGAGCGCATCGTAAGCGGCGCCCGTCGCGCGAATACGCACTTCCGCTTGCAGCGACGAGCCGATCTGATTCGTCGAGCGGGCTTCTTCCAGTGCCTTCGTGACGTTGCCGCGCACCGCGCGCAGCAGCGACCACTTGGCGAGCAGCGCCTCGGCGCCCGGCACTTCCGGATAGGCGTAGTACGTTTCGGTGAAGATCGTCTCGCGGCCCGGCTGGAATACCTTCCATGCTTCTTCGGCGGTGAAAGAAAGGAACGGCGCCATGATGCGCAGCAACCCTTGCGCGATGTGGTACAGCACCGTTTGCGCCGCGCGCCGTGCCGGAGCGTCCGGCGCGCTCGTGTACAGGCGGTCCTTGAGCACGTCGAGATAGAAGCCGCCGAGATCTTCCGAGCAGAACGTTTGCAGCTTCGCGACCACGGGATGGAACTCGTACTTCTCGTAGTTCGCGAGCAGATCCTTTTGCAAGTCGCTGGCGAGCGCGACGGCGTAGCGATCGATTTCGAGCCACGCGTCGACGGGCACCGCATGCTGTGCGAAGTCGAAATCCGACAAGTTCGCGAGCAGGAAGCGCAGCGTATTGCGAATACGGCGATAGCTTTCGGTCACGCGCTTGAGGATTTCCTCGGAGATCGCGAGCTCGCCCGAATAGTCGGTCGACGCGATCCACAACCGGATGATCTCGGCGCCGAGCCGGTTCGCGACTTCATGCGGATCGATCCCGTTGCCGAGCGACTTGCTCATCTTGCGGCCTTCGCCGTCGACCGTGAAGCCGTGCGTGAGCAGTGCGCGATACGGGGCGCGCCCGTCGAGCATCGAGGCCGTGAGCAGCGACGAATGGAACCAGCCGCGGTGCTGATCGGAGCCTTCAAGGTAGAGATCGGCAGGGAAGTGTGAGGCCGCCTTGTGCGAGCCGCGCAAGACGTGCCAATGCGTCGTGCCCGAATCGAACCAGACATCGAGCGTGTCGCGGTTCTTTTCGTAGAGGTTGGCGTCTTCGCCGAGCAATTCGCGCGGATCGAGCGATTGCCACGCTTCGATACCGCCCGCTTCGACGCGTTGCGCGACGGCTTCGAGCAGCTCGGGCGTGCGCGGATGCAACTCACCCGTTTCCTTGTGCACGAAGAACGCCATCGGCACGCCCCACTGGCGTTGCCGCGAGAGCGTCCAGTCGGGGCGGTTCGCGATCATGTTGTACAGGCGCTGCTTGCCCCACGACGGATAGAACGCCGTGGCCTCCACCCCCGCGAGCGCCGTTTCGCGCAGCGTCGCCGCGCCGTCGTTCGGCGTCAGATCCATGCCGGCGAACCATTGCGACGTGGCGCGATAGATGATCGGCGTTTTATGGCGCCAGCAGTGCATATAGCTGTGCTGGTACTTCTCGGTGTGCAGCAGCGTGCCCGCATTGGTGAGCGCCTCGACCACCTTGGGATTCGCTTCCCAGATCGTCAGGCCGCCGAACAGCGGCAGCGATTCGACGTAGCGGCCATCGCCCATGACAGGGTTGATGATGTCGGAATCGACCATGCCGTGCGACTTGCACGAGACGAAATCTTCCACGCCGTAGGCGGGCGAAGAGTGGACGACGCCGGTGCCCGAATCGATCGTCACGTAATCGCCAAGATAGACGGGCGACGTGCGCTTGTAACCGAGATGCGCCGACGCGAGCGGATGATGGAAGCGCAGATTCACGAGCTTCGCACCCGGCGTCGTGGCGATGACGTTGCCCGATAGCCCGAACTGCTTCAGCGATGCTTCGACACGTTCTTGCGCGAGCACGAGCAAGCCGCGCTCGGTATCGACGAGCGCGTAGTCGAGCTCGGGGTGAACGTTCAAGGCTTGGTTCGCGGGGATCGTCCACGGCGTGGTCGTCCAGATGACGATGCCGCCTTCGGCGCGCGGCAGGGCGGCGAGGCCGAAGGCCTGGGCCGTTTTCTCCGGCTCGGCGAACGGGAACATCACGCTGATCGATGGATCGACGCGGTCCTTGTATTCGACTTCGGCTTCCGCCAGGGCCGAGCCGCAGTCGAAGCACCAGTTCACGGGCTTCAGGCCGCGGAACACGTAGCCCTTCTCGAGAATCTTCGCGAGCGCGCGGATCTCGCCCGCTTCGTTCGAGAAGTTCATCGTCTTGTACGGATCGTTCCAATCACCGAGCACGCCGAGCCGCTTGAAGCCGGCCTTTTGCGTTTCGATCTGCTCGCCGGCATAAGCGCGCGCCTTGCGCTGCACTTCCTCCGCCGGCAGCGATTTGCCGAATTTCTTCTCGATCTGGATTTCGATCGGCATGCCGTGGCAGTCCCAACCCGGTACGTACGGCGCATCGAAGCCCGCCATATTGCGCGACTTGACGATGATGTCCTTCAGGATCTTGTTGACGGCATGACCCAGATGGATGTCGCCGTTCGCGTACGGCGGGCCGTCGTGCAGGACGAACAGGGGCCGGCCTTTGCTGGCCGCGCGGATCTTCTCGTAGACGCCGCTCTCTTGCCATGCCTTGACCCATTGCGGTTCGCGCTTGGGCAGATCGCCGCGCATCGGGAACGGCGTATCGAGCAGGTTGACCGGATACTTGGCCTGGGATTTCGAATCGGCTTTCTTCTCGCTCATGGTGCTATCGCTGAAATCGGTGGGCGCCCGAGCCGTGGGCGCTTCGGTATTGAATGTGTCGTGCTTGCACGGCCGGGCGCTCACGGAACGCTTGGCCGGCGGGTCGTGCGGGGCGGTCAGCGAATTCGGTCGGTCGCCGACGTCGAAAACCCGGTTGTCCGGCTGCCGGGCGCGGCTTCGAAGGCCGCGCCGGCTTCACCGGCCGCCTGCGAGGCTTCGCCCGCGCCGCCGAGCGCGGTGAAATAGGCGCGCGCGAGTGCGACGTCGCGCGCGATCGCCGCGGTGAGTGTTTCGAGATCGGCGAACTTCTCCTCGTCGCGCAGCTTCTTCAGAAATTCGACGCGCACGAGTTTGCCATAGGCGTGGCCGTGCCAATCGAGCAAATGCACTTCGAGCAGGACCCGCCCGGAATCGTCGACGGTCGGGCGCAGCCCCAGGCTCGCGACGCCGGGCAGCGGCTGCGCCTCGATTCCGTGGACGCGCACGACGAAGATGCCCGCGAGCGCGGGGCGCTTGTGGGCGATCGGCAGATTCAGTGTCGGGAAGCCCAGATCACGGCCGAGCTTGAGCCCGTGCGTGACATGCCCGCTGATCACGTAGGGGCGCCCCAGCGCGGCACGGGCGGCGTCCAGATCGCCCGCAATGAGCGAGGCGCGTACCGCCGAACTCGAAATGCGGGCACCGCTCGGATCGGCGACCGTCGGCATCTGCTCGACTTCGAAGCCGTATTGCTCGCCGGCCGCCTTGAGCGAGGCGAAATCGCCCGCGCGCTTGGCGCCGTAGCGGAAATCGTCGCCGATCAGCACCCAGCGCGCGTGCAGGCCGTCGACGAGGATGCGTTTGACGAAGGCTTCGGGCGACTGGCTGGCGAACGTGTGGTTGAAATGCTCGACGACGACGCGCTCGACCCCGTTCGTACGCAGCGCTTCGAGCTTGTCGCGCAGCATCGCGATGCGCGGCGGCGCGCTCGCGGGATTGAAGAACTCGCGCGGATGCGGCTCGAACGTCATGACGCACACGGGCAAGCCGCGCGCCCGTGCCGCCTCGCTCACACGGGCGAGCAGAGCCTGGTGGCCGCGGTGGACACCGTCGAAGTTACCGATCGTCAGCGCGCAGGGCGCGCGGCTTTCGGCATTGGGAAGACCGCGGAAGACTCTCACGATAGCCGTTGGGGTGGGCGGCACGACGCCGCGAAGCCGTTCATCGATGGACGTGCGGCAAATGCCGCAAAGCAAAAGATTATAAACGCTCGGGGCCGGGCGCGGCAGCGCGCGGCTTTGGCGAGCCCCCCGGGTGATAAAATCGCCGGATGAAAAATATCGTGATTTTGATTTCCGGGCGCGGCAGCAACATGGAAGCCATCGTACGCGCCTGCGCCAGCGAACGCTGGCCGGCGCGCGTTGCGGCCGTCGTGTCGAACCGGCCCGACGCCGCCGGGCTCGCCTTTGCAGCGGCGCAGGGCATCGAGACAGCTGTCGTCGAACATGGCGGCTTCACCGATCGGGAAGGCTTCGATGCCGCCTTGGCCGATGTCGTCGACAGCTTCGAGCCCGATCTTGTCATTCTGGCCGGCTTCATGCGCGTGCTGACCTCCGGCTTCGTCGGGCGCTACGCGGGCCGCATGCTGAACATTCACCCGTCGCTGCTGCCGAGCTTCCCGGGGCTGCGTACGCACGAGCGCGCGCTGGACGCCGGCGTGACGCTCCACGGCGCGACCGTACATTTCGTGACGCCCGAGCTCGATCACGGCCCGATCGTCGTGCAAGGCGCCATTCCGGTGACAGCCGCGGACAACCCGGCCACGCTTGCCAAACGCCTGCTCGCGGTCGAGCACGTCATCTATCCGCGCGCGGTGCGCTGGTTCGTCGAGGATCGCCTGACGCTCGCGGGGCTGCGGGTGGCGGTGACGCCGCCCGAGCCGCAATGGTTTTTCTCGGACACCCAAGGGATCGCCGCATGAAGAGCATCAAGAAGAAAGAGAAAGATAAAGGCACGCCGAGAGGCCCGTCCAAAGGCGCCCCGGGCGCCGGCCGTACCGGCGGAAAACGCGATTCCATCCTGCACGGCTTTTTGATCGGCCAGACCGAAACCCTGCTCGCCGACGTCCTGAAGTTCACCGGGCCCGCCGATGCCACGACGAGCCGCTTTTTCCGCGCGCACCCGAAGCTCGGGCATGCGGAACGCGGCATCATCGCCGAGGCCGTGTTCGCCGTCCTGCGCCGGCGCATGGAATTCGCGCATTTGGCCGAAAGCGGCAGCGGCAGCCCCACGCGGCGCCTCGCGCTGCTGGGCCTCATGCAGACGGCCGGACGGGCCGCGCTGGCGCCGTTCGTCTCCGAGGCGGAAGGCGCCTGGCTCGAACACGTGTCGAAGATCGATCCGGCCAGCTTGCCGCTGCGCGTGCGCACGAATCTGCCCGACTGGATCGTCGAGGCGCTTGGAAAGCGGTTCGAGGCCGACGAATTGGCGCAGCTTGCCGCCGCGCTGAACTATCCGGCACCGCTCGATTTACGCGCCAATCCGATCAAGGCCAGCCGCGAGCAGGTGCTCGATGCGCTGCAAGCCGCCGGCATCGATGCGGGGGCCACGCCGTTCGCGCCGCTCGGCGTGCGGGTGGCCGGCAAGCCGGCGCTGACCAAGCTCAAGCCGTTCGAGGACGGCTGGATCGAAGTGCAGGACGAAGGCAGCCAGCTGCTGTGCGCGCTCGTCGCGCCGCGTCGCGGCGAGATGATCGTCGATTTCTGTGCGGGTGCCGGCGGCAAGACCTTGGCGCTCGGCGCCGCGATGCGCTCGACGGGGCGGCTCTATGCGTTCGACGTATCCGATCGGCGTTTGGCCAAACTCAAACCGCGGCTGGCGCGCAGTGGTCTATCGAACGTCCACCCGGTCCTCATCGATAGCGAACACGACGCCAAGATCAAGCGCCTCGCGGGCAAGATCGACCGCGTGCTCGTCGATGCGCCGTGCAGCGGCCTCGGCACGCTGCGCCGCAACCCCGATCTGAAGTGGCGGCAAAGCCCGGCCTCGGTGGAGGAACTGGTGCCGAAGCAAGGCTCGATCCTCGCCAGCGCGGCCCGGCTCGTGAAGCCGGGCGGGCGTCTCGTCTACGCAACCTGCAGCATGCTGGAAGCCGAAAACGAAGCGATCGTCAGCGGGTTTCTCGCCGCTCATCCCGATTTCACGCTGGTCCCGGCGGGCAAGGTGCTGGCCGAGCAGCGCGTCGAACTCGAGATGGGCGACTATCTCTCCTTGTGGCCGCATCGGCATGCGACCGACGGCTTTTTCGCCGCGGTCCTCGAGCGCCGCGCCTGACCCTTCGCGGCGGCGGCCTTTCCCGGCCCGCTGCCGACGACCTGCGCGAACCGGCCGGCCGCACGCGGTGCGGCGCGCACCGACACGAACCCGGGGCGGCCGCACGGCCGGCCCCCCATCGAGATGACACAGAACCGCATCCTCTCCCACATGCTGGCCGGCATCGTGCGCGACTATGGCGAGCCCGTGATGATCTGGCAGGCGGGCACGCTGCTCGGGACGCTTTTGGTCGCCTGGCTGCTCGCGCGGCTCGTCCGCCGCAAGCTCGATTCGCACCGGCGCGCCCGGCACGAATCCGTGCGCTTCGGCGCAGAAAGTTTGCACAAGGCACTCTTCCCGTTGCTCGGGGGCCTGCTGGTCTGGGCCGTGCAGACGGCGCTCGACGATTACATGTCGACCTCGCTGCTCGAACTGGCACTGGTGCCGCTCATCGGCATCGCGCTGATTTACATCGTTTTTTTCCTTGCGCGCCGGGTGTTCGGGCGCTCGGGGCAGGCCCACGCCTGGCTCTCGATCACGGAAAAGGCCGTCTCCGTCATGGTGTGGGTGGGGATGGGCATCACGGTGCTCGGCATCCAGGACGAGGTCCTGCGCTGGATGGAATCGGTTCGATTCCGGGTCGGTACCGCGCACATGACGCTGCTCTCGCTGACGACCGGCCTGATGTGGGTGTGCGCCACCGTGATCTTCGCGCTCTGGCTGGGGTCGGTGTACGAGGATCGCGTCATGCGCGCGCATTCGATCGACGCGAATCTGAGGGTCGCGCTGTCGCGCCTCGGTCGCGCACTGCTTGTGCTCGCCGCGGTACTCACCAGCTTTTCGCTCGTCGGCATCGACATCACGGTGCTCGGCGTGTTTGGCGGGGCGCTGGGCGTCGGGCTCGGTTTCGGTCTGCAAAAAATCGCGAGCAACTATGTGTCGGGCTTCATCATTCTGCTCGACCGCTCGTTGCGGCTCGGCGACACGATCAATGTATCGGGGCTGCAGGGGAGCGTGACCGAGATCCGGACGCGCTACACGATGGTGCGCGGGCTCGACGGCATCGAGACGCTGATCCCCAATGAAAAGCTCATCACGGATGTCGTGCAGAACCATTCGTCGTACCTGACGCGCGGCTATGCGAAGGCGGCGGTCCAGATCGCCTATACGTCCGATCTCGAACGGGCAATGGCGCTGCTCGTCGAAGCGGCGCAAGGCGTCGAGCGCGTGCTGGACGATCCGGCGCCGGCCGCCTATCTCGCCGGCTTCGGGGCGGACGGCATCAATCTCGAACTCGGGTTTTGGATCGAGGAAGCCGCCAAGGGCACGGCCGGGACGCGTTCGACGGTGAACGTCAACATTTGGCGGCTCTTCAAAGAAAACGGCATCGCGATTCCCTATACGCGGCGCGACATCCGCCTCGTCGGCGGTTTGCCGGCCGCACTGGGCGGGGCGGTCGAGATCGGTCACGCTCAAACGATCGGCGAGGTGCAAGCTGAGGGCGCCGATGCACAGGCGGGTTTGGGCGTGGATCCGGGCACGGGAACCGCTCGCGATGTGGCGACGGGGGCTTGAAGAGTCGATCAATGCTCGCTGCGGCGAAACGTCGCAGTAAGGCTCGGACGCCGCAAATCGGTAAAAAACGCGCGGTACGCGGTGCTTACGTTGGGGCCGCGCATCGTGCAAAACCCTAGTTGTTACAAATACTTGCGGCAGTTGCAGTAGAATGCTGCTCAGCTCTGAAAGCCAGCTTTCATCTTTTTGACACCCCAACCGAGCCCGGTGTCGCCGTAATACAGGTACAACGCCTTGCTGAACTCCCTTCTCGATTTTCTTGCACACGGTTTCCTTCGCTGCTCGTGGTGGCAAATCGTGTTGATCGCGCTTGCGCTCACCCATGTGACGATTATCGGCGTGACGGTCTATCTGCACCGTTGCCAGGCGCATCGCGCACTTGATCTGCACCCGATCGCGAGCCACTTCTTCCGGCTATGGCTGTGGATGACCACCGGCATGCTCACGGGCCAGTGGGCGTCGATCCACCGCAAGCACCATGCAAAGTGTGAAACGGAAGAGGATCCGCACAGCCCGCAAACGCGCGGGATTTGGAAGGTGCTGCTTGAAGGCGCCGAGCTGTATCGCGCGGAGGCCAAGAACGAGGAAACGCTGCGCCGCTTCGGTCACGGCACGCCGAATGACTGGATGGAGCGCAACGTCTACACGCGCTACCCCATTCTTGGCGTGAGCCTCATGATGGTGATCGACGTCGCGCTGTTCGGCGTCGTCGGCCTGACCGTCTGGGCCGTGCAGATGATCTGGATTCCGTTCTGGGCGGCTGGCGTCGTCAATGGGCTCGCGCATTTCTGGGGCTACCGCAACTTCAACTCGGCCGATGCGAGCATGAACATCTTCCCGTGGGGCATCATCATCGGCGGCGAGGAACTGCACAACAATCACCACACGTTTGCGACGTCGGCGAAGCTGTCGAATAAGTGGTACGAATTCGACATCGGCTGGCTCTATATTCGCCTGATGTCGGCCGTCGGCCTGGCGAAGGTCAAGAAGATCGCTCCCACGCCCAAGCTGGCCGCGCGTAAGCTCGTGCTCGATCAAGAGACGTTGCAGGCCGTGCTGAGCAACCGCTATGAAGTGATGGCGCGATACGGGAAGGCGGTCAAGCGTGCGTATCGCCAGGAGCTGGCGCGGCTGAAGGAAATCGGCTCGCGCGAGAAGTATCAACTGATGCGTGGCGCCCGCAGCTGGTTCCATCAGGACGAAGCCGGGTTGAACGAGCCGCAGAAGCGGCAATTGCCCGAGATCTTCGCGGATAGCCAGACGCTGCGCACGTTCATCGAATTGCGCAACGATCTGAGCGCGATCTGGGAGCGTTCGAACGCCTCGCGCGAACAATTGCTGGTCCAGCTCCAGGATTGGTGCCATCGGGCCGAGCAAAGCGGGATCAAGGCGCTGCAGGAATTCGCGATGCGCCTGCGCCGGTACGCCTGAGCACCCCGATAAGCGAAATCCATTAAAATTTCGGTACGTCACACACCCCGCGTCTGGCGGGGTGTTGCTTTTTGGGGCCTCGTGATGCGTTCGTTCACCTCGATCGCTTGGCCAGAGGCCCATGCCGCGAGGCGGATTAGAGGAGAACAGGATGGATCCGGCCATCAAAACCGTCGAATTCGACAAGCCTCAGGATGGTGCAGTCTGCGGCGTCGGCCATGCTTGGGCGAAAGTGCCGCCGGCGCCGTCGCCCGAGGAGCGCCAGCAACTGAAGGCGCGCGTGCGCGAGCTACTCGTCCGGGAAAAAGCCGTGCTCGTCGCGCATTACTACGTCGATGCCGAGCTGCAGGAGCTGGCCGACGAAACGGGCGGCTGCGTGGCCGATTCGCTCGAAATGGCGCGCTTCGGCCGTGATCACGAGGCCCAGACGCTTGTCGTGGCGGGTGTCCGATTCATGGGTGAGACGGCCAAGATCCTGAGCCCTGATAAACGCATTCTGATGCCCGATCTGGACGCAACCTGCTCGCTCGATCTGGGTTGTCCCGCCGAGGAATTCTCGGCGTTTTGCGATGCCCACCCCGATCGCACGGTCGTGGTCTACGCCAATACAAGCGCGGCCGTGAAGGCTCGCGCCGATTGGATGGTGACGTCGTCGATCGGGCTCGAGATCGTCAAGCATCTGCACGAGCGTGGCGAAAAGATCCTGTGGGCGCCCGATCGACATCTCGGCAATTACATCCAGCAGCGCACGGGTGCCGATATGTTGCTGTGGCAGGGCTCGTGCCTCGTTCACGACGAGTTCAAGGGAATCGAGCTCGATCTGTTGCGGGCCGAATATCCGCAGGCCAAGGTCCTCGTGCATCCGGAATCCCCTGCAGGCGTCGTGGCACAGGCCGACGTTGTCGGTTCGACGACGCAGCTTATCGATGCGGCCACGCGTTTGAATGCCACGCACTTCATCGTCGCCACCGATCTCGGGATCTTGCACAAGATGCAGCTCGCGGCGCCGGGCAAGACCTTTATCGCGGCGCCGACAGCCGGCAATAGCGCGACGTGCAAGAGTTGCGCGCATTGTCCGTGGATGGCGATGAACGGGCTCGCGAACCTGGTGGATGTGCTGGAGCGCGGCCACAACGAAATTTTTGTCGACGCAGCCATTGGCGAGCGGGCGCGCATGCCGATCGATCGCATGCTCGCATTCGCGGCGGCACATAAGCAGCGCGTGCAGGCCAGCGGCGATCTCGCGCGCGACACCGCACTGTTCGCCAATGTGGGCGCGGCCTGAAGGCGCGCCGCTCACGCATTCCCTATTGATATCGACTTGCTTGCCGCGGCGGCCTGCATGGCCGCGCGCGGCACATTAAGGACAACGCACGTTATGACCTCGCAACAAACCACGCCCCGCCAGGATGCCGTATCGCCGCTTTTCGCCGAGATCCGTGCGCGCTACGGGGCGGCATTCGATGCGGCGCTCGAACGCAACGTAGCGGATGCGCTGGCCGAGGATGTCGGCGACGGCGATCGCACGGGGCAGCTCGTCCCGGCCGATTCCATCCGCGACGCACGCATTCTGGTGCGCGAAGAAGCGATGCTCTGTGGTGTGCCGTGGTTCGTTGCCGTGATGCGGCGCGTCGATCCGTCGATCGAGATCGATTGGCGCTATCGGGAGGGCGACGTCATGGCGGCCGATTCGCCCGTTTGCTTTCTGCGCGGTTCGGCTCGTTCGTTGCTGACGGCCGAGCGCAATGGCCTGAATTTTTTGCAGCTGCTCTCGGGAGTCGCGACGGTCACGCGCCATTATGTCGATGCCGTCGTCGGCACGCGTGCGCACATCGTCGATACGCGCAAGACGTTGCCCGGGCTGCGCCTCGCGCAGAAGTATGCGGTGCGCGTGGGCGGTGGCGTCAACCACCGGCTGGCGCTGTACGACGGCATTCTGATCAAGGAAAACCACATCGCCGCGGCCGGTGGAGTCGGCGCCGCGTTGGAAGCGGCGTACGCGCTCGATGCGGGTGTATCGATTCAAATCGAGGTTGAGACGATCGAGCAGCTCGAATCGGCTCTCGCACATCGCGCGGAGTCTATCCTGCTCGACAACTTCTCATTCGAGGCCATGCGCGATGCCGTCAAGCTGACGGCCGGACGTGCCGTGCTGGAGGTATCGGGTGGAGTGAACTTCGATACGGTGCGTACCATTGCCGAAACCGGTGTCGATCGCATCTCCATCGGGGCACTGACGAAGGATGTGCGCGCAACCGACTACTCGATGCGCTTGATCTAGCGCTGCCTCGCCGGAGCCCGGCGAGCCCTGGTTGATTCGATTCGATTCGGCCGCCTCGGCACCCCCGGCAGGCCGATGTTCCATGCGTCCTTCCCGCGTTGCGCCGGAGCGTACCCCGGTGCGACGCGCCGTTTCTTCAGACCTTGCGGTTGCGAATCCGCTCGGGGGCGAGGACGGTAGGCAACGCTTTCGGCAACGCAGAGGGCCAATCGCGCGAAAAATGCAGCCCGCGACTCTCGCGGCGCGTGCGTGCGCTTTCGACGATCAAGGACGCGACATCGACGAGATTGCGCAGTTCGAGCAGATCGCGGCTGACTTTGAAGTTAGCGTAATACTCTTGGATTTCGTCGCGCAGCAGGGCGATGCGGTGCTTGGCGCGCGCGAGGCGTTTGTCGGTCCGCACGATGCCGACATAGTTCCACATGAGCCGGCGCAGCTCGTCCCAGTTGTGCGCCACGACGACTTCCTCGTCGGGATCGGACACGCGGCTCTCGTCCCAATCCGGCAGCGGGGCGTGAGCGGCGGCCTCGAAGCCTTCGCGTTCGATCGCTTCGGCGGCCGAGCGCCCGATGACGAGGCATTCGAGCAGCGAGTTGCTGGCCAGGCGGTTCGCGCCGTGCAGGCCCGTGCACGACGTTTCGCCAACGGCATAGAGCCCAGCCAGATCGGTGCGCCCCGCGAGATCGGTCACGACACCGCCGCACGTGTAGTGCGCCGCAGGCACGACCGGGATCGGATCTTTCGTGATGTCGATGCCGAATTCGAGGCAGCGCGCGAGAATTGTCGGGAAGTGCTCGTGCAGGAACGCCGGCGGTTGATGACTGATGTCGAGGTAGACGCAATCGATGCCGCGTTTCTTGATCTCGAAATCGATGGCACGCGCGACGATGTCACGCGGCGCGAGTTCGGCGCGCTCATCGTGCTCGGGCATGAAGCGGGTACCGTCGGGCAGGACAAGCTTGCCGCCTTCGCCGCGCACCGCTTCGGTGATCAGAAACGACTTCGCGTACGGATGGAAGAGGCACGTGGGGTGGAACTGGATGAACTCCATGTTCGATACGCGGCAGCCTGCGCGCCACGCCATGGCGATGCCATCGCCCGTCGCTGTGTCGGGATTCGTCGTATACAAATAGACCTTGCCGGCGCCGCCGGTGGCGAGGATCGTGTGCGGCGCTTCCAGCGTGACGGTGCGTCCGCCGGCGAGATCGAGCGCGTAGAGGCCATGGCAGCGGCGGCCGGGCAAGCCCAGACGATCGGAGGTAATCAGATCGATCGCGTAGTGATCTTCCAACAGCGTGATGTTCGGGTGCGAGCGCACACGCTCGGACAGCGTCGCGACGACGGCATGACCCGTGGCGTCGGCCGCATGAATGATGCGCCGATGGCTATGGCCGCCTTCGCGCGTTAGATGGAAGCCGAGTTCCGCGGCATCGTCGCGCGTGAATGGCACGCCTTGGGCGATCAGCCATTCGATGGCCTCGCGGCCGTGTTCGACGATGAAGCGCGTGGCCGCTTCGTCGCACAAGCCCCCGCCGGCGATGAGCGTGTCGTCGACATGGTTTTCGACGCTGTCGGCGGAATCGAGCACCGCGGCGATTCCGCCTTGTGCCCAGTCGCTCGCGCCCTCCGTCATCGACCGTTTCGCGATCACGGCGACACGCCGTTTTTCGGCGAGATTCAGTGCGACGGTCAGGCCCGCGAGCCCGCTGCCTACGATTACGACGTCGAAATTCATGTCAGTCCTTTGTCCCCGTCCCGCTGCGTCGATGCGCAAAACATTGCAGCCGTATGAAAACGCGCGGGCAGCTTGCGAGCATACCGCGCCGGGGTAGCAAACGGGTAGCGAACCAAGCAAAAAGCCCCGCACGCGGCGGGGCTTTTGGTGTCTTTCGACCGGCAGGAAACCGATTGGGTGACCGCTCGCTGAGCGATTACTTGATCTTCGTTTCCTTGTACGCCACATGCTTGCGGGCGACGGGATCGAACTTCATGATCTCCATCTTTTCCGGCATGTTGCGCTTGTTCTTCGTCGTGGTATAGAAGTGACCCGTGCCTGCGGTCGACTCCAGCTTGATCTTGTCGCGTGCGCCTTTGGCCAT
>NZ_JBQCDN010000379.1:0-3033 GCF_051961175.1 Trinickia sp. | reverse complement strand
AAGCACAAGTTCGAACGGAACCTCGATTACGCGCGGACCATCGCGCGCAAGGATCCGAAGATCGTAGCGACGGTTGTCAAGAATTGGGTGTCCGATGAGCGCTGAAGGGGTCACGAAGAGCGCGCTTCTGCTGATGTCGATCGGCGAGGAAGAAGCCGCTGAAGTTTTCAAGTTTCTCGCGCCGCGCGAAGTGCAGAAGATCGGCGCCGCCATGGCAGCGCTCAAGAACGTGACGCGCGAGGAAGTCGAGCACGTGCTGCAGGACTTCGTCAAGGAAGCCGAGCAGCACACGGCGATGTCGCTCGATTCGAACGACTACATCCGTTCGGTGCTGACGAAGGCGCTCGGCGAAGACAAGGCCGGCGTGCTCATCGATCGCATCCTGCAAGGCAGCGATACGAGCGGTATCGAAGGGCTCAAGTGGATGGATTCGCCCGCCGTGGCCGAGCTCATCAAGAACGAGCACCCGCAGATCATCGCGACGATCCTCGTGCATTTGGACCGCGATCAAGCCTCGGAAATCGCGGCCTGCTTCACGGACCGCCTGCGCAACGACGTGCTGCTGCGGATCGCCACACTGGACGGGATTCAGCCGGCCGCGCTGCGCGAGCTCGACGACGTCCTAACGGGCCTGCTCTCGGGCAGCGATAATCTGAAGCGCAGCCCGATGGGCGGCATCCGGACAGCCGCGGAAATCCTGAACTTCATGCCGAGCGTGCACGAGGAATCGATCCTCGAGAACGTTCGCCAGTACGACGCGGACCTCGCCCAGAAGATCATCGATCAGATGTTCGTGTTCGAGAACCTGCTCGACCTCGAAGACCGGGCGATCCAGCTGCTGCTCAAGGAAGTGGAGTCCGAAGCGCTTATCATCTCGCTCAAGGGCGCCCCGCCCGCGCTGCGTCAGAAGTTCCTCTCGAACATGTCGCAGCGTGCGGCCGAACTGCTCGCCGAAGATCTCGACGCGCGCGGTCCGGTGCGCGTCTCGGAAGTGGAAACGCAACAGCGTCGTATCTTGCAGATCGTGCGCAACCTGGCCGAGAGCGGCCAGATCGTGATCGGCGGAAAGGCGGAAGATGCCTATGTCTGATTCAGGCCGCTCGGACAAGAAGCCCATCTCGGCGTACCAGCGCTGGGAGATGGCTTCGTTCGACCCGCCTCCCCCGCCCGATCCCGTCCGCGAGAACAAGCTCGCGCAAGAGATCCAGCGCATTCGCGCGGCCGCGCATCAGCAGGGGCTGGCCTCCGGCCATGTCGCTGGCCAGGCGATCGGCTATCAGGCCGGTTTCGACCAAGGGCATGCCCAGGGCTTCGAAAAAGGCCGTCAGGAAGCGCTGGCCGAAGCCGCGCACCTCGCGGGTCTCGCCGATGGCTTTAAAGCCGCGCTCGACGGTGTGCAAACGGAAATGGCCGAATCGCTCGTCGCGCTGGCGATCGATATCGCGCAGCAGGTCGTGCGTCAGCACATCGCACACGATCCGGCCGCCGTCATCGCCGCCGCCCGCGAAGTGCTCGCGGCCGAGCCGGCGCTCGCGGGCGCCCCGCAGCTGATCGTCAACCCGGCCGATCTGCCGATCGTCGAAGCCTATTTGAAAGACGAGCTCGACACGCTCGGCTGGAACGTCCGCACCGATGTCGCGATCGAACGTGGCGGATGCCGCGCGCAAGCGGCCACCGGCGAGATCGATGCGACGATCGGTACACGCTGGGAGCGCGTCGTCACCGCACTCGGCAAGGTCAGCCAATGGTGAACACGGCCCCCACCCTCGAATCGCTGCGCGCCAGCGGGCTCTCGCCGCTCGAGGTGGAGTTGGCGCTCGCTTCGTTCAGTCCCGAAGACATGCCCGAGGCGCGACGCGTGCTCGACCCGCACGCGAGCGCGGGTACGGGCGCTGTGGCCGGATTCGATCCGACGGAAGAACTGGCGACGATCGACGCCATCGACGCGATCACCAAGGCCGCCGTCAATGAGGATGCGCCGCACCTAAGCGGCGGCTCGGCGCGCCCGGCCGCTTCGTACCCCGCGTTTACCCCGGATCCCGCACTGGCAAACAACCGCCACTTGGCCGCGTGGCGCGCGCGCCTCGATGGTTTGCGCGAACGCAGCGCACTCGCCCGGCCCCTGTCGGCCTGCGGACGCCTGACGCGCGCGGCCGGACTCGTGCTCGAAGCGATCGGCATGCGCATGGCCGTCGGCGCCGAGTGCCTCATCGAAATGCCGCCCGGCAGCAGCCGGCCGATGGCCGAGGCCGAGGTGGTCGGCTTTGCCGGCGACAAGCTCTTTCTGATGCCGACGACCGAATTCGCCGGCCTGCTCCCGGGCGCCCGCGTCTATCCGCGCGAAAGTGCGCTGCTGACCGATCCGCTGGCGGGTGCCAAACGCCTGCCGGTGGGCTGGGGCATGCTCGGACGCGTCGTCGATTCGTCGGGCCGCCCGCTCGATGGCCTCGGTCCGCTCGATACCGGCGCCGATGCCCCGCTGTCGGCCCCGTCGATCAACCCCTTGCAGCGCGAGCCGATCCATCAGGTGCTCGACGTCGGCGTGCGCGCGATCAACGCGTTGCTCACCGTTGGGCGCGGCCAGCGCATGGGCCTGTTCGCGGGTTCCGGCGTCGGTAAATCGGTGCTGCTCGGCACGATGGCGCGCTACACGAGCGCCGAAGTCATCGTGATCGGGCTGATCGGCGAGCGCGGCCGCGAAGTGAAGGAATTCATCGAGCAGATCCTCGGCGAAGACGGCCTGGCCCGCTCTGTTGTGGTGGCGGCGCCGGCCGACGTCTCCCCGCTCATGCGGATGCAAGGCGCCACGTACGCGACGTCGCTGGCCGAGTACTTCCGCGACCAGGGCAAGCATGTGCTGCTGCTCATGGATTCGCTCACGCGTTACGCCATGGCCCAGCGCGAGATCGCGCTCGCGATCGGCGAGCCGCCGGCGACGAAAGGCTATCCGCCTTCCGTCTTCGCCAAGCTGCCGGCGCTCGTCGAACGCACGGGCAACGGCCCGGCCGGCGGGGGCTCGATCACGGCGTTCTA
>NZ_JBQCDN010000378.1:0-2137 GCF_051961175.1 Trinickia sp. | reverse complement strand
TGATGGCGATGCCCGGCGCCGCGATCTACGAGTTGTCCGATGCGGGCGTGCGCCGCGTCGACTACGACGAAGTCGCACACGTCATGCTTTACAAGCGGATACTTAGGGATCCTAACTTCATCGCCTCGATGTTGACTGACAGCGAAGCAGATGGCGACGGCTCAGCCGAAGCGGAATAGCCCTCGCCGTAACGGCTATTGCAGTGCACCCCAGCGGTCGACGGCTGGTTCAGCCGACGCCCATTTCCACACCGAACCTTGCTGGCAGGCGCTGGCGGTGAACCAGTCTGTCTTCGAATCGGGCTTGTCGCCATCGACGAACGAGAACGCGAACTCCTTGCAGCTCGCGAGCGCCGTGTCGAAGGCGCGGATGACTCGCACTTCGCCGTGGCCGTTCTCGATCGGCAACGTATGCTTGACCCGCCACGGTTGCGACGCGCCCACCGGCAGGCTGCCGACCAGCGTCGCGATCGCATCTTGCTGATCCGCATGCATGCGCAGCATGTAACGGTTGACCGCTTCGTCCGTTGCCGCCTGCACGGCAATACCGACGCCGATGCCGACGGCCGGATTCGCAGTCACGGCGCCGGTCGCAACGCCCGCCACCGCACCGCTGGCCGCGCCGATCGACGCGCACCCGCTCATTGCCGCGCCTGCGCCGGCACAGACTAATGCGGCGAGAATCATGCGCGGGCTCATTGCAGTGCGCCCCAGCGTTCGGTGGCCGGCTCCGCCGAGGCCCATTTCCACGCGTTGCCGTCTCGGCAGACCGAGGCGACGTAGAAGGCACTGGAGGCCGGTTGTTTGTTCGTCGCATCTTGATCGACGGAAAACACGATTTCCTTGCAGTCGAGCGCGCCGGTGCTGATGATGCGGCTCACGGTCACGCGGCCGTGTTCGTTATCCTCGATCGGCACCGAATGCTTGGCCGCCCAGGGTGCGACAGCCCCGACGGCAAGCGATCCGGCCGCGATCGCGATCGAGTCTTGGGTCTGCTTATGGACGACGCGTTCCGTGTATTGCACGCCCGCTTTGGCTGCAGCGACGGCGCCGAGACCAATGCCGGTCGCGACCGCCGCATTGCGCGTGACTTTCGCGGCTACCGCCGCGCCGGCAATACCGGCACCTGCGGTCGCGCTTTCGGTGTAGACGGAACTACAGCCGCTCATGTCGATGATGGCCGCCGCGGCAAGCGCGACGACCGCGAATCGGTGCAGGGTGAATTGCATATTTCTGCCTTTGGCTCTTTCTTTTCGCCTATTACTTATACTTATTGCTTCTCGCTTATTGCCTATTGCATTGTTGCCGTTCAGCACAAAGCGCGCCGACGGCCGGACGCTTCCGCTAACCGTGCCGTACGCTGCGTAGCGCGCGCGTTGCCGCGGCATTTTGCAACATCGGAATCGAGAATGGCAGTGAAAAAGTGCAAAAAATTGCAAACGAACCACTGAATCGGCGGGAATGGCAGAGCGAAAGCTCCGCTACAACGTCCTCGCCGCCTCGCACCGGTGGTCGAGCAACGTTTCCGCGGATCCCGTTCCGCCATCGGTGTCCAGGCTGCTGTTCAGGACGAACCACCCGGCATCCGCCGCGGACGGCCCCGCACCCGCCACGAATATCGTCTGCTGCGCCATGACGTCCGGGCTGGTCCCGCTCCCGGCGACAAGATCGAACGGATTGAAATCGAACGTGGGCCCGGGGATACGCATGATCCGGTAGCGCGTGCCGTCGATCGTGTCCCAAGCCCATGCCCGCGGCGGATCGTTTCGATGTCGTGCCAGTGCCGCGGTGGCATCGGCTCGCATGCAGTCGATATGAATATGCAACTGCTCCTGCGAACGACGCATGGCCGAATTGATCTCAAGGCCGATTTGATCGTCGGCGAGCGACGTGCGGTGCCCCTTCTTCAAAGCGGCTTCGACATCGCTGCGCGCGTTCCAGGCATCGGCCCAGTAGTTCGGTGCGTCTGGAGCAAGCAGAAGCGGGCTTTCGACGCCGGAAATCCGATCGGTCGGTATCAAAAGATGTTGGGCGACACCATTCCGGTCGCGCAGCAGCGCGTAGCGTCCGGGTAAATTGACGGTGGCGCAGACACCCGCTTTACCCGTCGTGCGCGCGGCCGGCACGCAATCGAGATT
>NZ_JBQCDN010000377.1:0-8086 GCF_051961175.1 Trinickia sp. | reverse complement strand
CTAGAGATCGAACCCCAGTTGCTGCTTTCCCCGCTCCGTCAAACTGGCCTCGGTCGCACGGCCGACGAAATCGCGCTCGAAGTTGTCGGCTGGGAAGTCCGGCGGGCTCTCGCCTTTCCGGAATGCGGGCAGTTGCCGTTTCCGAGCTACGTCATTTTTTTCGCAGCCAGGGGCCGCCGCGATGTACATGACGTTGCTATATCCGGTCCCGCGATGAGCATCCTCGACCGCGTGAATCAAGTCGCAGTGCCAAAAGACGGTATCACCGGCCTGCATGACGGGAATCGACGTAAGCGCTTCCTGAAGAGGCCCATGCCATTCCGTGCTGATTGACAGCGCACGTCCCGGCATGGCGCCGCACAGATCGTCATCGGGAACGTCATCCTGAAGCGCCCGCAACAGCACATAGACCATTGCGTTCGCGATCGGCACAAGTTGCAGCGTGCCGTCCCCCGGCCCTTGCGGAGTCAAAGCGGTCCACCCTTGGAAAGTGCGGAACATCGAACACACGGTCGGGGAGCGAATCTCACGCACCTCTGGCCGGTAGGCCGCGTCGAAAGCATCATACTGGCGCCATTCACCGTTAAACACGTGACGATAGACGCGCCGGAAGTTGTCATCGAGCCAACGTTCCACCGACCCCCCATCGCAATGCGCTGAGAGGCCCAACGATTCGGAACCCGGAGGACGCCGGCGCAGACGGTCCGCATAGACCGGAGCCTGCCTCGGATCAAAATGAATCCGACCTTCGCTCTGCCACTTCCAGAGACTGTTCAAAAAGACGCGGGTCTGAGTGAGTTCGGGAGACTGTCGCGCTTCCACCTGCGGGCCGGACCAGTAAATTCCGTAAATTTGCGGCTTGCTCGATGAGAGCGTGCCAAAAAACTTATCTTCTGCCCTATAGGCGAGTTTCTCGTCCAGACGATTTCGCTCAACATATTGCGCGATTTCGTTGTCCCATGCTTCGCCCCGTTCCGGACTGAATACGCCGCGCACGACGCATGCGCCGCGATCCTTGATCGCCGCAATAGCCGAGTCGCTCACGTGTCCCGCGGCAATGTCCGCGTACTGAATCTCCGGGATTACCGATTCACCACGTTGGCGCTCGCCTACGATGGCGTCCACCTTGCGCCTGATTTCGGCGTCCACTTCCTCAAATACTTCGCGGTAGTTGGGAAGACTCTGGCGCAGTTGCTTCTTGACCGAGCGGATTGCCGCTGGCATGTCTTCAATATGCAGGGATTTCACAGCGCGTCTCCATGTGTTCTGTAGTGTGCCCACAGCTTAGCGCCAAGAACGCAGCTATAGCGATATAATTCGGACAATCTCTTTGCGCTTCTTGCCATGAAACCAGCGTACGAACACGTGACGATGGATGCAGGGTGTTCCATCCGGGTCTACCAGCGCAAGCTCCCCCGCATACCGTTCGAATGGCATCACCATCCGGAGTACGAACTCACCCTCACGATGAACAGCCGCGGCAAGCGCTACATCGGCGACTCGGTGACTGTCTATGAAGGCAATGACCTGGTGCTCGTACCGCCGGATCTGCCGCACACTTGGGCCTCGAACAGGTCGATCGACGCAGGAGCGCCGCAGGTGGCAATCGTTGTCTGGTTTAGCGGCGAGTGGGCGAGGCGTTTGGCTGATTGCTGCCCGGAATACGAACCGCTTCGAAGGCTTTTGCGCAGAGGAGCGTCTGGTCTCGCATTTGAGCCCGAGGCCGGGGTAGCGGTTAGTCAACAGCTCGTTGCGCTGCTGTCGCAATCACCGAGGGAACGACTGAGTGTCGTGCTCAATGTGTTGTGCCAGCTCGCAGACATGGATGCAACACCGCTTGCCTCCCCCGCCGCATTCAACCAAGGGCTGGTGGGGCGGCCATCAGGCCACGAACCCGAGCGTCTGAATCGCGCGCTGAGCGTCATCGACGCGCGATTTGCGAGCCGTCTGACGCTGCGCGAACTGGCCGAAGCAGCGACCCTTTCGGAGCGAACGCTAAATCGCTACTTCGTTCAACATCTCGGCGAAAGCGTTGGCAAATACTTAAATCGCGTCCGCATCGGCCACGCGTGCCGGATGCTCGTCGATACATCATGGCCGGTGTCCGTGGTTGCTTCACGCTCCGGGTTCCCGAACGTCGCCAATTTCAACCGGCAGTTTCGTGCATTCAAGCAGATGACGCCCGCCGTCTATCGCCAAGCGTTCGCCGGCCCCAACATAGCGGCAGAGGACGCAATACCCCTCGAGATCAGGCCGCTTTCGCTGGAAAAGCGCAGCTAGTGCCCTGCCCCGCAAGTTCCTTTGATATGAAATCGCCCATTTGACCGCCAGGCGGCGTCGCTCGTCGTTGCCATAGCGCCGGCTATGGCGCTGTTGTGGCATATCCGACCTCCTCGCGTACCGCCCCGTGTCACTGCCCGATTCCCGCATGCACGCTCAGGAAGCGTGCCATGCGTTCGACCGCGAGCTCCGGCCGAATCAGCACGCCCGCCGCATCGGCCTTACGAAAGACCTCCGCGAAGTGCAACACAGAGCGCGCGGACTCCATGCCGCCCGCCATGGAGAAATGATCCTGATGCCCGTTCAACCACGCGAGGAACACCACGCCGGCTTTGTAGAATTGCGTCGGCGCGCGGAACAGTTCGCGCGAAAGCGCGACGGTCGGATCGATCACTGCGCGGTAGCCGTCGAGATCCTGTTTTGCGAGCAAACCTAGCGCCTGCGCAGCGACTGGGGCAATTGGATCGAAGATGCCGAGCAGCGCGTGCGAAATGCCCGTGCTGTCGCCTGCTATCAGGTCACCAAAGTTGAAGTCGTCGCCGGTGTACATCTTCACGCCATCAGGTAACTGCGAGCGCAGTTCGCGTTCGTACTCCGCATTGAGCAGCGAAATCTTGATGCCTTCGATCTTGCCCGCGTGAAGGCGGATGATGTCTAGCACGGAGGCCATCGCGGTCCGCACATCGCCGCTCCCCCAATAACCAGTAAGCGATGCGTCGAACGCTTCACCGAGCCAATGCAGGACGATTTTGTTGCGGCTTTCCGTAATGACGGCGTCGTACACGTTCTTGTAGTCATCGGACGAACGCGCTGCTGCACACAGCGCACGGCTCGCCATCATGATTGCGCGGCCTCCAGCACTTTCGACGACGTCGAACTGCTCTTTGTAAGCAGCTGTGATGTCCGACAGGCTGTGTCTGCGGCGGTCGTCGAGATGGTCGGTGCCCGCGCCGCACGCGAGGTCAGCGCCCGGAATCTGCCTGGCGTGGGCAACGCTGCGGCGGATCAGTTCAGCTGCGCTATGCCAACCAAGCCCCATGCCGCGTTGAGCGGTGTCCATCGCCTCGGCTACTTTAAAGCCAAGCCGGTAGAGATAGCTGCGAAACTCAAGCGTTTTGTCCCAGTCGATCGCCGGCGTGGCGGACCACGGTTCATAGGCTTGCACCGGATCGACAACAATGTGTGCGGCCGCGTACGCTACACGGTTGAAAGTCAGGGCAGACGGCAAGACGAGGCAGTCAGGGCGCTGCAGGCGGTAGTCCGCGATGCGGCCGTCTGCGACTGGAAGACGAATCTTCATGATCGGATCTCTCAGTGAGTGTTCGATGCGGCAGCCGTGGTTGATTGCAGATCGGTGCTCCCAGCTTCGGGCGGGTGGATGCGTCCGAGAATGTGGTCGGCTGCTTTCTCGCCGATCATGATCGTCGGCGCATTGGTGTTGCACGATGGCAAAAACGGCATCACGGACGCGTCGACGACACGCAAGTTCTCGATTCCCAATAGCCGCAAGTCCGGCGCGACGACGCTCATCGGATCAGCCGGGGGCCCCATCCTGCAGGTGCCGACCGGGTGATGGTCGGTTTTGGCGTTTGCACATGCGTAGTCGAACAGTTCGTCTTCAGTGCGCACCTTCGCGCCAGGCAGTATCTCTGTCTGCACGAAGCGCTTCATCGCCGGCTTGCTCATCAGTTCGCGCGCAAGCCGCAATCCATCGAGCGCCGCCTTGCGATCCTGTGGATCCGACCAATAGCTCGGGTCGATCAGCGGTGCCGCGTTGGGATCCGCATTCGGCAGCTTGACGGTGCCGCGCGATTTTGGCCGAAGATACGCGGTGTTTAGCGTGACACCCGCATGGTTCAGCTTCGCCATGCCCGCCTCGATGCCGGAGCCGAGCCCGAGGTGAAATTGGATATCCGGCGAACGAACCGCTGCTGACGGTGCGCCATCCGCGTACCAGAATCCGCCGGTCTCAAAGAGGCTCGACGCCACCGGGCCTTTCTTCAACAACAAGTATTGAAGCCCCGCCCACGCCGCATTGTGAAGCTTGTTGTACTTGTCGTATGTGTGATCGCCCGTGCATTCTGCGATGACGAACAGATCCAGGTGATCCTGAAGATTGGCGCCGACGCCCGGCAGATCGTGAACGGGGCGAATACCCACCGACTCGAGATGATCGGCCGGCCCGATTCCCGAGTGCATCAACAGACGCGGCGAACCGATCGCGCCCGACGAGACGATCACCTCGCGCGTCGCGCGGATGATGGCCGGCGTGCGATCGGCGCTGCATGCCACCTCGACGCCAACGGCACGGTGGCCTTCCACGATCACGCGCAACGCGCGCGACTGCAGCCGCACGGTCAGGTTCGGCCTACCCAGCACCGGCTCGAGAAAGGCGGCTGACGCGGACGACCGGCGTGCGTTGAGCTGCGTCAGTTGGTAATAGCCGAGACCGTCCTGGCTGGAACCGTTGAAGTCGGGATTGAACGGCATCCCCATTTCCTGCCCGGCTTGGAAAAACGCTTCGCAGATCGGCAGCGGACTAATCGGGTTCGACACGCCGAGCGGACCGCCATACGCGTGATACTTGTTCGCGAAGCGCTGGTTGTTCTCCGACCGGCGAAAGTACGGTAATACGTCGTGATAGCTCCAGCCCGTGGCGCCGCCCAGCGATTCCCATTCGTCGTAGTCCGCCGGCACGCCACGTGTATAGATTTGCGCATTGATCGACGATCCGCCGCCGATCACCTTGGCCTGCGTGAAGCGCAGCACGCGCCCTTTCAGGTATTGCTGCGGCACCGTGTGCCAGCCCCACGAGCCGATGCCCTTCGTCATCTTTGCGAAGCCGGCGGGCATGTGAAACAACGGATTGCGATCGCTGCCACCCGCCTCGAGGAGCAGCACCCTGGCCGAAGGATCGGCACTCAGGCGGTTCGCGAGCACGCAGCCGGCCGACCCTCCGCCCGTGATGATGAAATCGAACGTTTCAGTGTTCATGGTGCTTGCCTTCAAAACGCGGGAATCGACAGGCCGCCGTCGACGCTCAGCACGCTCCCCGTGGCGAACTGCAACGAACCGCCGACCAGCTGTGCGACGGCTTTGGCTACGTCGCCCGTCTCTCCCCAGCGCGTCATCGGTACAAGCCCCTCGGCAAAGCGCGCTTCGTATTTCTGCGCGACGCCTGCGGTCATCGGCGTGCGGATGATCCCAGGCCGCACTTCGAACACGGGTATGCCGGACTTGGCGAGTCGCAGCGCAAAGAGCCGGGTCATCATCGGCAGTGCCGCTTTCGAGAGGCAATACTCTGCACGCTCCGGCGAAGCCATCGTCGCGGACACCGACGAGACCGTTACGATGGAGCGCGGATGCGGGGATGCTGCGGACAGCATGTGCCTCGCCACGGCCTGCGTCATAAAGAACGTCCCTTTGAGGTTCACGCCGAGCACCTGGTCGAAGGCTTGCGGACCGACATCGAGGAGATCGCCTCGAACCGGCGAACCGATTCCCGCGTTGTTGACGAGGCAGTCGATCCGATCGGCCCAGCAGAGCACCTGTTCGACGACTGCCGCATGCGATGCCACGTCGCCAAGATTTGACTGGACGAACAGCGCGCGGCCGCCGTGATCTTCGACGCCACGTAGCGTGATCGAGGCTTCCTCATCGTCTTCGAGGTCCGTGATGGCGACGTCATAGCCGCGGCCTGCCAACTCGATGGCAATCGCCCGGGCGATGCCGCGCCTACCGCCAGTAACCAGCGCAACGGGACCGCGCCCGCGCTTCATGACCTCCGGCCGGCTCCGGGCTACGTCAGGGACATCGGTACTCATCACCCGATCCTCTGTTCCGTCTGCGCGTCGAAAAGCACGAGTTTCGACAGATCCACACGCAGCGTGCAACGCTCACCAGCAGAATGCGGAATATCGGCACCCAGGCGTGCTCCCACTTCAACGCCACCCATCTCGATGACGGCGAACACGTCCGGGCCTGTCGGCTCCATCACAAGCATCTTCACGTCGACCTCTCGCACCGCGCTTTGCGAGCGACTATGCTCGACCCCGATCGCTTCCGGCCGCAAACCCACAATGACTTTCTTTCCCGCGAAACCGAAAGCGGCCTCTGCCTGCTGTGGCGGCAATTCCAGCTTGACCGCCGCCGCACCTTCACCCATTGTCAGAAACAGCTTGGCGTCCTGCGTGGCGAGCGAGGACGGAATCAGGTTCATCGACGGCGAGCCCATGAACGTCGCGACAAACGTATTGGCCGGCGAGTTGTAGATCTCAGCTGGCGTACCGAACTGCTGGATCACACCGCCCTTCATCACGGCAATGCGTGTCGCCAGCGTCATTGCCTCGATCTGGTCATGCGTGACGTAAACGATCGTCGCGCCGAGACGCTGATGGAGTTTCTTGATCTCGGTCCGCATGTCGACGCGCAGCTTCGCATCGAGATTCGAAAGCGGCTCATCGAACAAGAAGATCTTCGGCTTGCGCACGAGCGCTCGCCCCATGGCCACTCGCTGGCGCTGGCCGCCGGATAGCTGCGCGGGACGGCGGTCGATGAGATGATCGATCTGAAGCAGGCGGGCGGCATCGGCGACGGCCTTTTCGCGTTCGGCCTTCGGCACCTTGCGCATCTCCAGACCGAAACTGATGTTCTGGCCGACCGTCATATTCGGATAGAGCGCGTAGCTCTGAAACACCATGGCGATGTCACGCTCGCTAGGATGCAGATCGTTGACCCGGTCCTCGCCAATGAGGATCTCGCCGCCGGAGATGGTGTCGAGCCCGGCGACCAAGGATAGCAGCGTCGATTTCCCGCATCCGGATGGACCGACCAGCACCAGAAAATCGCCGTGCGACACATCGATGTTGATGTTCTTCAGGATTTCCGTGGCGCCGTAGGCCTTGCGGACATTCGAAATATGCAGCGAAGCCATTTGCTTATCCCTTTACAGAGCCGGCCATCATGCCGCGCACGAAGTAGCGGCCGCCGACGATATAAACCAGCAGCGTGGGCAGCGCGGTGATCACCGCGGCCGCCATCTGCACGTTGTACTCACGCACGCCCGTCGACGTGTTGACAATATTGTTGAGCGCCACCGTAATTGGCGCGGTACTGCCTGTCGTGAACGAAGCACCGAATAGGAAGTCGTTCCAGATATTGGTGAACTGCCAAATCACGGTGACAGTGACGATCGCGCCCGACGACGGCAGCAGGATGCGCAGAAAAATCCGGAAGAAGCGCGCACCGTCGATCATCGCGGCCTTTACAAGCTCATCCGGAAACGAGATGTAGTAGTTACGGAAGTACAACGTCGTGAAGCATAGGCCGTAGACGACGTGCACGAACACAAGACCCGTGATCGACTGCGCGAGTCCGATCTTGCCGAGAAATGTAGCCATCGGAATCAGCACGATCTGGAACGGAATGAAGCAGCCGAACAGCACGAGACCGAACAGGACGTTGTCGCCTTTGAAGCGCCACTTCGTCAGCACGTAGCCGTTCAGCGCGCCGATGAAGGTCGAAATCGCGACGGCCGCAACCACCAAGCGCGTCGAGTTCCAGAAGAACCCTTTCACGCCCGAACAGTCGAGGCCGACGCACGCCTCGCCCCATGCCTTGATCCACGGCTGCAGCGTCCATTCGCGCGGCAGCGCGAGAATGTTGCCGCTATACACCTCCGGCAGCGGCTTGAACGACGTCAGCATCATCACGGCAAGCGGCACCAGGTAGACCAGTGCGAATACGGCCAGCAACCCATAGATCACGATCCGCGACACGTAGTTGTGTCGCCCCATGACCATCTGCG
>NZ_JBQCDN010000376.1:0-38228 GCF_051961175.1 Trinickia sp. | reverse complement strand
GTGATGGCTTTGAGGCCGACGGCACCTTTGATTTCGATAACCCGCATCTGCTGGTGGACCATTTTTCCTATAAGGGAACGTTCAAAGTGCGAAAGGCGGTCCGCTATCCAGGATCGGGCGGGCTCAGCATCAAGCCTTGGCTGTACACCGAGGCGGCGGTCGCGCATTTTGCGGAGCAAGCCTTGCTGCCGGTCGAGCCTCAAGATACGGTGTGCCTGCCGGGTACAACCCGAGAGGAGTACATCATCACGCTGCCTGAAAAGCTCAAAGTGCTGTCGCTGCCAGATGGGGCCAAGGTCGACAGCACGTTTCTCAGCTATGAAAGCCGCTATTCGCTTGAAGGGCGTGAGCTGAAAGCGTCTCGCCAATGACGCGACCGGAGCCCTGCCAATATCTGCTCGGCCGACGTTTCGAAGCGGATCAGTGAGGCCCTGCGCCCCGTTTTGGACGACATGCGTCAGCAAGTGCTCTACAACCAGGCTGTGGCCATGGATGGATGGCGGCCGTGCACTCGGAGCAAATCAAGCGTGATGTGCATCGAGGCGCCCGGCTAAGCACTCATTCGCGCGATACACCCCGCGACGGTCACCCCGTACCACCTTCCTCTTGCCGCCGATACATCGCCGCCAGCTTATCCTGCTGATTTGGCGGCACGGGATCGTAGTGACTGAGTTCAATACTGTAATTCCCATCCCCACCGGCCATCGCATTCAAGCGAGATTGATACTCCGCCAACTCGGACAGCGGCACCTTAGCCGCCACCGCCACCATATGTCCCCCAAGCGGACGCGACCCCTGCACCTGCGCGCGCCTGGACGATAGATCGCCGATGATGTCCCCCATCGCCGTTTCGGGCGCCGTCACCTCAAAATCGACGATAGGCTCCAGTAAAACCGGCTGCGCCTTGAGCACGGCGTCGATAAACGCTTTCCGCCCCGCAACAACAAATGCCACTTCTTTCGAATCGACAGGATGATGCTTGCCGTCGTGCACCGTCACGCGAATATCCTGCATCGGGAAACTCGCAAGCGGCCCGCTTTCGATGACCTGAAGAATGCCTTTCTCGACGGCCGGCATGAATTGCCCCGGAATCGCGCCACCTTTGACCGCATCGACAAATTCATACCCCGCGCCCCGCGGCAGCGGCTCCACGCGCAACATGACTTCCCCGAACTGCCCAGCTCCGCCCGTTTGCTTCTTATGCCGGTGATGGCCTTCGGCAACCGAGCCGATCGTTTCGCGATAGGCGATCTTCGGCGGACGCGTGATAACAGGCAGCTTGTATTGGTCGGTCAGCCGTTCAAGCATGTGACGGAGATGAAGCTCGCCAAGCCCCCGAACGACGGTTTCGTTCGTGCCCACCGGATGTTCGATACGCAAGCAGGGATCCTCGGCGGCCAGCTTCTGCAAGATTTCCCACAGGCGCTGTTCATTGCCGCGCCGTTCTGGCTCGATCGCGAGCGCGTATATCGGATTCGGGAAGGCCAGCGGGGCGAGATGGATGTTGCCGTCTTCCGGCGCATCGTGCAGCACTGCGTCGTAGGCGATTTCGTCCACTTTCGCCGTCGCGCAAATATCGCCTGGGCCTGCCTTGACGATGTCGATATGATCCTTGCCTTGCAACCGCATGAGGTGCGCGACGCGAAAGGGCTGGCGCGCGCTACCGATATACAGTTGTCCGTCGCGCCGCACCGTCCCCTGGTGGATGCGGAATACCGCCATTTTTCCAATATATGGGTCGACGACGATTTTAAACACGTGGGCGAGCACGTGTCTTCCGGCATCGGGCTGCGCTTGCACGGTTTCCCGGTGATCGTCGACGTCGCGATAAAACAAAGGCGGGTTGCCTTCGAGCGGGTTAGGCAGCAAGCGAACGAATACGTCCAATAGCGCCTCGATACCCGCACCCGTCGCCGCGGACGTGAAACAGATCGGGATTAAATGCCCCTCGCGCAGCGCTTGTTCGAACGGCGCATGCAGTTGTTCGGGTCTGATCGCCTGGCCTTGCTCCAGGTAAAGCTCCATTAAGCCAGCATCCAGTTCCACCACCTGATCGACCAGCGCATCATGGGCGGACGCCACCGACAGGAAATCGGCGTCACCCGAAGGATTGAAGAAGCAATCGACAACCTCATGAGCTTGCCGCGCGGGCAGGTTGATCGGCAGGCATGTCTTGCCGAATGTCTCCTGGATCTGTTCGACGAGCAACGGCAGATCGACTTTCTCCGCATCGATGCCGTTCACGACGAGGATCGTGCAGAGCTTGCGCGCCTTGGCCCACGCCATCATGCGGCGCGTCGTCATTTCAATGCCGGTGCGCGCATTGATCACGAGAGCGACCGTTTCCACCGCGGATAGGGCGCCGAGTGAAAGCCCCGAGAAGTCCGGATAGCCGGGGGTGTCGACGAGATAGACGCGCGTGTCCTGGTAATCGAGGTGCGCGACGGCCGAACTGAGGGAGTGGTGGTACTTGCGTTCGAGCGGATCGAAATCGCAGACCGTTGTGCCGCGCTCGATGCTGCCGGCGGCGTGAATCGCGCCGCTGCAGTGCAGCAGCGCTTCGATCAGCGAGGTCTTGCCGCAACCGGCGTGGCCGACCAACGCGATGGTACGAATGGCTTCAGGTGGGTAGTCCATTGTCGCCCCGTCCAGCGATCGCGATGGGGGAATTATTGGCGAAAAAGCATCGCGCCGCCACCCGGCACTGCGCCGATATGCGGGCTCGGATACGGCCCCGGCCGGCGTTGGGCATGGCGCACCGGGCCGACACGGCGCAAGTGGGACGGATCACGACCGTCCATACTCCAGGCCACGTTAACCTTCCGCCCGCAACGCAACCTTATCGGAACCTTAAGCAACGGGGCGATTTGTGATTTTTGGAAGAGATTCCATAATTCACTGAGATATTGGAGTCTCAATAATTATTAAATTTCGGATCTTTCTTGAGCTAAAAGAAGCTTGATCAATTCGGAGGTGTAATTTTCTCGTCCGACGAATACATAACAATTGTCAAATGCCGCATCGGTGGAAGTGCGAATCCATTAGCTATGTGGCAACTTCCTGTGTCGCCGGACTCGATACTTCCGGTGAATTTCGCCAAGATTCGTAGTCGATGGCGCCAAACTTTGAAAATGTGGAAAATGCGGCGGGCACCATGACTTCAATCGAGGCACGAAACTTGTGCTTCCGCTTGACACACAATCGGTCGCTTACTAAATTTCATTTCAAGTTAAAAATTTTATAATGATCGTGGAAATCGAGATGATGCCTGCGGGCAGGATAAATTGAACGGGAAGCCGCATCGGAATACTGACCTGCTGAAAATAAGAAGGGTGCGCCGAATGCTGCAAGACGACGAGATTTTCGCGTCTTGCAGCGAATCACAGGGGAAAGCATTGCAGTATGGGCGGCGGCGAAGTCGCCGCCGGGGCGTCGTATCGATTGCGAGGCACCTGACATGGATTGCGATTCGAAGCAAAGCATCAATCGCAGCAGTGCGCGCAGCACAACGCGGGTGCGACGCTCGGCACTCCATAGGCCCGATCCGCGCCGGCCGTATCCGATTTACGCAAGGGTGCCGCGAGTTTCATTTCACTTCGCGTCGTATGGCGCGAAGTCAAGGTAGTCGTCTGATTCACTGGGTTTGAGATGCGGGTTTGAGATTTCGGCCAGCTCGTGGCCGAGGGATGCGCGTAGGCAGATTTTGTTCGATGTTGCGTTGCACATATTTAGACAGGCCGGTAATTCCACTGTGGTCTGTGCTGTTGCTTCAAGTTCGACACGTTTATTTATCAAAGCAAAAACCGAGGGCGTAATATGAGCGAATTCGTGCGGTATGGTGATCTCATCGTACTGGAAAGCTGCGAGTGCGACGAACATTTGTTCCTGGGAATCGTCCCCCGCAATGTCGGCAGGCGTCACCCGTTGCTCTTGTCGACGGAAGTGGCCGAGGCGGACAAACACCCTGGGAGCGATTACCAATGGCGCGTGCTGCCGTCCATCGGCGGTAAACGGAAGTGGGGCGATCCAATTGCATTCGCGGACCGCATTCGTTTGCAACTTGTCGACGACAAAGGGCAATCGCGAATGCTCGCGGTCAGTCATTTGGACGACCGGTCAATCATGGCAGAAAGACGGCCGGCGCGAATGGACGCGTGCACTTGGCTGCTTTCGTATTCGAGCGAACTCGCCATTGCCCGCGATGGGCGCGCCACGCCGGCCGGGGAATTCTCTCCCCATGTGAAATATGGCGCGGTCAACTATGTCACGCTGGTCAACCGTGCCGGCTACCTCGGTGCAATGGACGACCAATTTCGCATCTTGCGCAAACGCACTGTCCTCTTCGACGATCTGCCCGAACGCGGCAAGGCCGTATGGTGGCGGGTACATCGGTCGGTGTCGGAGGTCGTTCCGGTCGTCCGGCACGAGCCGCGCACCATGCCGGCGTATCAGGGGCCGGCGCGTGTCCTGTCGGTGGTTTAGCTGCGTCCGCGACACGCGACTGCCGAGGCGCTTGCGGCCCGCTCGCGTCCCGGCAGCGGCACGGTTAATGCGGGTAGGCGACCACCTCTCCGTCAACGGATACCCGGACGAGCGTGCCGAGGGCCGGCACGCGGTGGCCCGGCACTCGGGCGTAAACCATGTCATTGCCCAAAGGCGCCGAGGCGCGTTCGAGCCGCAGGCTCAAGCGCGCGTCGTGTCCATAGAACGTCACCGCCTCAACGTGGGCGAGGCACCGGTCATTCCCGGAGGAGCCCTCCGAAGCCTCTTGCAGGGTGACTTGGATTTGCTCGGGCCGAATCATCACATCGACGGGGCCACTTGCCTGCCTATCCGGATCGGACAATTTCAGCCGCCCAAGCGCGCATCGCACCTCGCCTTGTTCGACCGTGCCGGGGAGCAGCAATGCTTCGCCGACGAACGACGCAACCTCGCGCGAAACCGGGCGGCGGTAAAGCGCGTCGGGCGTCGCGGTTTGAATCAACCGGCCGTCCCATAGCACGGCCACTTCATGCCCCATCGAAAGCGCTTCAGATTGGTCGTGCGTAACGAGCACGGCGGTCGCACCCGCGTGCGCAAGGGCCTCCGCAACGGCCTCCCGGGTTTCCGCGCGCAGCGACGCATCGAGCGAGGAAAACGGTTCGTCGAGCATGACGAGCGAGGGCGATGGGGCGAGCGCGCGTGCAAGGGCTACACGCTGCTGCTGGCCACCGGACAATTGGTGCGGCGGCCGATCGCGGCAAGACGCCGGCAAACCGACGAGCGCCAGCAGTTCGTCCACACGATAGCCCGCGCTACGTTGTTGACGGGGCAGACCGAAGACGATGTTCTGCGCGACGCTCAGGTGCGGAAAGAGCGAGCCTTCTTGCGAGACGTAGCCGATGCGCCGGGCCTCGGCGCGGACGTAGATTCCTTCTCCTTCTACTTGACGGCCGCCGATTTCAATCGTCCCGCGGCTTGCGCGCTCGAACCCGCAGACGGTCCGGAGCAGTGTCGTTTTGCCGCTGCCGGACGGACCGAGCAGGGCGAGCAAGCTGCCGTTCGCGACCGAAAGATCGACGCCGCGCAGCACGGCATGGCCGCCGAATGCCTTGTGCAGGCCACGTATCGTGAGGTCGCTCATTGGAGTGTCATGGCCGGCGGCCGAACAAATCGTCGCATGTCAGAAGTCGGCGCGCGCCGCGACGGACCGCCCGAGGAAGGTGAATAGCAGGGCCGATGCCCCGAGCGAAATGCCGACGAGCAACGCCGCGTAGGGCGCCGCTGCGGCAAAGGCGAGTGTTGCCGTATCGCTCCATACCTGTGTGGCTAGCGTATGCGTATCGAGCGGCGAAAGCAGCAGTGTCGCGTTGAGTTCGGTGACGACGGAGATGAATACCATCGTCGCTGCCGCCCCGAGGCCGGAACGCGCGAGGGGCAGCAGGACGCGGGCGAGGATGGGCACCGTGCCGAGCCCCAGCGAGCGAGCGGCTTCTTCGAGTTTCGGCTGAATCTGGAGCAGCGACGCACGAACGCTCACCAGCGCAAGCGGTAGGAACAGCGTCGCATAGGCGGCCACCAATAGCGTCGTGGTTTGATAAAGCGGCGTTGCGACCCGCACGGCCAGCGAAACCAGCGCGAGTGCGATCACGAGCCCCGGCACGCCTTGCGCAAGTAGCACGATACGCTCGAGCCACGCGGCATATCGCCCGGGATGGCGCACGAGCAGAAAGGCGAGCGGGAGGGCGAGGGCAGTGGTGACGATCGCCGCGTTCAGGCCCAAGCTCACCGACGTCTTGGCGGCCTCCAGCAGCGACGCAGCCGATACTTCGGTTGGCGTCACCGCGGCCGCGCCGTGCTGGGTCAGCCAGTAGCCGATGGTCCCAAGGGGAACGCCCAAGGTCACGATACTGATCAGCGCAAAGCCTGCAAGCACAGGCCAGCGCCAATGGCCGAGCGCATATCGCGATACCGCGCGGCGGGTGCCGCGATCGATCCGAGCGTAGCGCGCGTGGCCGCGTATGCGGTGTTCGAATGCGATACAGGCGAGCCCGAGAACAATCAGCACGCAGGCAAACATCGATGCGCCGCCGCCGTCGAAGCTCGTGCGGTATTCCGCGTAGATCTCGGTTGTAAACGTACGAAAACGCAGCAGCGAAAACGCGCCGAATTCGGACATGACACCGAGTGCGACGAGCAACATTCCACCGAAGAGCGCGGGGCGAAGCTGTGGCAGGACCACGCGTAGAATAATCTCCCGCCGGCCACAGCCGAGCGAGCGCGCCGTTTCCTCGAGCGCCGGGTCCATTCCACGCAGCGCAGCAGCGACAGGCAAATAAACAAGCGGGAAATAAGTGGACGTGACGACGAGCAGCGCGCCGCCAAAGTCTTGCAAGTTCAAGCTGAGTGACACCCACGCATAGCTTGCGATGAACGGCGGCATGGCGAGCGGCGCTACCATCAGCCCAGCCCAGAGCTTGCGCCCCGGCAGGACCGTGCGTTCGACGAACCACGCCGCCGATGTGCCGATCACGGCGGACGCCGCCGTCGTGGCGACGGTGATCAGCGCTGTGTTCGCCAGCAATTCGCCCACGAGCGGACGCAGCAGGAGATCGAGTGTATCGCCGATTCCGAAGGTGATTGCCCGCCATGCGGTGAAGCCGATCGGCAACAGGACGAGCAGCGCAGCCAGCGTGGCCGCGATCGACAACGCGCGAGGACGATGCGAATGGTCGCGTCCTCGTCGCAGTGATTGGCTTTGGCGCGCTCGCACTGCCGCCTGACTCATTTACAGCAGGCCTGCTTCGCGCAGCAGCTTGGCGGCTTGACTGTCGTCGCCGAGTTGTTCGACCGTCAGAGCGGGCGGCTGCAATTCGTTGAAGGGCTTGAGCATCGGATCGGGCGCGACGCTCGCGTTCAGCGGATATTCGTAGCCGATATGACCTGCCGCCATGAGCGACTGAGCGTTTTTGCCGACGAGGTAGGCCAGGAAGCGTTGTGCGCCGGCCGCGTTGTGGGCGCTTTTGAGCACTGCGGCACCCGAGACGTTGATGAGCGCGCCGATGTCGCCATGGCCGAAGTGGTGGATTGCGCTGCGCACTTTGTCTTTACCGAGTTCGGTGTAGAGGCGATCCCAGTAGTAGTTATTGATGATGCCCGTTGCGACCGCGCCGCGGTTGACTGCGGCAACGACGCCTTCATCGTCGTCGAAGATTTGCGCGTTGGTCTTCAGGCCCTTGAGCCAGGCCAACGTCTGGTCATGCCCCTTGGCGGCGAGCACGCCGCTCACGAGCGGAAGGAAATCGGAATCGCTCGGTGCCACGCCAACCTTGCCCTTCCATTGCGGCTTTGCCAGGTCCATCAACGAAGCGGGTAGTTGGCCCTGCGGCACCAACGTGGTGTTGTACGCCAAGACGTCTTCGCGTGCGAATACGCCCACCCAGTTGCCGCTCGGAGAATTGAAGCGGGCGGGCACCGTTGCCAGCGTTGATTTGTCGACGGTACCGAGCAGGCCCTTCTCCTGGAGGAGCATCAGTTCGGGCGAGTTTTCGGTGAAGTAGACATCGGCCGGCGTGGCCGAACCCTCGGCCACGAGCTGTGCCGCCAGTGCGGGGCCTTCGCCGCTGCGGATATGAACCGTAATGCCCGTTTCCTTCGTGAATTCCTTGGCGAGCTGCCCCACCAATTGTTCGTGTTGGGCGTTGTACAGGGTGATGGACTCGGCGTGGGCGAAGCAGGGGGCGCTGCCGACAGCCGCGACTGCGAGCGTGGCGACGATCGTCTTTACGCGTTTGCCAAATCGGGATTGCATCATTTCGGTTTTTCCAGGGCGTGATGGTTCAATCGCGGCGAGTCTTTCCCGCGGCGATTGTGATCATGTTGATCGAAGTATTCAAGCGTCGAACAGGCCGGCACCGATGAACGATCCCGGCTTCGCGCCGGGCGGGCACGCGAAGATCGCACTGCCGACGTGCGTCGTGAACTGATTCATCAGGTCGAATTTCGCGAGCTTCTCGTTGATCGGAACGAAGGCTGTGCGCGGATCGCGCTGGTGGGCGATGAACAGCAGGCCAGCGTCGAACTCGGTTTCCTGGCGCCAAGGCGGCCAACGTTCGATGTAGAAGTCCGTGCTGTCGTTGTAGGAGTAGGCACGACGCAGCAACCGCTGGCCGTCGTTGCTGCCGGGATTCGAAAGACGCACGTGTGAGTTGTCCGGAATCACCGGGTTGCCGTCTTTATCGACGGCGTCGAGATCGACCGGATCGAATTCGTGCTGTTTGCCGATCGGCGCGCCGCTGAGTTTATGCCGCCCGACCACCTGCTCTTGAAAACCGAGCTGCATCCGATCCCAGTGTTCGAGCGTGATGCGAATGCGTCGAACCACGGTATAGGTACCGCTTTGCATCCACGCCGGACCTTCGGCACCGGCCCAGACGAATTGCGCCATCAGCGCCGGGTCCGAGGGCGCGGGATTGTTGGTGCCGTCTTTGAAGCCCATCAGGTTGCGTGCCGTTTTGCCGCGGGCACCCGATAGGAAACCGGCTTGGCCCCAACGCATTTGAATGGCGCCGTACCCGATGCGCGCGAGCTGGCGCACGGCATGGAAGGCCACCTGCGGATCATTGGCGCAGGCTTGGACGTATAAATCGCCGCCCGATTTGGCGGGCAGGAGCTGATCGCCGTTGAAGCGCGGCAGGTCGATCAGGGCGGCGGGGCGCCGGCCAGCCAAGCCGTAGCGGTCCTTGCCTTCGTGCATGAAGAGGCCCGGGCCAAAACCGAATGTGATCGTGAGGCCAGCAGGGCCAAGATCGAGTGCTTCGCCAGAATCGGCAGGCGGGTTTTCGTCGCCCCCATCGCCCGGTTTCTCGGGACGGGCCGCTTCGCCACGCGTCATCCGCGCCGCGGCGTCGGTCCATTCGCGCAGGAGGTTGATGACATCGGCGCGCTTGTCCGTCGTCAAATCGAACGCGGCCGCGTACGTGTGGCGCTGCTGCGGCGTCACGATGCCGCTTTGGTGCTCGCCGAAGAACGGCTCGGTAGCCGTCATCGGGTCTTGCTGAGCCTCGGCGCGATGCGCATGGGCAGCCGCGTGCGCTGTCGTGGCCGCACCCAGTGCGCCCGCTGCGGCTGTGGCGGCGCCGGCCTTCAGGAAGGCGCGCCGTGCAGCGTGTTTGGGCGAGGTGTCGTCGTGTGCCATGTCACTTCGCCAATACGAGTGTGTTGACGTCGTCTTCGACATAGTAGAAGCCGTCGCCTTGCGGCGTCATCGCGATACCGAACAAGTCGCCGCTGCCCGGCGGGGATTGCGCCTTGTCGGTATCGATCCAGCGCGCGTAGAGCTGCGTCGCGTTCGCCGGGTCGATTTCGACGACTTGTCCGTTCAATGCGTTCGTGACGAGCAGATGGCCGTTCGGTGCCGTGGCCATCGCGAGGGGGCGGTGCAAGAAGCCATCGGCCGTCAGTTGGCGGCCGACACCGGCACTCGTTTCGCGCGTCATCGGATCGTCGATCACGGTGATGCGGTTGCCGATCGCATCGGAGACGAACAATTGCTTTTGATCGCTCGATAACGCCAGCCCCGTCGGCCCGACCAGGAAGACGCCCTTATCCGCCTGGGCGCCAAAACCGCTGGCGACCACCGTTTGCTGTTTGACGACGGGCGCCTGGCCGGGCTTGATCTCCAGATCCAGACGCAAGACCGTCGACTGCTTGAATACAGGCACTTCGCCGTCCGGTCCCGGGTTCGCGCCGCCGACACCGAAGCCGGCGTTGCTGACGAACAGCGTGGCGGTATCGCCGTTGTCGACGACAGCCATATTGCCCCACGGATCGTTGATGTTTTCGCTCGTCAGCGTGGACGCAACCTTGCCGCTGCTGTCGAGCACGATCAGACAGCCGGCGCCTTTCGTCGCGGTGGTGCCGTCGTTGCTCGGCGTGCTGCCGACGATGACCCAGCCCGATTTGAGCATCGTCATCGCTGTGGACAGGCCGATGCCGCCAGGGCATCCTTTCAAGTCGCGCGGGACCGTCGCGAACACCGACATCTGTTTCGTATCGGGGTGGTAATCGACGATTGTGCTGCCTGTGCCTTGCAGATTCGCTGCGTTATTGAAGTTGCCGACGAGCACGTCACCGGCTTTGACCGTGCCCACCGAAGCCGGTGCGACCGCAATCGCGTACGGGTTCTGATCGCCGTTCTCAGGTACCGTGTTGATGAGCGTCGTGTGCCGATGGATCGTTTCGAGAAACCCTTGCGGCGCCGCCTGCGACACGGTCGAAACAAGCGCGAGGAGGGCCGCAGCCGTGACGGCGCGGGCAATGGGGATGAGTTTCATGTCGGGGCCCCGGCGAAATTAGAAGGTGATGGTGGTACGCACGCCGACGACGAACGTGTTGCGCAGCGTTTGTGTCGGATCGGCGGGGCTTTGGCCTGCGCCCGCGTTGAACGTGTATTGCGCGTCGCCTTGCAGTACCCACCACGGCGTGACCTGGTATTGATAGGTGGCTTCGAGCGCCGTCTCGCTGCCGCGCACCCTGTTGCCGCTGTCGGCGTCAAGCCCGGCTGCATGGTTGCCCACCTTGATATAAGCGAGGCCCAGGCCGACGCTGTCGTTATCGCGGCCCTTGAACGGCGCTTTCATGACGACCCCGACGTTCGCGCTGACGCTGACAAGGTTGCGGTCGCCCGGTGCGCCCATCACGCGCGCGAATACGCCGATGCTGCGCGGCGAGTCGGGGTTCGGGCGCCACACCATTTGATCGGCCACCGCGTAGAAGCTGTAGTCGCCTTTGTGCTGAGCGGCGGTACCGGTGGTCGAGTTCGCCAGCGAGACGCCCGTATTGTCGAAGCGTTGATCGGCGAATCGCTCGTTGTTGTACCAGACTCCGACCTTATAGGTGCCGGGCAATCCGCCGCCCTTGCCGAAGTCCATCTGGCCTTCGCTTGGCTGATTGACGGCATACTGCAACTCGCCGATAAACAGCGCACCGTTGTGCAGATTGAAATTCGTGCCGCTGCCGTTGAGGCGTTGCGAGTCGCCCACGCCGGGTGCCGGATTGCCGTCGAAGACGCCTGCCAGCGCCGTGAGAGAGGGCGTGATCTGGCCGCGTACGCGAACGCCGAGCGCCGACAACGGATAAGCGGGACCACCGGAAGGCATGTCGTAAGAGGGCAGGCCGGCCCAGCCGAACATCGTGTTCACGAACGTGTTCGCGTACGTGCTGACCATGAACTCTTGATCGAGACTTTGCTGCCCGACCTTGAAATCGACGCGGCCGTTGAGGAGCGACTGCTGATACCAGAGCTCCCAAAGGCGAGTGGTGTCGTCGGCTTCGATGCCACTTGCGGTGTTCAACGTGCCGAGGTTGTACTGGCTCAGGTTGTGACCGTGAATCTGCAAGCCGCTGACGTTGAACGTGCCGCCGGGCAGCCCGAATGCCTTTTGCGTGTCGATACTGACGGTGGCTGTCGTCAAGCCGTCGTATGCACCGCCGGTGGCGAGCCCGCCGCGCAGGTTATAGAGGTACTCGCTCGTTTCCGTCATCGTGAACGTTGCGCCGTACTTGCCGATAAACGGGCGCAGGCCACCCATATCGCCCAGCAGCGTTTGGCGCGTGGCAAGGCCGGTCCATTGATTCGTGGGTTGCGCTTGGATGCTGAGGTCCGCTTCTTGATCCTGCGGCAGTGCATCGGGCGAAGCGGCGGCAAGGGCCGCGCAGGAAGCGAAAGCGCTCCAGGCGAGAACGGCGCAACGCGCCAACGGGCGGGCGTTCTTACGCGCGGCTGGACTGAACCTCATCGAAACTCCTCTTGTTGTTCGGCAAGATGACGCACGCGGTTTGCCGGCACAAGGCAGAAGTGCCGGCGCACACTCTCGCTGTTGTTCGGGGCGATATGTGTAATGGGAACGGATTGTACTGATTAAAACTGGAAATGAAAATAGGAATGCGAACCGTTCGCATTTGTTGTTTGTGTGAATATTTCAATTTGCTTTCGGCTCGTTCTTGTATTCTCTTGTTCTTGAACTCTTGAACGTCAGTCACGATACGGCCACCGCGGCACGCGCCGGCACGCAAAACGCGCGGCGCTGCGCACGACTCGCACGTGTGTTCAGAGGCCCAAGTCACTCAATTCCGGATAGTCATCGGGACGGCGGCCCAGCGGCCAACGAAACTTTCGCTCCGATTCCTCGATCGGCAGATCGTTGATTGACGCGAAACGGCGTTGCATGAGGCCGTCTTCCCCAAACTCCCAATTCTCGTTGCCGTAGGAACGGAACCAGTTGCCGGAATCGTCGTGCCACTCGTAGGCGTAGCGCACGGCAATCCGATTTCCGCCGAACGCCCACAGTTCCTTGATCAGGCGATATTCGTGTTCCTTGTTCCATTTGCGCTCGAGAAACGCCTGCGCTTCGGCGCGATCGTTCGCAAACTCCGCGCGATTGCGCCATTTCGTATCGAGCGAATAGGCCAGAGCAACCTTGGCGGCGTCGCGGCTGTTCCAGCCATCTTCGGCCAGCCGGACTTTCTCGATCGCCGTTTCCCGTGTGAACGGCGGAAGCGGTGGGCGAATGTTTGCAGGCGAAGACATCCAGGGATCTCCTTTGAGAATGGCGGAAGCGGTAGGGGGAAAGCGTACACCGCACCCGCAGGGCGTTGATCAATGGCCCTCATCCTCATCGGGTATCACATCCAGTTCGGCCATCCATGCAGCGGCCGTCGAATCGCTCGGCGCGCGATAATCGCCGCGCGGCGATAGAGAGCCGCCGGAGCCGACTTTCGGGCCGTTCGGCAAGCAACTGCGCTTGAACTGCTGCCCGCCAAAAAAACGCTCGAGAAAGATCCCGAGCCAATGTTTGATCTCGCCGATATCGTACCTGTGCCGCTTGGCCTCGGGTAGATCTGGCCACGATCCTGACGTGACGTCATGCCATGCCGACCACGCTAAAAATGCGACCTTCGAGGGCCGATAGCCGAAACGCAACACATAGTAGAGATGGAAGTCCTGCAACTCATAAGGCCCCACCGTGTCTTCGCTTCGCTGAACGTCGCCCGTCGTGCCCGCAGGAATCAGTTCGGGACTGATCTCCGTATCGAGTACGTCAAGCAAAGCGGCGCTCGCCTCGGCGCCGAGTGTGCCCCATTGCGCGCTGCGACGGATCATGTATTGAATCAGCGTTTTCGGCACACTGGCATTCACGCCATAGTGCGACATATGATCACCGACACCATATGTGCAATAGCCCAGGGCCAACTCACTCAGGTCGCCGGTGCCCACTACCAGCGCACCATATTGATTCGCCATCCTGAATAAATGACTGGTCCGCTCTCCGGCCTGCACATTCTCGAACGTCAGGTCGTGCACCGGCTCGCCGTTCGCGTAGGGATGGCCGATGTCTTCCAACATGCGCAGGCAACTCGGACGAATGTCGATTTCGCTTGCCTCGCATCCAAGCCCCGCGACGAGGCGGCGTGCTTGATCGAGTGCCCGCTCGCTTGTACCGAAGCCGGGCATGATGCAAGCGATGACCGCCGTGCGCGGCAGTTGCAACGCGGCGACGGCGCGCATGCTGACGAGCAGCGCTTGAGTCGAATCGAGCCCGCCCGATACGCCGATCACCAGCCGCGACACCTTCGCTGCGCGCATGCGCGTCACCAGCCCTTGCACTTGGATATCGTAGATTTCGTGGCAACGTTCGTCGCGCCGAGCCGGATCGGATGGTACATACGGAAAGCGCTCGTACGCGCGCTCGAGCGGCAGTCGAATCGTGCGCGGAAAGACGGCCGCTAGCGTGACAGTGCGAAACCGCGCGCATGTCGTTCGATGAGCGTAGGCGGCATCGCCGAATGTCGTTTGACGCATGCGTTCGCTGGTTAAGCGGTCTAAGTCGACGTCGGCGATCACACATTGCGACGCATCGAGAAATCGTTGCGTTTCGACTAACCGGGTGCCGTTTTCGTAAACCAGGCCGTGTCCGTCCCACGCCAAATCGGTTGTCGATTCGCCGTAACCGGCAGCGCTGTAGGCGTAGGCCGCCAGACATCGTGCCGATTGACTGCCGACGAGTTCACGACGGAAGTCGGCCTTGCCCACGGTCACGTTCGATGCCGAGAGGTTCAGCAGAACTGTCGCGCCGGCCAAGGCCGCGAACGATGACGGTGGGATAGGCACCCACAAGTCCTCACAAATTTCGATGTGAAACGTGAGCATCGGTTGTTGTTCGAACCGAAACAGCAGCGCACAGCCGCAGGGGACGTCCGGTAGTCCGAACAGCGAAATGGAGTCGCGCAATAACCGGTCGCCTCGCGCAAACTGCCTCGGCTCGTAGAACTCGCGGTAATTCGGCAAATACGTTTTTGGCACGATGCCGAGAAGCCGGCCGCGATGCACGACGGCCGCGCAGTTGAACAGCAAACCATCCATTTCGAGCGGCAAACCCACAATTGCAACCGTGTTGACTTCGCGGGACGCGAGCGTGACCTCCTGCAGCGCGGCGAGACACGCGTCCAGCAGTGCGCGCTGATGGAATAGATCGTCGCAGGCGTAAGCCGAGAGTCCAAGCTCGGGAAACACCGTCAACGCGGCGTGACGCCCATCGGCACGGCGCATGAGTTCGATCGTTTCCTTGGCGTTCGCCTCCGGATCGGCCACATGCGCGCGTGGGACGCCCACGGCAATGCGAGCGAAGTTGTGACGGTACAAGTTGAAGAAGCTCGGCGCATGCGGCATGACGATCATCCTTGCACGGTGTTACCGATAACGAAGCAACGGCGCGTTCGCGCAGTGCGGTGCACTGGCAGCCGGACGGTCCGTGCTTCTATTGATATCAGATCGTCGCATCACCCGCAGGTCAATCCGGCGCCGCCGATCGATGCGCGGCCCAATATCTCATGCAATGGTATCGATATTCGGCGGAAAAGACGGGTGGCCGACGCCTGCGCGCCCCCCCGCCGGATTTCGTCATTGCTTTCGAAGTTTGACGACCGTCAATGCGCCGTTCACTTCGTCCGCAATGAAGTCGACCTTGTCGCCGGCCTTCACCTGCGACAGCAGCGCCGGATCGTTGACTTTAAACACCATCGTCATGGCTCCCATGCCAAGGTTGTCGAGCGGACCGTGCTTGATGGTCAGCTTGCCGGCAGCCGTGTCGACCTTCTTAATTTCGCCATGCGACATGCTGTTCTCTGCGTCGGCGCTTTGCTGTGCGGCGCTGCTCGTGTCCGCATGACTCATATCGCCAGCGGCATGCGACGTGGCGGAGAATGCCATGGCACAGCCCATTGCAAGGGAGGCTAGTGCTTTCTTTAGTGCTTTTTTCATCGTGCTTACTCCTGGGTTCAAGTGGTAAAGCAGAGCGTCGAGCTTGGCCCGACCGCATTGCGTCAATCAGCTGTCCGGCAGCTCACCGGTGTATTCATACGCGACCGTCCCCTTCGGATGCTTGAACCAGCCTGGGTCGCGGTAATCGTTTCGCCCGAGTCCCTGCCGGACTTTGACGACGGTGAACATGCCGCCCATTTCCACGGGGCCGAATGGTCCCGTGCCCGTCATCATCGGCAAGGTGTTGTCCGGCAGCGGCATTTCCATCTCGCCCATCGCACCGCCGGTGCTGCCCATCGCCATGTAGTCGGGCACCAGCTTTTCGATGCGTTCGGCCAGGTCCTTCTGCGGCACGCCGATCATGTTCGGGACGCTGTGTCCCATCGCGTTCATCGTGTGGTGCGACTTATGGCAATGAAATGCCCAGTCCCCCGGCCGGTCCGCGGTGAACTCGATCGCGCGCATCTGACCTACCGCGACGTCCGCTGTCACTTCGGGCCAACGAGCCGACGGCGGAATCCATCCGCCGTCGGTACCCGCTACCTCGAAGTGGTAGCCGTGCAGGTGAATCGGGTGATTCGTCATCGTCAGATTGCCGAACCGGATGCGTACGCGATCGCCGGCCCGCACCGGCAACGGATCGATGCCGGGGAACACGCGCGAGTTGAACGTCCACATGTTGAAGTCCGTCATCTCGTTGACGCGCGGCGTGAAACTGCCCGGGTCGATGTCGTAGGCGGCCAGCAGAAATACGAAATCGCGATCGACCGGCATCACGCTCCGATCTTTCGGATGGACGATGAACATGCCCATCATGCCCATCGCCATTTGCACCATCTCGTCGGCGTGCGGGTGATACATGAACGTGCCGTGATCCTCCAGCTGGAACTCATAGACGAATGTCTTGCCCGGGGGGATATGGGGCTGCGTCAGCCCGCCGACCCCGTCCATGCCGTTCGGCAGCCGCATGCCGTGCCAGTGGATCGTCGTGTGCTCGGGCAGCCTGTTGGTGACGAAAATGCGAACCTTGTCGCCTTCCACCGCCTCGATCGTCGGGCCGGGCGACTGACCGTTGTAACCCCAGAGGTTCGCTTTCATGCCGGGTGCCATTTCCCGTACCACCGGTTCGGCCGTCAGGTGAAATTCCTTCCAGCCGTTTTTCATCCGCCACGGCAACGTCCAGCCGTTCAACGTCGCGACCGGCGTGTAGGAGCGGCCATTGGGTGGAACGAGCGGCGGTTGAGTCGCCGCTTTCGACATCGTTGGCGCCTCAGGCAGCGAAGCGGCACCGGCCTTGCTGACCATCGCGGCACCGAGGAGTGCGGCCCCCGAGCCGCTCAGGAATTGTCGACGAGACACCATGCTATTGACCTTCCGAATGGGTGAGGGGCGGCGGCAGGCGCCCGCCCAGCGCTTGCTGGAGGTCGGTTTCCGCTAACCAGTAATCTTTGAGCGAATCGATATAGCTGTTCACCGCCGACGCTTGCTCGCGCGAGTCCGCAAGCAGGTCGAACACGCTGGCGAGCATGCCGTTGTAGCGAAGCAGCAGTTCGTCGGAGATCGTCTTGCGAAGCGGCACCACCTCGTCGCGATAGTGCTTCGCGATGTCATAGCTGGTGGCGTACGCCGAGTACGATTCCCGGACTTCCGAGCGCGCGTCGATCGCCGTTTGGGCCAATCGGTTCACCGACTGCATGTAGACCGCCTGCGCGCGCGCAACTTTGGCGCTGCCGAAATCGAAAATCGGAATTTCGATACTGATTTCGTAGCCGCGCTCGCGGCCTTTGTCGGTCTCGTAATTGTTGAGGTAACCGACATCGAGCGCGTTGACGAACCGCGTGGCTTTGCTCAGCCCCAGCGACGATGCGACGCTTTGGGTCCGCAGCTTGGCCGCCTGGATGTCCAGACGGTTCTGGATGGCAAACTGCTCGAGATCCTGCAATGGCGGACGATCTTTGGGCAGGTCCGGCAGATGATCCGGAAGGGCGTATTGCGCGCTGGTTCCCCACACGCCCATGGTTCGCGTCAGTTTCTCTTTCGCCGATCTGGCCTGCTGTCGCGCCTTGGCCGCCTGGGCGACCGAGTCCGCATAAAAGGCTTGCTCGCGCACGTAATCGAGCTTGCTGAAGTTTCCGGCCTGCCGCATGCGTGAAGCCAGTTCCGCACTCGCGTCCGCGGAGTCCTTGATCTGATCGGCGTAGTCGGCGGCTTGGCCGGCGGCCACCGCGTTGACATACGCACGGCGTGCCTCGGCCGCCACCTTCAACATGGCATCGGCCGTCTCGAGCTTCGTTTGTTCGAACCGTCGGCTCTCGATGTGCGCGGCCAGAGGCAGCGTCAGCAGGCTCAGCACGTTGGCCGAGAACGCGCGCCCGATGTTCAGATCACCGTTGTTTGCGCGCGTGCGGCTGAAGCTGAAACCAGGATTGGGCAATCGTCCAGCTTGCACCCGATCGGCTTCGGATAGCCCCAATTCGGCATACGACGCCTGCAGGCCCCGATTGTTCAGCAGGGCGACTTGCACCGCGTCGTCCATCGACAGCGGCTTGGAAAGCAATTCCTGGGTCTGCTTCGCCACTGCGTCGCGATCGGCATCGGTCTTGATCAGGATTGCCTGCTTACCGAGCCGCTCCTTGGCAGTCGACGATACAGCGTTGAACCCGCCGTCCTTGGAGAAGGGGGTGCAGCCGGCGAGCAGCACGATGACGGCGATGCCCGCCCCCATGCGCGGGGAGACGAAGCGGCGCGTCATCTGGCGGTCTCCTCATGCTGCGAGTGACTCGACGTTTCACTGCCCGTTGGCTGGCTCATGGCGCCGCCGTGCGTCATGCCGCTCATGCGGGGCCTGTCTTGGACCGCCTGATTGAGTTGTTGCCATGTCGGGTGACCGGCGTCGCTGTATGGCCGATAGCCGGCGAAGGCGGACGGAACCCGGATCGCCGGAACCGAGGCAGCGGGGTCCGCAGGGTCGGGAATGGGCGTAGTGCCGTGCACGAGCGTCGGCAATGAGGCCGCCGCGCCAAGCAGTGCCGCAGAAATGAGTCGCATAGATATTCTCGTCGTCAATCAGCCGGCGGGTCCACGCGGGACCGCCAGCACGAATGGCACATCGCGGGTATTAACCGCGGCGGAAAATCAGACGAGGGTGTTGCGAGGAGGGCGCTCGATGCCGTCGGTCAGAAAAGACACGACACCGGCCGAAGGGGGAATACGTGTGATGACGCGCATGGCGTTCAAGCTCGCCGCAACGACAGGAACGGCCGGCAAGGCTGTCCCGAAGCAGCAGGATGCGCACGTCGAACAGGAATGCGCGTGATGGCTATCGCCGTGGTGAGGAGGGTGACCATCGCCGGCCAGCGCCACCCGGTGCATGTCGTGATGGTGGTGCTCGGACATGTCGTGCCCGGCGTGCAGGGCGGGCGTCTTGGCAGCGTTGGCATGTGCGGAAACGCATTTCATCGAGACAGCCGCAAACGACTGAACCGGCAGGCTCAGTGCCAACAGCACGACGATGAAGAGTTTGCGCCAATATGCCATGGGTGCAGAGTCTAGCACGAGGCGTTCGGCACGATAAGTTTTAGAACGTGTCGGTGTAACCAGGGGTTGTTTCGCTGGCGCGAGGGCAGGGGACGAAGGACACGCAGACGAAAAAAAGGCCGAACGAAGCGCTCGGCCAAGCCGTCGATCAGACAGGATCGCGGGGGACTTCAGCAGAAAAAGGCAGGGCGGCCGGGCGATGATGCGCCCGGTCCGCCGTTGATTCCTCGCGTGGACACGCGATTGTGATCGCTGGACTGACCGTTACCGCACCCGCGCGGCACGCGAGCGGCGGATATGATCGAAGAACACGGCCAGCAACAGAATGCCGCCGCGAATCAGATACTGATAGAACGTCGGCACGTTGAGCAGGCTCATCGCGTCCTGCACCGAACCCATGATCAGCACGCCCACGAGCACGCCCGAGATCGTCGCCACGCCACCGGTCAGCGACACGCCGCCCAGCACGCAGGCCGAGATCACACCGAGTTCGAGGCCGACCGACGTTTTCGGATCGCCAAGGCTCATCCGCGACGCGAGCATGACGCCCGCGAAGCCCGTCACGAGCCCTTGCAGCACGAACACGAGGATCTTGATGCGCATCACGGGCAGACCCGCGAGCAGCGCGGCTTCACCGTTGCCGCCCACGGCCAGCACGTTCTTGCCGAACACCGTCTTGCGCAGGATGAAACCGAACACGACGAAGCCGACGATGTTGCTCCAGATCGGATACGAAATGCCGAGGAACGAGCCGCCGCCAAGATCGAAGAAGCGTTCCTCCGCAATCATGACCGCATCGCCGTTCGACACGATGAAGGCGAGGCCGCGCACGACTTCCATCATGGCCAGCGTCACGATCAGGGAGTTGATCCGGTAGCGTGCGACCAGAACCCCGTTGACGAGGCCGACCGCGCCGCCGGCAATGACGCCGCACGTCACGCCGAACAACACGCTATGCGTGGCCGTGATGACCGTCGACGCCACGACACCCGACAGCGCCACGATCGAGGCCACGGAGAGATCGACCTCCCCAAGCGCGAGCACGAACATCATCGTGACGGCGATCGAGCCGATCAGCGTGACCGACAGCAACAGGCCCTGCATGTTGCGGCTCGTCAGGAAGTCGGGCACGGTGAAGCAAAGAACGACGAACAAGATCGCGAACACCATGACGATGCCGGATTTGTTGAGCAGGCGCCACGTTTTGGCCGCGTACGCTGCCGGTCCGCTCGGAGCGGTGAGGGTTTGAGGTTGTTGCATGGTCTCGTCTCTTTCGGTGCCGCGCTCGCAGGGGCTGCGGGCACGGCCAAACAATCAATACTAATGCTTAGGATTCGATCCGCTCATTGAGGCAGAGCGAGCTTGATCAATTGATCGGGCGTTGCCTCGGCCTTGGGCAGATCGCCTACCATGCGGCCTTCCTTCATCACGATGATCCGATCCGCCACGCCGATGACTTCCGCCAAATCGCTCGAGACCATCAACACGGTCCGGCCCGCTTCGGCCAACCCGTACAGCAGCTCGTAGATCTGCGCTCGTGCACCCACGTCGATACCGCGCGTCGGTTCATCCATGACGAATACGTCGATCTTCTCGGCGAGCCAGCGCGCCAGAATGACCTTCTGCTGGTTACCGCCCGATAGCGTGCCGATCGCCGTGTCGCCGTTACGCGTCTTGATCGACAGTTTGTCGATGTACTCGTCGGTCAAATCGCGTTCGCGTCGTTCGTTGAGCAGCCATTTCGCAAAGCTCGAATGACGTCGCGCGCTGATGTTCATGTTGTCGGACACGGAAGCAATCGCGACAATGCCTTCTTGCTTGCGGTCTTCCGGGCACAGCGCAATCCCTGCGCGTACGGCATCGCGGGGCGTCAAAAAGCGCATGCGGCGGCCGTCGAGTTCGATATCGCCCTGGCTCGGCCGCACCGCGCCGCATACGAGCTTCATCAGTTCCGATCGCCCGGCGCCCACCAGGCCGAAAAACCCGAGGATTTCGCCTTTACGCGCGCTGAACGACACCGGCTCGGACAGCCCCGGGCCGAGCAGCCCGTTGGCTGCAATGCGGACGTCACCCATCGAACGGGCGCGATACCCGTAGACGTCGCGGATCGAGCGGCCGACCATCGAACTGATCAACCGATCGCGTTCGAGCCCGTCGACAGTCTCGAATGTCTCGATCGAGTGTCCGTCGCGGAAGACGGTCACGCGATCGCACAGTTCGTACACCTCGTCCATACGGTGCGTCACGTAAATAATCGCGCGGCCTTCCTGACGCAAGCCGTTGATGATCTTGAACAGCTGCTTCGTTTCCCGTGCCGAGAGCGAGCTCGTCGGCTCGTCGAAGGCAATGACACGCGCATCGCGCATCAAAGCCTTGCCGATCTCGATCATTTGCCGCTGGCCGATCGAGAGGTTCTTCACTTGCTCGCGCGGATCGATACGCTCACCGAGACGCGCCAGCGTTTCGCTGGCGCGCTCGATCAACTCACGCTCGCTGAGCACGCCGAGACGGCTCGGCAGTTGGCCGAGCATGAGGTTCTCGGCCACAGTCAACTCGGGAACGAGATGCAGTTCCTGATAGATGATGGCGATGCCGGCTTCGATCGCCGCCTTCGTCCCGGAGAAATGCTGCTCGATGCCGCCGAGCATCAACGTGCCCGACTGCGGCACGTTCACGCCCGAAAGCACCTTCAGCAGCGTCGATTTCCCGGCACCGTTCTCACCCATCAGGCCGTGCACTTCGCCGCCGCGCACCGCGAACGACACACGATCGAGCGCTAGCACGCCGGGAAAACTGACGGTGATGCCGTCCAGCTGCAGGTAAGGCGAGGCCGCGTCAGTGTCCGGCTTCTGAACGGGGGCTGCGCCCGCTACGATAATGTCGTTCGCGTCATGCATGACGTTTAAATCCCCAGTTCCTTACGCACGGCCACCCAGTTGTCGCGCGTCATCAGCTTGCCCGTCGTTTGCGTATCGGCCGCCGGTTGCTTGCCCGTGCGGATCCAATCGATCAGGTTCTGCGCGGTTTGCTTGCCGTGGTTCGTCGAGCTGACAGCGATCGTGCCGTAGAAGCCCGTCGGTTCCTTCTTCTGGAACTCGGCGAACGCTTCGCCTGCGCCGTTGATGCCGACACCGATCACGTCAGCCGACGGAATATGCAGCTGTTCCGTCGCGCGCACGCCGCCCAGCACCGATTCCTCGTTCAGCGCAAAGATCACCCACTTCTTGATGTTCGGGTGTTTGGACAGCACGGGCGAGGTGGCCACGAAGCCGCCTTCGTCGTCGGTCGTCTTTTGCGGCGCGTCGAAGATGTTTTCCTTCTTGAAGCCGTTCGCGAGCAGCGATTCCGTCGCGCCATCCGTGCGCAGCTTGGCCGTCGGCAGCTCATAGTCGGAGATGCGGATCGCGCCCACTTCTTCCGGCTTCCAGCCGCGGCGCTTCATCTCGTCGGAGATGGCCTGGCCCACTTGATTGCCGATCTTCGATGCGGACATGCCCAGATGCGGCACGTCGGCGAGCGGCTTGCCGGCCGAATCGACGAGCTGATCGTCAACGGTCACGAACTTCATGTTGTACTTCTTGGCGCGGGCTTGAATGGCCGGTCCAAGGCGGACGTCGGGCGCGCAAATGACGAAGCCCTTGGCGCCTTGAGCGCCGAGGTTGTCGATCGCGCTGAGCACGCGCTCGCCATCGGGCGTGCCGATATTGACGACGCTGACGTTGTCGGCCTTGCCGACCGCCGTGGCTGCCTTCTGCTCGTTGATGAACCATGCCTGCTCGGGCATCTTCACGAGGAAGCCGATCTTCAGCGGCTCGTCCGCGTGGACGCCAAGCGGGGCCATGAGGGGTGCGGCCAGGAGCGCGGCCATGGTGGCACGCAACGTGAAGCGGCGAAGCTTGCTGGTCATACTAGTCTCCTTCTTGTCGGCCTATCTTAGGCCGTGTTGTGAAGCTGAAAACCTGTGCATCTAAACGAATACGAATAGATCAGGACTACGCGATGCTCGACGAAATAACCCCGTGGTCGATCGTCCAGCAATCATGGGCACAGCAGGGCGGACCGGCATCGCGATGCCGGTCTGATCCGGACTGGCGCCGGGACTCACCTCATTCGATGAACGCTTCGACGATTTCCCGTTTCCCGAGCAGGAACGCATCGGCAACGAGGCTGAGCGGCCGCGCATCGACATCGCGCTCGCCGCGCAAAATCAGGTCGTGCCAGCGGCTGTAAAGCGACGGATACTCGTGCACGAAGCCCAACGCGACGTCACGCTCGTCGATCTGCAGCCGATTGCCGCCTTGGGACAACAGCAACGTGCCATCGGCCGTGCGCACCTCGATCTCCCACAGTTCCTCGGGACCATGGCGCCAGTCGAATTCGACCCGCATCGGCACGCCGGCCGTATCGGTCAACTCAAGATCGGCCGCGATCGGCATGGCCTTGTTCGCGGGAATGCTCAGCGTCGACGAAACCAGGGCGACTTCGCGCGGCAGAATCTGCGTGATGATCGACAGCGCGTTGATGCCCGGATCGAAGACGCCGAGACCACCGGGTTCCCAGATCCACGCTTGACCCGGGTGCCAGCGGCGCACGTCCTCTTTCCAGCGCACATGCACGTGGCGGATATCCTGCGTGGCGAGCCAGGTACGGGCCGCTTCGACGCCAAGCGCATGCCGCGAGTGCCACGTCGTGAAGATCGTCTTGCCCGCGGTGGCGGCCATCTGATCGAGCGCGCGAACTTCGCTCAGGCACGCACCCGGCGGTTTTTCAAGCATGACGTGCTTACCGGCGGCCAGCGCGGTACGCGCCTGCTGGAAACGCGGAATCGGCGGTGCGCACAATGAAACGGCCTCGATACCCGGCTCGGCTTCGAGCAGGGCTTCCAGCGTCGGATAGTTGCGCACACCCTCAACCGAAGCATTGCGGCTCGCGCAGGCGACCAGGTCGAAGCGCGGATCGGCCGCGATTGCCGGCAAATGCTGGTCGCGGGCGATTTTGCCGACACCGACGAGAGCGATCGAAATCTTTTTCATCGAGTTCTCCGCGCTTACCGGCCCCAGCGCAGCGCGAGCGGGTTCGCTTCACGCGCGAGTTCGAGCAATTCGGCGCGCGTGGCCGGCGCCAGCGGCTCGAGCGGACGACGAACCGCGTCGCTCTTGATCACACCGCCTTCCATCATGACCGTTTTCGCGGCGCGCAGGCCGCATTGACGGTTTTCGTAATTGACCAGCGGCAAAATGCGCGCATAGCCGGCCCGTGCCTCGTCGCGTCGGCCCGCACGAAAATCGTCGAATACCGTGCGGATCAGATCCGGCAGTAATGCGCTCGACATCGTGCCCGTTGCGCCGGCATCGAGATCGGGCAGCAGCGTGATCGCTTCTTCGCCGTCGAACGGGCCTTCGATCACGTCGCCGCCTGCGGCGATCAACGCGCGCAGCTTGGCCGCGGCTTGCGGCGTTTCGATCTTGAAGTAGCGCACGAGCGGCAGTTCACGCGCGACGCGCACCAGGAACGGCACCGACAACGTCACGCCGGAGAGTGGCGCGTCTTGAATCATGACGGGCACATTGGCCGAGGCTGCCACCTGAGCGAAGAAATCGAACATGGCGGTTTCGTCGACACGCAGCGTCGCCCCGTGATACGGGGGCATCACCATGATGATGCTCGCGCCCGCTTGTGCAGCGCGCTTTGCGCGTTCTGCCGCGATCTGCGTGCTGAAGTGGCTGCACGTCACCATGACAGGCACGCGGCCGGCCACATGCGTCAAGCACAAATCGACGAGCACGTCGCGTTCGGCATCGGTCAGCAGGAACTGCTCGGAGTAGTTCGCAAGAATGCAGATGCCGTCCACGCGCTGGTCGATCATGCAATCGAGCACGCGGCGTTGGCCGTCGAGATCGAGTTCGCCGGTTTCGGTAAACGGCGTCGGTGCGACGGGGTAGAGGCCCGAGAACGGACGGGTCGATGCGGTCACTATTCGTACTCCTAATAAAGACTATCCAAGCATGCGGGGCCGGCGCATCAAGCGTGCGCGCAACCCGAGAGGGGCGGTGCCGTCGGCCTCGTCGCCGACGCTGGCCTTTTTGCCGTCGCGCGCCGCGGCGCTGCCGAGCCCCGAGCCGTTCGACTTGCGGCGCGCCGCCTGCCGTTCGATCACGCGTTGCAGCAGGCAGAAGATGCAAAGCAGGGCGCCGATGACAATGCGCGTCCACCACGAACTGAGCGTACCGTCGAAGGTGATCAGCGTCTGGATTGTGCCGAGCACGCCCACGCCGAACACCGAACCGATGATGTAGCCGACGCCGCCCGTGAGCAGCGTACCGCCGATGACGCTCGCAGCGATTGCATCGAGTTCCATGCCCTGGCCTTGCAGGCCGTATCCCGACAGCACATACAGCGTAAACACCAGGCCGCCCAATGCCGAGCACAGGCCGCCCAATGCATAGACGCCGATCTTCGTCCTGGCCACCGGCAACCCCATCAGGAGGGCCGATTTTTCGTTGCCGCCGAGTGCGTAGACATTACGACCAAAGCGTGTCAAATGGGCGACATACAGCGCGATCGCGAGCGTGACGAGCGCGATCAACGCACCGCTGTTCAACTGGCCGCTGCCAATCTGAAAATTGTAGTCCGCCACCTTGTGAAACGACGGTTCGGTGATCGTGATCGATTGCGTCGTGATGAGAAAGCATGCGCCGCGCGCGAGGAACATGCCCGCCAGGGTCACGATGAACGGCTGCAGCCGCAGGTAGTGAATCAGCGCACCCTGAGCGGCGCCGAAGGCGGCACCGATCAGCAGGACGAGCGGGGCCACGGCATAGATCGGCCAGTGCCAGTGCTCGGCGCAGACGGCACAGACGATCGTCGTGAACGCCACCACGGCGCCGACCGAGAGATCGATGCCGCCCGACAGAATCACGAAGGTCGTGCCGATGGCGACGATCAACAGAAACGAGTTGTCGACAAGCAGCCCGAGCAGAACTTGCAGCGAACCGAAACCCGTATACATGAACGAGCCGAAACCGAACAACGCCGCAAACAGGGCGATCGTAACGACGATCGGCAGTGTGCGCGGATCGAGAAGACGACGAATGAACGCGCTCATTGCACCTCCGGCCGGGCGCGAGTGGATGAAGTGGACAGCCGCATGGCGAATCCGGCAAGCAGCTCGCGTGCGCGCGCCGATTGGATGACGCTGACCACGATGACGACGAACGCCTTGACGACGAGCGTCGCTTCGGGCGGTACGCCGATCGAGTAGGTGGTGTACGTGAGCGTCTGAATGATGAGCGCGCCAAGGACGGTGCCCGCGAGCGAGAACCGGCCGCCCATCAGCGACGTTCCGCCCAGCGTCACCGCGAGAATCGCGTCGAGTTCGAGCAGCAGGCCGGCGTTGTTGCCGTCGGCGCTGCGCACGTTCGAGCTTGTCAGGATGCCCGCGATGGCCGCGGAGAGACCGCAGAATACATAGACGCCGAACATGATCGCCGTCGAGCGCAAGCCGACGAGCCGTGCGGCCACAGGATTGACGCCGATCGAGCGCACGAGCAGCCCGAGCGCCGTGCGGTTGACGAGCAGCGACGTAGCAGTAAATACCGCGACGGCGATCCACACCGAACACGGCACCATCGCCAGGAAGCCATCGCCGAGACGCAGATAACCTCGCGCGCTGATCGGAATGATCTGACCGCCGGTCAGCAGCTGTGCAACGCCGCGTCCGGCCACCATGAGAATCAACGTCGCAATGATCGGCTGCATGCCGATGAGCGCCGCGAGCAGGCCGTTCCAGGCACCGGCCAGCAAGCCGATGCCGAGCGCCGCGGCGAGCGCGAGGCCCACGTGCGTCGGATCGGCTGCCAGGATGATCGCCGCGGTCGCACCCGCGATCGCGACGATGGTGCCCACCGAAATATCGATCCCGCGTGTGGCAATCACGAGCGTCATGCCGAGCGAGACGACGACGAGCGGCGCCGCCCGGTTCAAAATATCGATCGGTGCACCGAAGAAGTGGCCATCGAGCACGCTGATCGCCAGGAAGTCATGCCGATGCGCGACATCGAGCGCGAACAGCAGAAGTAACGTGACGACGGGCCACAACAACGGATGGCGCGCGATCGCCTGGAAGGGGCGGGCGCTCATGCTTGGCCTCCGGCGATGAGTCGGTAGACGGCTTGCTCGTCGAGCTCATCGCCCGAGAGTTCGGCTACCTTGCGGCGGTCGCGCAGCACGGCAATGCGATCGCTGATGCGCAGGACTTCCGGGATCTCCGAGGAAATCAGCAAGATACCGAGCCCCTTCGCGCACAATTTGCTCACGTAGTCCATGATTTCGAATTTTGCCGCGACGTCGATGCCGCGGGTCGGTTCGTCGAGAATCAGCATTTTCGGGTCGATCGCCAGCCACCGGGCGAGCAGCGCTTTTTGCTGATTGCCGCCCGAGAGCAGTTCGATCGGCTGCTCGATGTCGCGTGCGCGAATACCGAGCGCCTTCACATAGTGTTCGGCAATGCGCCGTTCCTTGGCTCGGCCGAGCGGACGCCACCAGCCGCGCCGCGCCTGCAAGGCCAGGACGATGTTTTCACGCACCGAGAGCGCGCCGACGATCCCTTCCTTCTTACGATCTTCGGGGCAATAGGCGATGCCGTGCCGCACGGCATGCCGCGGCGAACCGAGCTTGATCGGCTGGCCGCCTGCGGTGATCGTGCCGGTATCCGCGCGGTCGGCGCCGAACAGCAGCCGCGCCGTTTCCGTGCGACCCGAACCGAGCCGGCCGGCGTGGCCGACGTGGCGGCGGGGCTCGAGCGTCAGATCGATCGGCTGCACGGCACCGCGCCGGCCCACGCCGCGCATGTCGAATGACGAGGCCGCGGATGCGGCGTTCGCAGCGGCGCCTCCCTTCGACGTCGAACGCTCGCCGGCAACGGGCACATTGCCGACCATCTTGTGCACGAGCTCGTCGACAGGCAGATCCTTGGCGAGGTATTCGCCTTCGCGCTCGCCGTTGCGCATGACGGTAATGCGATCGGAGATCGCATACGTCTGCTCCAGAAAGTGCGTGACGAACAGAATGGCGATGCCGGAGGCTTTCAACCGGCGGATCACCTCGAACAATTTCGCGACTTCCGAATCGTCGAGGCTTGAAGTCGGTTCATCGAGAATCAGCACGCGCGCGTCGACGCTGACCGCTCGCGCGATCGCCACCATTTGCTGCACGGCGATCGGGTAGGTATCGAGCGATTGCGTGACGTCGAGCGAAAGATTCAGCTGGTCGAGCGCCTTGCGGGCGCCCGCGTTGATGGCCTTCCAATCGATCGCGCCCCGGCGGTGCGGCTGGCGCCCCGCGAAGATGTTTTCCGCGACCGAGAGGTTGGGGCAGAGATTCACTTCTTGATAGAGCGTGCGAATGCCCGCGGCTTCCGCTTCGAGCGGCGCCCCGAAGCGAACGGACCGGCCGTCGATGCGGATATCGCCCGCGTCGTGCGCATGCACGCCGGTGAGGACGTTGATCAGCGTCGATTTGCCGGCACCGTTCTGGCCCATCAACGTGTGCACTTCGCCGGCGTACAGACGGAAGTCGACTCCCTTGAGCGCTTGCACGCCGGGAAACGACTTCGTCAAGCCGAGCGTTTCGAGTACGAGGGGGCCGTTCATGGGCGTCGCTCGCTTGTCTAGTGGCGGTGGATGACGGGATCAGTACTTACGCGTCGGCAAAACTTGCGCCGCCACGTTTTCCGGGAACACCGTTTCCTTCGTCACGATGCGCTTGGGCAGTTCCTTGCCGGCCACGAGATCCTTGACGGCGCTCATCAGCTGCGGCCCGAGCAGCGGGCTGCACTCGACGTCGACATTGATCTTGCCCGCGATCATCGCCTGGAAGCCGCCCTTGGTGGCATCGAACGAGACAACCTTCACGTCCGTGCCCGGCTTCATGCCGGCTTCTTCCATGGCTTGAATCGCGCCGAGCGCCATGTCGTCGTTATGTGCATAGACGACATTGATCTGCTTGCCGTACGTCTTCGCGAACGCTTCCATCACTTGCTTGCCGCCGGCGAGCGTGAAGTCGCCGCTTTGCGATGCAATGATCTTGAACTTCGGATCGTTCTTGATGATTTCCATCAGGCCGGAGTGGCGATCGTTCGCCGGCGCCGAGCCCACCGTGCCCTGCAGTTCGGCGATGTTGATCGGGCCCGGATTGTTCTTGTATTCCTCTTCGAGCCAACGGCCCGCACGGCGGCCTTCTTCGAGGAAGTCGGAACCGATCATCGTCACGTACAGCGACTTATCCTTCACGTCGATGGCGCGGTCGGTCAGGATCACGGGAATGCCGGCCTTCTTGGCTTCCGTGAGCACCGGCTCCCAGCCCGATTCAACGACGGGCGAGAACGCGATCACGTTCACCTTTTGCGCGATGTACGAACGAATCGCGCGGATTTGGTTCTCCTGCTTTTGCTGTGCATCCGAGAACTTCAGATTGATGCCGGCGTCTTTCGCGGCCTCCTTGACCGATACCGTGTTCGCAGTGCGCCATGCGCTTTCCGCGCCGACCTGCGCGAAACCGAGGGTGATCTTCTTGTCCTGTGCGTGGCCATCCACGACGAGCGACATGGCGAGTGCCGCTCCCAGAAATGCGTTCAGGGCCAACCGTACCGTACGTCCCATGCTTGTCTCCGTTTGTCTTTGGTGCGTGCTTGGTTTTGCTACTTAGAACGAACTACGTCACTTCACTTCGATTTCCGCACGCCGGATCTCCCTGTGACGGGTCGTCGCGCCGCGCTGCTTTCTAAATAGCCATACTATAGGCACCGTGCAGACCCGAAGCGATTAGCGTTTTCCCCAGCTACGGTGTTCCAATAGTCATGCTATTTCTATCTGCAATCTGGCACGAAGCGGCCGGAAAGGCGTAAGATTGTGCCAACATGTGGGATGCCATCGGGAATAGTGTGAGGTGAATCATCATCTTATGCCGATCGGCGCCCGTGATGCAGGTGATCTCAATCGTTTTACTATATCTGCCTTAAGCAGGCATCGAGCAATGACAGACAAACCCCGTAAGCTCCGCTCCGCCCAATGGTTCGGCACAGCCGACAAGAACGGCTTCATGTACCGCAGCTGGATGAAGAACCAGGGCATCCCCGATCACGAATTTCAAGGCAAGCCGATCATCGGCATTTGCAACACGTGGTCGGAACTCACGCCGTGCAATGCGCACTTCCGCAAGCTGGCTGAGCACGTCAAGCGCGGCGTGTTCGAAGCGGGCGGCTTCCCGGTGGAGTTTCCGGTGTTCTCGAACGGGGAGTCGAACCTGCGCCCGACGGCGATGTTTACGCGTAACCTGGCCAGCATGGATGTCGAAGAATCGATCCGCGGCAACCCGATCGATGCCGTGGTGCTGTTGGCCGGATGCGACAAAACCACACCGGCGTTGCTGATGGGGGCGGCCAGCTGCGACGTCCCCGCCATCGTCGTCAGCGGCGGCCCGATGCTCAACGGCAAGCACGAAGGCCGTGATATCGGCTCGGGCACCGTCGTGTGGAAGTTGAGCGAACAAGTGAAGGCGGGCCATATCACGCTGCATCAATTCATGGCTGCGGAAGCGGGCATGTCGCGTTCGGCCGGCACGTGCAACACGATGGGCACGGCGTCGACGATGGCGTGTATGGCCGAGGCGCTGGGCGTCACGCTGCCGCACAACGCCGCCATTCCGGCGGTGGACTCGCGGCGCTATGTCTTGGCGCATCTGTCGGGCATGCGGATCGTGGAAATGGCGTTGGAGGATCTGCGTCTGTCGAAGCTGCTGACGCGCGAAGCATTCGAGAATGCGATTCGCGCGAACGCGGCGATCGGCGGTTCGACCAACGCTGCCATCCATTTGAAAGCGATTGCCGGGCGAATGGGCGTGGCCCTCGAACTGGACGATTGGCGGCGCGTCGGGCGCGGGACGCCGACGCTTGTCGATCTGCAACCGTCGGGACGCTTCCTGATGGAAGAGTTCTATTACGCGGGCGGGTTGCCGGCCGTGCTGCGCCGCCTCGGCGAAGCGGGACTGCTGCCGCATCCGGATGCCTTGACCGCCAACGGGCATTCCCTGTGGGAGAACTGCCAGGAAGCGCCTATCTATAACGACGAAGTGATTCGTCCGCTCGATAAACCGCTGGTCGCCGATGGGGGCCTGTGCGTGCTGCGCGGGAATCTGGCACCTCGTGGCGCAGTATTGAAGCCTTCGGCGGCCACGGCATCGCTGCTCAAGCATCGCGGCCGCGCGGTTGTCTTCGAGAATTTCGACGATTACAAAGCGCGCATTGCGGATCCGGAGCTCGACGTCACGGCCGATTCGGTTTTGGTCATGAAAAACTGCGGGCCGAAGGGGTACCCCGGTATGGCGGAGGTCGGCAACATGGGCTTGCCGCCGAAGCTGCTCGCGCAGGGCGTGACGGATATGGTTCGCCTTTCCGATGCGCGCATGAGCGGGACGGCCTACGGCACGGTGGTGCTGCATGTGGCGCCGGAAGCGCGTGCGGGCGGGCCGCTTGCCGTCGTGCGCAACGGCGATTGGATCGAACTCGATTGCGAGGCCGGGCGCTTGCACTTGGACATCAGCGAAGACGAACTGGCGCAGCGCCTGGCGGCATGGCGGGAAACGAACGCCCAGCGCGATCCGAAGGACCTGAGCGGCTATCGCAATCTGTATGTCGATCACGTCCTGCAAGCAGACGAGGGATGCGATTTCGACTTTCTCGTCGGGTGCCGTGGCGCCGAAGTGCCGCCGCATTCGCATTGAAGCCCTACTGATTCAGACTTGATTCAGACAATAGGCCCGCCGATTCACGGCGGGCCTTCGTCGTTTCTTGAAGCGTCGAATCGAATCGTCTAATCGAACGGCTTAACGTTCGAACGGCTTAACGTTCGGGACGCGCACCGATGACGAGAATCGTCTCGGCATCGGCTTTCGCGTGTTCCAGTTGAACGAGGCTCGCCTGCCGAGCTCCGAGCGGATCGCGATGTTCGATCGCGGTGAGGATCGCTTTGTGCCGTGGCAGCGACAGCGCGTGCGTATCGGGGTGACGGCTGGTGAGCTTGATCGATTCGCTCAACGCCATCGACATCATGTTGCCGATGAAGGCCAGCATGTCGTTATGCGTTGCGGCCATCACGGCGCGGTGAAAGTCGAGATCGGGTTCGAGCAGCGCATCGGACGTTTGTGCGTTTTCCATTTGCTCATAGCAGCGACGGATGCGCACAACGTCTTCTTCCGTCGCGTTCGTGGCGGCCAGTGCGGCGGCGGCCGGCTCGATGATGCGGCGTACAGTCAGCAACGAACGAAAGAACTCCCCCTCGGGCGTGACGCTGATCGTCCAGAACAGAACATCCGGATCCAGCATGTGCCACTCTTCGCGCGGACGCACGACGCTGCCCACTCGCGGCTTTGATACGACGAGCCCTTTGGCAACGAGCACACGTGTGGCCTCGCGCAAGACAGGGCGGCTTACGCCATAGGATTCGCAAAGCGTGGGTTCGGGCGGCAGTCTATCGCCGGGAGCGAACTTGCCGCTGACGATCTCGATGCCGAGTTCCTGCACGATCCGCGCGTGCATGCTCTTGCGGTTCTTGAGATGTCGATAGTCCATAGGGAGGGGATGGTGTCAGCCTCGCGCCGACACAGGCCGCGGAGTGTCTGTCAGCATAGCACAGGGGATGTGCCCCTTACAGCTAAACCTTGCTTGGAATAAACCATCATTGCGCAGCGTTCATTCTCATGTGGCTCGCCGTATCGACCAACGGCGAAAGCGGGAACGCAGCGCTGACATGTGGCATCTATCGCGGCAAGACCACCCCGTTCTCATCGCTGAACGGGCCGACGGTCGCATTTCAGATAGGAGAAGAACATGTCAAGGCATACGAGCCTGAAATCGATCCCCAAGCTGGCCGTTGTGGCCGCGCTAGCCGCGACGGCAATGGGCGTCCAGGCGCAAAGCACCGGCGCGGCCGCCCCCACCGATCCGCAGATCGCTGCCATCGTCGTCGCCGCCAATCAGGTCGACATCGATGCGGGCAAGCTGGCGTTGAAAAAGAGCAGCAATAAAGACGTCAAAGCCTTTGCGCAAACGATGGTGCGCGATCACACGGGCGTGAACCAGGCAGCCAGCGAGCTCGTGCATAAGCTGAACGTCACGCCGGAACCCAACGCGACGAGCGAATCGCTGACGAAGGGCGGCGACGATAACCTGGCCAAATTGAAGGGAATGAGCGGCAAGGCTTTCGACAAGGCTTATGTCGATCATGAAGTCGCCTACCATCAAGCGGTGCTCGACGCGATGGACAAGACGCTGATTCCCGACGCGAGCAATGCCGAGTTGAAGGCGCTGCTCGTCAAAGTACGGCCTGCGTTCGTCACGCACCTCGATCACGCCAAGCATCTGGATGCCAAACTCAATGACAGCGGCGGCTATTAAACCCGGGCGAAGGCGGCGAGTTGCGGCAATCGTGCTCTGCATCGGCACGTGGGCTGCATTCGCGCCCCCCGCGGAGGCGAAAACATGGACTGTCAAGATCGCCGATATGCGGTTCGACCCAGCCACCGTGACCGTCGCGCCCGGCGATACGGTCGTTTGGGTCAACGAAGACCTGGTCCCGCATACAGCGACATCGGCCGCTGCCGGGCGCTTCGATTCGCACGCGATCGCGCCCGGCGCTAGCTGGCGTTATCGCGTGACGGCGCTTGGGCGCTATGCTTATGCGTGTACGTTTCATCCGACGATGCAAGGGACATTGATCGTGAAGGGGAAGCCATGAGCCTCGAAGCGACATCGAGCGGTAGCGGCGGTGCACCGCTCGATTGGCAGCATGCCGACGATCGCGCGCTCGCGGCGGCCATTGGTGCGGGCGAGCGCGATGCGTTCGTGCAGTTGATGCGCCGCTACAACCGGCGTTTGTATCGGCTCGCGCGGGCAACGCTGCGCGACGATGCCGATGCGCAAGACGCGTTGCAAGATGCGTATCTGGCCGCTTACCGGTCGATCGGCACGTTTCGCGGCGATGCGCAGTTGTCGACCTGGTTATCGCGGCTGGTCGTGAACGCGTGCCTGGCGCGGTTGCGGCGCGACGCGCGCAGGCATGCACGTGCGCCGATGGTCAGTATGTCGGCGAACGACGGATCGGATCACGAGCTGATGCTGATGGACAAGTCTTACGACGCATCGCCCGACGATGCCTTGATGCGCGCCCAGATTCGCGCGTTGCTCGAACGCAAGCTCGATGCGTTGCCCGAAGCCTTTCGCGTCGTTTTCGTCTTGCGCTGTGTGGAAGAGCTCAGCGTGGAGGAGACGGCGCAATGCCTCGGGATTCCCGAAGCGACGGTGCGTACTCGGCAGTTTCGGGCGCGCGGCTTACTGCGCGAGTCGCTGGCGCAGGAACTCGATCTTGCCGAGCGTGACGTGTTCTCGTTCGATGGGGCTCGCTGCGATCGGATCGTTGCGGCGGTGCTCGTCCGGCTCGACGAGTCGTGACTCGATCATCCGCGGTTCGAGGATGATTTGACGATGACCGACGGCATTGTTGCGATCATCCTGCATGCAGCGACGCTCAACCCACCTCGAACCGATACGCCAGCGTAACGGGCGCCGCGGGATCGAGCGCCACCGCCGTCGCCACCCCTTGCGCATTGATCGGATTCGCGGCCAGAGAGGCTTGGCAGCCCAACTCGAACGCCCCAGCGATAGGCTCCACGCCCACACATAGATTGCGGCCGTTCCACGGGGCGTAACGGCGCCCGCGGTTGCTGATCCAGAGCAGCAGCGACGGCAGCACCGCAGCATCCCAGCTGAGCCGATACGCGACATCGGCCGCTTCATCGGTCATCGTGACGTTACCGTTCACGCCGCACAGCTGAAGGATTTCTTCGGTGTCTTCCGCGAGCGGGAGCCGATCGAACGCCGCATGCCCCCCGGCGCCGAGTGGTACGTCATCGAGCCGTGAAAACTGCGCGCCGGCGCGCGCACGCGAAACGCCGGGTTCGGGGCCACCCGGATGGACCATGCCGAAAGCGAACTGGCCTGGATCGATGCGCAGTGCGCCGGTCAGCGACGGCAATGCGATGTTCGGATGCAACCCGAGCGGGCGCGCGCTCGCACGCCGTGCCTCGATATGCAATTCGAAGTCGATGGCGGGCGCAGCCATATCCGCCCGGATCACGCGCGTGATCCGGGATATCGCCGACGACTCGGGGTAGTCGATCGCGATGCGGATCTCGGTGGCGCTCTGCGAAACGAGCTTCCATTCGCCGATCGCGCCATAGCCGTGCAGCAGGTCGTCGCTCGCATCCGTCTCGGGATCGAACTGGGCAGTGGGCGTCGTCAACGCTGCGTGCCACGCTTCACCGACCTGATCCGGCCGATACGGCACACCGAAGGGCACGCAAGGAAACTCGCTGCGCATATGCGCGACTAACCCCTGCGCACCGGCAGCTTCAGCATCGCCTATCCACGGTACTTCGTAAAACGGCCGCACCCGACGGCCTGCATGTTTGAACTCGACGTTGCCAAGCATGCCGCCCGCCGCGTAAACGGCGAGCGAGCCGTGGGGCCATTCGAGGTGCCAGCGTTGGTTCATGGTCATGGTTGTCGGCAGGAAGGGGCGGGGAGCAACGGGTACATCGCGCTCACCCCGGTCAATTTTCTTCTTCGATCCAGCAGGTCTGATGGCGCGCGAGTAGCGCGCTGGCGGCGGCCGGACCCCAGGTGCCCGCGGCATAGGGCTTCGGGACCGCATCGGGCAAGCGCCATGCATCGAGGATCGGCGCCACCCAGCGCCAGGCCGCTTCCTGCTCGTCGCGGCGCACGAACAGCGCGAGGCGTCCGGCGATGACGTCGAGCAGCAGGCGTTGATAGGCTTCCATCCGGTCCTGCTGAAAGAACTGGTCGAAGGCGAGGTCGAGAAACACGCCGCGCAGATTCATTCCCATACCCGGCTGCTTCGCCAGCGCATTCAATCGGATCGATTCGTTCGGCTGCAAGCGGATCGTGAGCCGGTTCGAACCGGAGCGCAGCGGCTGCGTGCCGAGGGCGGAATGCGGCACGGGCCGGAAGTTGACGACGATCTCGGCCACACGTCCGGCAAGGCGCTTGCCCGTCCGCAGAAAGAACGGCACGCCGGCCCATCGCCAGTTTTCGACTTCGACTTTCAGCGCCACGAAGGTTTCTGTCATGCTGCCCGGGCGCACGCCGGGTTCGCCGAGGTAGCCGTTCACGGGCTGCCCGTTGATGGCACCCGAGTGATACTGGCCGCGTACGACGTTGCGCCGGATGTCGTCGCCGTCGAGCGGCTTCAGCGCGCGCAGCACCCGGAGTTTCTCTCCGCGTACGGCATCCGCATCCATCGATTGCGGCGGTTCCATTGCGATGATCGAGAGCAATTGCAGCAGATGGTTTTGCACCATATCGCGCAGCGTGCCCGTCTGATCGTAGAAGCTGCCCCGGGCCTCGACACCGAGCTGCTCGGCCACGGTGATCTGAATGCTTTCGACCCATTCGCGTCGCCAAAGTGGCTCGAACAGCGAGTTGCCGAAGCGCAGTGCGAACAGATTCTGCACCGCCTCTTTGCCGAGGTAGTGATCGATTCGATAGATCTGCTCTTCCGCAAAGATCCGTCCGACGGCGTCGTTGATCGCGTTCGACGATGCAAGATCGTAGCCGAGCGGTTTCTCCAGTACCACGCGCGCGCCTTCGGTCAGGCCGGCAGCGGCCAAGCCTTCGCAAATCGGCACGAACAAGGAAGGGCCGGTCGCCAGATAGAAGATGCGCGTGCCCGGCAGCGAGTCGCGCATCGCTTGCAGCGTGGCGAACGCGTCGGGTTGGCTCGCATCGAGCTCCACGTAGTCGAGGCGCGCGCGAAACGCTTCCCATTGCTCATCGCTCGAGCGTGAGGCGGCGATGTGCGGCCGGACGTGTTCGTCGGCCCAGCGCAGGTACGCGTCGCGGTCGAGCGGCGTGTGAGCCACCGCGACGATTCGGCCGGCCGGGCCGAGCGAGCCATCGCAATGCGCGGCATGGAGCGCTGGCAAAATCTTGCGCAGCGCGAGATCGCCCGTGCCGCCGAACAGGACGAACGTGAACGGACTACGCGCGGCGGGGTTCGCTCGTTTGCTCATGATTTCCGGGCACTGGGCGCGGCGGGGATCGCGCGGCGTGCCTTGAAGCGGTTGATCAGATTGTTCGTCGAGCTGTCGTGCGTCGTGATCGTGCCCGGCGCCGCGATCTCGCGTTCGATTTCCACCGCGAGCCGCTTGCCGAGTTCCACGCCCCACTGGTCGAATGAATTGATCTGCCAGAGCGCCCCTTGCACAAAAACCTTATGTTCGTAGAGCGCAATCAGCGCACCGAGCGTGGCAGGTTCGAGCCGATCCAGGCAGAGCGTGTTCGTCGGCCGGTTGCCCTCGAAGTTGCGGTGCGGTGCGTCGGGCGACGGCGAACCGTTCATGAGCGCTTCCGTCTGCGCAAAACAGTTCGCCAGCAAAATGGCGTGGTGCTCGTCGAGCTTATGATGCGGCCGCATGCAGGCGATGAAATCGGCCGGAATCAGCTGGCTGCCCTGGTGCAGCAGTTGAAAGAACGCATGCTGGCCGTTCGTGCCCGGCTCGCCCCAGATCACGGGGCCCGTTGCATGATCGACGCGTTCGCCTGCCACCGTGACGGTCTTTCCGTTGCTCTCCATGTCGAGCTGCTGGAGGTAGGCCGGCAGCCGATGAAGATAGCGATCGTACGGCGCGACGAGGTGGCTCGCCGCACCGAAGAAGTTCGTGTACCACACGCCGATCCATGCGAGCCGCGCGGGCAGGGTGCGTTCGAGCGGGGCCGAGGCGCAATGCTGGTCCATCGCGTGGGCCCCGGACAGCAGCGACG
>NZ_JBQCDN010000375.1:0-17852 GCF_051961175.1 Trinickia sp. | reverse complement strand
ATGCCTTCGATGTATCGCCTGCGATATGGTGAGGCGTCGTGTTGGGTAGCCTCTCAACTCCAGCGGCCTCCATGTTCTTGCCGAGCGCGACAGAACACCAACCCCATGGGTCAATCCAGCCCGTAGGGTTCGGCGTATACGCATAGAGGTTAGCGCCACCCGCCAACCCGATCGGGTCTTGGTTAATAAACCGCCCCACATCCGGATCGTAATACCGAAACGTGTTGTAGTGAAGCCCCGTGCCCTCATCCGCATACTGCCCTGCATACCTCAGCGGTTGCTCGATCCGCTGCATCGAGCGGCCGTCCGCCGCGCACTCCACCTTGCCCCACGCCGAATACTTCCCCGACCAAACCACATCCCCCGCGTCATCCGTCACTTCCAACGGCGCCCCAACCAAATCCGTATGAAAGTGAAAAACCCGCGCTCGGTGTTTCGCGGCCTCAATCGTCGTCACCGCCAGCGCCTCGACAATCGCCGCATCTACACGCGCCACCGGCGAATACGCATCCTCAGGGCTATAAACATAACTGCTGACGCCCGTTTCGCGAATCTCCTGCGCCAGACGCAATCCCTGCCACACGAAGCGTCGAATATCCGTCGACTGCGCCCGCCCGAAGTGTTCGACGTGCGTCTCCGTCTTCGCCGTCCGCCGCCCCAGAGGGTCATACTCGAAGCGCGTCTCGATCACACCGCGATGATTCTCGGAGTGAACACAGATCAGCCGATCCTGCCCGTCGTAAACAAACCGTTGCCTCTCGTTCGCCCCACGCCGCTTGGCAGCAAGATTCCCCCAAGCGTCGTAATCAAAACGCAACGCCTGCCACATCCTTAAGCGGTTACCCTCGACGTAGCCCCGGCTCCGACGCCGCACGTCGTCGATCAAATTGCCCGCCGCATCCCACGCAAAATCCTCGATGCTGTTATCCGCACCGCGCGTCTGTCGGATCAACTGCCCGGCAGCATCATAGCGATACTGCGTACTGCCCCGTAGGCCATCACGCAACTCCGCCAATTCCCCCGCCGCATCATATCGATAGCTGTGCCACAACCGTCCGCGCTCCGGCTCCGCCACGCTGCGCACCAGCGCCGCCGAATCCCACAACCGACGCCCCAGTACGTCGTATCCAGTGCGGCGCACGAGTTGGCCCTGTGTGCGCAACACTTCGCGATGCAGATCGTCCCGCTCGATATCGCTGACTACCTGATCGCCCAAGCTGATCTGATGCACATGGCCCGACCCGTAACGCAGCATGCCAAGCGTATGCTCATTCGGCAGCGATAGTTCCGTCACATTGCCAAGCGCATCAAGCGCATACCGCACCGTCCCATTGGCGCCGTGCTCGGCAATCAGCCTCCCCGCCTCGTCATACTCGAACTTGACGGCATCCGGCCCAATCCCCAGCGCAATCCCTGCATCGGTCGGAATCCGCTCTACCGCAATCAAGCGATCACCCTCGTCCCGGCTGTAACGCGTCACCTCGGTCGCGGTCTTCTGCGCGACCAAATTGCCCAGCTTGTCGCGCTCGAACTGCACGGATCGGACCGGCAGCGGCGCAATCGTGCCGAGCCTACGGGTCGCATTCGGCGCATCCAGTGCCCCCGTGGTCTCAATAGCTAACAGTTCACCCGCCTCGCCGTATTGAAAGCGGCGCACAACGCCATCGGGCCGCGTCTCTGATGCAAGCCGCCCACCACGGTCATACCCGAACGCATACTCAGCATGCGTATCGTTCCTGAGCTCCGTCAGCCTTCCCTCGCTGTCATACCGGTATCGCAATCGACGCCCCGCAGGGTCGACCGCCTCGAGCACCTGTCCGCGCGCATTACGCAACCACTGTTGCACACGCCCGCCCATGCCTACCTGTCTGGCCGGCAAACCGGCTGCGTCATACCAGAATTTCTGTTCGCTGCCATCGGGCAGCACCACCGACAAAAGCTCGCCCGTCAGGCGCCTGGAATACGCCGTACGCTCGCCGAGCGCATTAATCGAAGCCGTCAGGCGACCCGCCACATCGTATTCGTACCGCGTCGTCTTGCCCGAACAATCGGTGTACGCAACTAACTGGCCAAGCCGATTCCATTGCAGCGTCTTGCGGCCGCCCCGCGCGTCAATATGCGCGACAGGAAGCGAAGTGAGCGCCGCCAAGTACTCATATTGCTCGGTATGTCCCAGCGGATCGCGCGACGTCAGCAACCGCCCTTGGCGGTCGTAAGTCGCCTGCCATTTCCCGCCATCGGGCATGATGGTCTCGGCCACACGCAGGCCATTGCCGTCATACCGTGTTCGTGTCGTACGGCCTAACGGGTCCGTCTCTGCCACGATCCGGCCAGCTTGGTCATACTCGAATGCAATTCGACGATCTCCCGGAAGTTGAATCGCGATCGGCAAGCCAGCATCGTTGTTTTCAATGACGTAGCGGCCACCATCGATATCGGTGCACGCAACGATCTGATTTTGCGCATCGTATTGCCAACGCGCGGTACGCCCATCGACATGACTCACCCAGCTTTCGCGCTTGTCGACGTCGTATCCGAAAGCCCAGTGCTCGCCCTCGCTCGTACGCGTTGCAACCACGCGAGGCTGGCCCGCGATGTCGGCCCACTCGTAGCTGCAAGTAAAACCGAGCGCATTGACGTGACTCGTCATCAGCCCGTCGGCGTAGGTGAAGCGCCGCACAACGGCACCGTTGGCATCCGTAACCGAAATCAACTGTCCCGCTTCGTCATAGCCGTAGGCCACCAGCACCACGCGTTCTTCGCCATGCAGCGCCGAAATGGTCGCGAGCCGATCATGATTGGGCTCATAGTCCAGCAGAACACTCACGCCTGCGCTCGTCACAATTTCGCGTACGAGTCCATGACTATCGCGCTCGAATTGCTGCCACTGCCCCGCCTGATCCTCGATGCGCCGAACCCAAACGATGCGATCCGATTGCGGGTCGAGGTGCCCGAAATCGTAGTAGGTCTCGCTGGGGTCGTAGAGAATGTAGCGCCCGTCCGGCGTGCAGACCAAATACCGTTGCTCCGTCTCGCTAAAGGCCATGCGCCCCGGCGTGAGTAAAGGAAAACCGCTCTCGCGCCCTTGTGCATCGGTGTACCACAAGCGCCCCTCACGAACTTGCAGCCGCAATTCCCACGGCAGTACCCATCCGCGGCCACGCGTTCCCGCTTAGTCGAGATTGCTCGCGTAGTACCGCCGGCAAACGACGGGTAAGGGACTCGGTACCACGTAATCCGTTTCATTGTCAGCCAGCAAGACTTTGCGTCCCGTCGTCACGTCGACAGGATTGCCAAACAGACCGCCCATCACCCGGCTCACCACAGGCGCAACGATATAACGGCTCGCCGCTTCACCGAGCATATAGCCGCCAATGAACTTCGCCGCACACGGCAAGACGGCTCGCGACAGTCCGCCAGCCTCTTTCAGCAAGCCTCCGAGTCCACCCACCAGCCCCGCCAGCGCGAATGCCCAATCCACGCCGGTACGGAGCCACGGAGGAATCTCGTCCTGCACCGGCAGATAGGTACCCGTCCCGCCGCCGATAAACGTGTCGTTCGAGCCATCGCTGATCGACGCACCGCACGTAATCTTGTCCTTTTTGCGCGCGGCAGGCTTGCTGTTGATGAACACACCCGTCGATCCCTGCGCGACCATCGGCGTCGGGCTATGCTTGCTGCACGTCACCGCACTCGCAATGGCATAAGCGGCTGGCTTGCTGTTGATGAACACATCCGACGAACCGGTCGTGAGCTGGCCGGTCGTCGTCGCGAACATCCCACCTATCGCCTCGCCTAACCCCAATATGCCTTGAGCACCCAGGCCGGCCGCGAGGCCCGCGAGCAAGCCAACGCCAAAACCGCAAGTAAACGTCGCAAACGCGACGGCGGCGATCAAAGCAATGCCGATCATCGCGCCGATTAGAAAGCCAGTCAGGGCGCTCGTGTGTTCGATCGGATCGGTGACGCGTGCTGCTTCGAACATGCTGGCTCCGTCGTTATCAGTGGGGTCCGGCCTCTTCAAGCACCAATGGGTGGTTGGTAGCCGGCAAGCCATGCATGCCAGAACGAATCGAACGCCTCGTCGAACGACGTCGGGGCCGATGCGGTAAAGATCAGCGCGCGTCGCGGTGCAATAACGAATGCCGCTTGGCGTTGATAGACCGTGCGCGTGCCATTGCGGTACGTCGCTTCGATGCATTCGCCCTCGAGCGCAGCGTCGCCCACGCCCAGTTGAGCCCGCTCGCGCACGCGCAGCTTGTGGCTGTTCAAGTGGGCTTTCAGTTGGCCGATTTGCCGGTCGATATAGCTTGCGAGCGCTTCCTCATCGTTCAGCCAATCGCGCGCGACACTAAGGTTCGGTTGTGCCGCCGGATCTTTGGGTACAAACAAATTGGTGGTTCGATCCTCGAACCCCGGAGGCAGCGCAATGCTGCCTTCGCTGAAATAGACGCGAGTCGTTTCGTTGGTCATGCTGTCGGAGTAGGAATGGGCGGCGGGAATCGAGGAAAACCCGTTCTTAGCCGTCTGGATTGATGTCGGTACGCGCGGCCTTAACGACGATATGTCCATCGTCAAGATGGAACACGGAAGAACCTTTGTAGATCTCCACCGCATCCGCCGTCATATGGATCTTGGTGCCGCCTTCGCCGCCGACCTTGATCCACAGTTCCTTCGCTTCCACTGTATGCACGCCCTCAGGCGTCTGATGCAGCGTGTCGCCCTTCGCAACGACGTCGAGCAGATTGCCGGTCGATACCGTGGTCGCGTGATCGCCCTTATCGACCGTGATAACGCGGTCACCCGCTATCACTCTCGTCGTCTGCGTATTCTCGACGACGGTATTCATATCTTTCTGCGCATGCATGAAGAACTCTTGCGTGCCATTGACATCGGAGAACCGCAACTCGTTCGAGCCCGCCCCCTTATGCGTCTGGCTCTTGATCCCCATCGTCTGCCCGGCACTTCCGTGATAAGGATTCGCGGATTCGCCGTTGAATACGCGCCCCACGATCACCGGATTATCGGCGTCGCCCTGGTTAAACGAAACCAGCACTTCCTGCCCGATTCGCGGTATCGCCGATCCACCCCACCCTTTGCCGGCCCACGGCTGGGACACACGGATCCACATCGAATCGGTACCATCCATCTTCCCGCGACGATCCCACGGGAAATGCACCTTCACGCTACTGCCATCCGTATAGATCTCTTCGCCTTTCGGTCCGACGACAATGGCCGTCTGCGTGCCGTGCATCGTCGGCTTCGGCGTACGCCGCTCCGGGCGATAGGGAATATCGATCGGCAGGCACGTAAACGAATTTCGATAAGGCAACCGCTGAACCTGCTGCGTGTAATCGTTCACCGCCTCATGCCGCACGTGCAGAATGGCGAACTGCTTGCCGTTGTAGGTGGACGAGCGATGATTGACGAGCGTGAACTGTCCCGTCGTCGTCATCCCCGTCGCATAGCCGCTGCCGACGAACCGCCGCGCTTGCGCTTCCTCCGCTTCCATCGCATAGCGCACGTAGCGCTCGCCATCTTCGAAGTGATCGTAGAGCGACTGATGCTCGTAGCGCTCGGTTGAATCGATGTGCGAATGCGTCAGCGCACGAGCCGGGGCCTCGACCTCCATCAACCGCGACGAGGGCCGTTCGAAATTGAAGTCTCGGTAAGTCACCTTCCCGACGCGGAAACTGAACGCTTCGTCCCATCGATCGATGCCGTCCTGTTCGCTAGCCGCGCTGGCTGCGTGGTATTCGATCTCCCCCAGCGTGGGCAGCTCGCGAAAGATGAAATTGTTATCGCCGATGACAAGGACATGTTTATCCTTTTCATAGCGGAATGTCCAAATCAATCCCTCCTGCTCCATCAGCCGCGCGCAAAAGTTGTAGTACGACTCGCCGTACATGACGATGTACTTGAGCGCCGGCCGCTTGCTGCGCACCTGGAATTCGAAATCGGAAAACCCTTGCTCGTGGAAGATCGTGGTGAGGATGTCTTCCGGCGTCTGGTTTTGAAAGATCCGGCAATCGGTGGACCGCGTGAGAAACCAGAACCACGGGACGACCGACATCTCGTAGCGCGTCACCTTACCCGAACTGCCGACTCGGCCGAACGACACCACATAGCCGTCGAAATAACGGCGATCGTCGATTTTTCGCGAAACGGCAACGATTCTCGTCAAGCTGAAGTTGCGCGTATGCGGATCCAGCATGATCTTCACGCGCTGGCCGGTGATCTGCTGAGGCTCGATATTGTTCTCGTGCGAGAGCAGATCGAGGTGGATTTCAGGCAATTGATTGACGTGCTCGTCCGCAATCATCGCGTTGACTAGCAATACGTCGGGGCCGAGCGGCGTATCGATCGTGACATACCGATACGCTTGTGTGAATTTCGCCTGATCCGTTGCGACGCCATTGATCGCGCCTGCAATCGATTCCGGCGTCTTGCCCATCAGCGACATGCCTGTCTGGGCGAGTTGAATCGCACTGGACGCTCCGTGCAAGAGGCCCGCGCCTGGCAGGCCGGCCAGCCCGCCGATTTGGCCCGCCATTGCGGCAGCCTGCCCCAGGCCCGATAGGGTTCCGGCCAACGGCGCACCGCCGCCTCCGGCTTCTCCGGTTGCTGCGAAACTCATGTTTGACCTCTTCTTACGTCTTCTCGAAACAGCCAGACCATGAACCGATCGAACCGTTCACCGGCAATGCGCTCTCAGCCGCCTTGCCGACGCGTCGCCAATATACCAAACCACAAGCCAATATTTAAACGTTTGCACGGTCACGTATTCAGGAAACTCTTAAAACTATTCTCCTGTCATCGACGAGTACGCATGCGTCGCGCACATGGCAATTCAATGGCCGACGGCAACAGGCATAGGCACGGGCCGCACATCGCGCTGCGATGACGAAACTTCTTTAAAGGATTGCCAAATGCCCTGCTCGGGGCGCACATTTTCGAATCACGCTTCCGGTACGTGCGGAGACGGCCACCAGTTGGATCGCACTGTTGATGTCCACATAGGTGGCAAACAGGCGGTCCATGACGCCAATGAACGTATTCATGCATTCCAACTCGAAGCGCTGCTCGTCGAGCGTCATCGTGATTTCGATTCCGGGCTCGAAACTGCCTATGCCCGCGGCGGTCGTCCACAGCTTGATCCCGCGCCAGCGCAACGCGGTGATGCCGTCGATATGCAAAGCCTGCCGGCGCGCATGGGCCGCGAATTGCCGAAACAGGGCTTTGAGCGCCCTCAACCCGAGTTGATCGAGGCGGCAAACGTGCGGGGACATTTGCGTCAGCAACTGCCAGCCGCATTCGCTTCCGGGCTTCGGCCACTCACTGCGCGTCGGCTGCTGCAACAGCACGATCGGATATTTAACGTCCGTATCGAGCGCTTCGAGGTCGCCCTCCGGCGCGCCGATCGGCATATCAGCCGGCAGATTCCGGTTCGTATAGGTGGCCTTGACCAATAGCTGCTTCGGGTCCACGGACACCACCGAACGATCGAGCTTGCGCAGCGTCAGGGCCGTGCCATAGCCGGGATTCTCCTGCGCGGCTCGCGCGTCCCGCACGGTCGCCCACATCGTCGCGCCGTAGTACTTGCGGTACCCAAAGGCGTGCAACGGCTCGATCAGCTCGCGATTCGCCGCGCTTTCTTGATTCAGCCATACTTCGTTGATCGACCAGACTTCGGTGCCAGCAACCGTTACGCCGCTCGGCACAACCGGGTACCGTGGAGCCGGGTGCCCCGGGAGCTCCGCCGCCGCGACAGGCTCGCTGTCCCGTTGGAAAAGATTGACGACCGGCGTGCAGAACAGCTTCAGGTTATCTGCGCTCGCTGCCGATAAGCGCTGAGCAACCGGCGAATCGTGACGGACGCCCGCTATGGCCAGGTGCAACGTGACCGATGTAACAGGCGTGGCAGGCGCGGGCGGTACCGCCGATGCGGCCTGCGCGAGCGTCGTCCTGAAATCGACGTCGATAAAGTGGAAACGCTCGGGAAACGCAAAATACTCGAGTAGCAGTCGCAATGGGAATGCCATCTCGGGCGGCGCCGGAAACAGGCCGTCCGCATCACCGAATCCTACCGCGCTGACGGGAACGGACTCGAGCGCACGCCATTGCCCGCTATCGTCCAGCTCGACGAATGCGCCGATCGCATGCAACAAGCATGCATCGCTCAACGCAGCGACGATCTGCGGCGCGCCATCCAGATAAATTCTCACACGGTCGGGAACGTGCTTGAACCCGGCCGGTTCACGCGGCGTCTCGAATGTGACGGACAACACGCCAAGCGTATCGGCCGGCAGCACCACCTGTCGAGGGGCCCGCGCCACCGCGGCATAGCGCAGATCCCCGATGGACAGCGGAGCCAACATCACGTCATACGCCGACCGAAAGCGATACTTGCCATGGTACGAGGCGAACTCCGTTCCGCGAGCGATTGTTTGCGGGCCGCGCGACGGATCGGGCTCGGGCCGAATCTGCGCGATCGCACTCGCGGGAAAGGGCCGCAGCACCTCGGGATGCAAACGCTCGAGCATCTCGGCCGGCATTTCCGAGTAGTTGTCGTCGATGCGCGCCGCCGCACGCGCGTTGCTGAGCGCGGCCGACTGCAACAAGCGCTCGACGTGCGGATCTTCCGAACGCTCACCGGAAATGCCGAGCCTCGCGGCCGCATCAGGGTAGCGTTCGGAAAACGCGCGCATCGATCTGCGCAGCAACCCGAGTTCACGTTCGTAAAAGGGCAGCAGGTCTTCCGGTTGAGGGAAGTCGTCCATCGCTCTGTCGTCTCCCGGCAGCATGTGCCGCCGTATCCGCAGCGTCTTTCGAAGGCATGCGCGCGGTAAGCGCGCTTCGCCCGGTATTATGCGATGCGTCAGATAATCGGAGTCGACAAAAAAATTGGTGATTTAATCAGGGGAGCCCCGATCCCATCCGCCGCCCAGCGCTTTCACGAGCGCGACGGAAAGCGCCATCTGCTGCCCATGAATTTGGACCTCCGTCCGCTGGCTCGTGAGCAGCGACTGCTGCGCGTCGATGACGTCGAGATAGGCGACCAATCCGCCCGAATACCGGTCGTTCGCCAACGACAGCAGCCGCTGGGCGTCCACCACGGCCGCATGCGCCTGCTTCGATGCCGTATCGAGTACCGCGAGGCCGGTGACCCCGTCCTGCACTTGTTGGAACGCGCCGAGCACAGCTTGCCGATAATTCGCCTCGGCCTGCGCATAGCCGGCCTGAGCGAAGTTCACATTGGCCTTACGCCGCCCGCCGTCGAACACCACCTGGCCCACCTGCGCGCCGAGCGTCCACATCAAGCTCGGCGCCGTCAGCAGGCTCGCGAATCGCGTCGACTCCCACCCGATGCCCGGCGTGAGCACGAGGCTGGGAAAGAACGCGGCCTTGGCCTCGCCGATTTTCGCATTGGCTGCGGCCATCGCACGTTCGGCCGACGCGATGTCGGGCCGTCGCTGCATGACATCGCTAGGGACGCCGATTTCAATCGAAGGCACCGGTGCTTGAGCCGCACCCGGCGCAATCGAAAACTGCGGGGCCGGCACGGCGACGAGCGCGGCGATCGCGTGTTCGTACTGCGCGCGCTGATTGACGAGCAGCGTCGCCTGAACGCGCGTCGCATCGAGATGCGCCTGTTGTTGATACAAGTCGAGCCCCGAGACCGAGCCCAAGTCATGCTCGGCCTTCACGTAATCGAGCGCCTTCTCCTGCAAGCGAACCGACTGATCCAGCACGTCGATTTCCGCATCGAGTTCGCGCAACGCGAAATAGTCCGTTGCCAGCTCCGTCGTCAACACCAGCCGTGCGTTGGCCAAATCGTCCGCCGCTTGCTGCGCCGATGCCTGTGCCCCCTCCACCTCGCGCCGGATCCGTCCGAATAGATCCGTGTCGTACGTCACGGACGGTCCAATCAACAGCTCGTTCTGCACGGTCGACTGGCTCGGCGTCGAATAGTTGGTCAGCGGCCGATTCTTCGAAATCTTCAAGCGAGCGGCCTGCCCTTGAAGATCGATCTCCGGCAAGCGCTGCGCCGATGTCGAGGCGAGGGTCGCTTTGGCCTGCTCGTAATGCGCACTCGCCGCGGCCAGCGTCTGGTTCTGCGCCAGCGCTTGCCGTTCGAGCGCGTCAAGCGGCTTATCGTCGAATGCGCTCCACCAATCGAGCGCAAGCGGCGCATGCGAGGGCACGGCGAGCCGCCAATACGTATCGGTGCGCCATGCTTCGGGCGCCTGCACGTCTGGACGCTTGTAGTCGGGACCGACCGTGCAGGCGCCGAGCTGCGCCACAGCGACGGCGGCTGCCGCAGGCCAGGCCAAAGCGAACGTGCGGCGCCCCATCAGGACAGCCCCTTATCCGTGTTGCGTTGCGTCAACTGGACATGGTCGCCGTCGGCGATCGAATCGCTCGGGTTGACGATGACCTTGTCGGTTGGCGCGATACCGCTGTCGATCTCGAGCACCTGGCCAAGATCTTGAGCGATGCTCACAGCATGCAGATGAACGACGCCGTTGTTGTCGACCACCGCGAGCTGCGGCCCCTGTGCACGGAACAGCAACGCATTGCCGGGTACGAGCAAACGCGAATGCAATGTATCGGACACCGCCACCTGCACATAGGCGCCGGGCCGAAGCTTGTCGTCGGGGTTCGGCAACGTGACTTCCACTTGGAGCGAACGCGTAGGCACGTCGATCGCCCCTGAAATATGGGTGATCGTGCCGCGGAACGATTGCCCCGGCAATTCGGCCTGCGTGACGGCCACGGGCATCCCGACTTTGACGTTCTCCGAATACGCCTGCGGAAGCTGCACATACACGCGCAGCGGATTCGACTGCGCGAGCGCGAACAAGGCGCGGCTCGTCGCGCTGCCCGCATCGATCAAGTCGCCGATGTCGACGTTGCGCTGCGTAATGACGCCGTCGAACGGCGCGACGATACGCTTGAACGATTCGAGCTGTTGAAGCCGCTTCACGTTCGCCTCCGCGGCAGCGAGGTTAGCGACGTCCTGGTTGTAGGTGCCTTGACGGTCGTCGAGCTCCTGTTGCGAAACGGCGTCGCGTTGGCGCAGTTGCGACCAACGCGCGAGCGTTGTCTTGGCCAACGCCAGGCTCGCGCTCGCCTGCTCCCGCTGCGCGATCGCCTGCGCGAGTTCCTGGTCGATTTCAGGCGTATCAAGATCGGCCAGCAGCTGCCCGCGCTTCACGTGCGCGCCGATATCGACGTACCAGTGCAGCAGATAGCCCGTCGCACGCGCGTAGATCGGCGATTCGACGAAACCGCGCAGCGTGCCCGGCAGCAGCATATCGCCGCCTTCCTGCGTCGTCTTGGGCGTCACGACGTTCACGTACTGTTTCGCGTTCTGCGCAGTCGCCTCGTCAACCGCATGCCGATTGGCCCCGTTCGCGATGACTGTGCGCAGCGCGCCGGCCGCCAGGAGGACGAGCACGACGACGAGCGCGATCTTGGCACGCCGCCAGACACGGTCGCGTGGCGGCAGCATGGGCCCCTCGCCGTCGTCGCGCGGGGCAATGGCCAGGGATGCGTGGGATTTTTCCGTCATTTCAATCAACCGAGGAAAACAGGTCCATCAGACTCATTGTGCGTCGTCGCCCGCTTGTTCATCATGCGCCTGCTGCGGCGCCCGATGCGCGTGCCGTCGTGCCAAGCGGCCGTGAACGCCGCCGAAGAGCAGCGGCACAAAGAGCAATGTCGACACGGTGGCAAACAACAAACCGCCGATCACCGCACGGCCAAGCGGCGCGTTTTGCTCGGCGCCTTCGCCCAGGCCGAGCGCCATCGGCACCATCCCGATGATCATCGCGCAGGCCGTCATCAACACGGGCCGAATCCGCCCCGCGCCTGCTTCGAGCGCGGCCGTGAGCGGCGGCGCACCGGCCGCCAGCCGCTGGCGCGCGAACGACACCATCAGAATACTGTTCGCGGTCGCCACACCCATTGTCATGATGGCGCCCGTCAACGCCGGCACCGACATATGCGTGCCGGTGAGGAACAGCATCCAGACGATGCCGGCCAGCGCGGCCGGCAACGCACTGATGATGATGAGCGGATCGAGCCACGATTGGAAGTTCACAACGATGAGCAAATAGACGAGCACGATCGCCATCGCGACGCCCAGACCGAGGCCCAAATACGAGCGCTGCATCGTTTCGACTTGCCCCCGCACGGTGATCTGGCTGCCGCGCGGCAGCGTGGCGCGCGTCTGCCCCACCAGCGCGTCGATCTGCTTGGACACACTGCCGAGATCGCGCCCCTCCACGCTCACGAGCAGATCGACGACGGGCCGAATGTTGTAGTGCGTGATCGATGCAAACTGATTGGCGGGTTGCACATGAACGAGATTGCCAAGCAGCTGCGGGGTGCGCGAAGGTGCGCCCGCCCCGGCCGGCGCGCCGACGGGGGTACGCAGCAAGGCGTCCACCGACGTCACCTGATATTGCGGCGAGCGCACCGAGATTTGATACTCGACGCCGTTGCGCGGATTGAACCAGAAACCCGGCGACGTTTCGGTACTCCCCGATAGCGAAATCAACACGTTCTGCGCAACGTCGTTCGCATTGAGATTGAGTTGCTGCAGCCGCGTGCGGTCCATTTCCAGATGGATCGTCGGCTCGTCGAATTTCTGCTGGATGTGTGTATCGACCGTACCGGCGATCGCCTTCACCTGCTTCATCAGCTTGCTGGCTGCTTCGAAATTCGCCAGTTGATCGGTGCCCGATAGTTGGACATCGATGGCGGCCGGCAGACCGAAATTCAGAATCTGCGTGACGATATCGGCCGGTTGAAAGTAAAACTCGACGCCCGGAAAGCGCTGCGGCAACACCGCACGCAGTTTGTCGATATACGTGCGTGTCGGAGCATGGCCCGCATTGAGCGAGATCTGGATTTCCCCATCGAGCGTGCCGATCGTGCCCGAGTTGCTATAGGAGAGATTGATCCCGCTATAGGGCAACCCGAGATTATCGAGGATCGTACCGAGATCCTTTTGCGGCACGACCGTCCGAATTACTTTTTCAACGTCGTCGGCAAGCCGGGCCGTTTCCTCGATCCGCGTGCCCGTCGGGGCGCGCATGTGCAGACGAATATCGCCCGAGACGACACTCGGGAAGAAATAGGCGCCAAGGAAGAAGACGAGCCCCAGCGACACGATACAAAAGCCGAGGAATGAGACGGCGAATAAACGACGGCGCACTAACAGCGTGCTCAGCAAAACGATGTAAGCGGCGCGCATCCGTTCGAACGCCGCTTCGAAGCGATGATGCTGCCGCATCAACAGATTAGGGCGTGCACCCGTCTTCGGCGCGTGCGCATGCCCCATCAGCAGCATCGCCATCGTCGGGACGAGCGTACGCGAGAGCACGTACGAAGCCAGCATCGCGAAGACGACAGCCTCGGCAAGCGGCACGAACAGGTATCGGGCGACCCCCGTCAGGAAAAACATCGGCACGAAGACGATACAAATGCACAGCGTCGAGACGAACGCCGGCACGGCGATTTCGCCCGCACCTTCGAGAATCGCATCGTGCAAATTCGTTCCGAGATGCAGGTGCCGTTCGATGTTTTCGATCGTCACCGTGGCATCGTCCACCAGGATCCCGACCGCGAGTGCGAGGCCGCCGAGCGTCATAATGTTGATCGTCTGCCCCAACGCATGCAGCGCGAGCAGCGACGAAAGAATCGAAAGCGGAATGGAAATCGCGATGATGCATGTACTGCGCCAATTGCCGAGGAACAGCAGAATCATCGCGGCCGTCAGCGCGGCCGCGATCACGGCTTCGCGCACGACACCCGCTATCGACGCTTTGACAAACAACGATTGATCGAATAGCGCCCGGATCGTGATATCGCGCGGCAGCGTCGTTTCGATCGTGGGCAGCAGCCCGTGAACGGCGTCCACCACGGACAGCGTCGACGCATTGCCCGCCTTGAGGATCGAGAGCAGCACGCCACGCCGGCCGTCTTGCCGGACGACATTCGTCTGCGGCGCGAAGCCGTCGCGCACATGCGCGACCTCGCGCAAGTAGGTGGTCGCACCGCTGACGGTGCGCACGGGAATGTCGTTGAGCCCCTGAATGGTGGCGGGCGAGCCGTTCATGTCGACGGTGTACTCGCGCGGGCCGATCTTCGCGGTGCCGGTCGGCAGAATCAGGTTTTGCGCGCTGACGGCATTGACCACATCGATTGGCGTCAAGCCCTTCGCGAGCAAAGCGCGCGTATCGATATCGATGGAAACGAGGCGCGATTTGCCGCCATAGGGATAAGGCACCTGCGCGCCGGGAATCGTGATGATCTGCGGGCGTATGAAGTTCAACGCCGTGTCGTTCAGGTCCTGCTCCGACAGCGTCGGGCTCGATAGGCCGAGTTGAATGACCGGAATCGATGAGGCCGAATAGCTGATGACGAGCGGCGGCGTCGCGCCGCGCGGCATTTGCCGCAATTGCGCTTGTTCGACGGCGACGGTTTGTGCGATCGCCGTTTGAATGCTCGCATTGGGCTGCAAGAACAGCTTGATGACTGCGATACCGGGCAGCGACTGCGATTCGATGTGCTCGATGTCGTTGACGGTCGTCGTGAGGCTACGCTCGTTCACCGACGTGATGCGATTGGCGATTTCCTGCGCCGACAGGCCGGTGTAATTCCAGATGATGCTGACGACGGGAATATCGATGTTCGGCAAGACATCGATCGGCGTGCTCATCAGCGAAAACGGCGTCGCGAGCACGATGAGGATGGCCATGACGATGAACGTATAAGGCCGCTTGAGCGCAACGTTGACGATCCACATGCGAAAACACGCCGGAAAGATGCGGGGGCAAACGGAGAATGTAGTCCAGTTCCGGATGAAAGTTAATGACTTCATCCGACGATTTCCGCCCGTCCGGCCTGAAACAATTACGGATTGTTACCGCGGCCCGGCGTTCCATCTCACCCGTCGCCGCCCGATCGAATCGTCAGTGGATTGGGGGGCGTGATCCGCCGCCCCGTGCATTTCGATCAGGCCTCTTCGAGATCGTAGTGGACAGAGCGCTGCCCTTTCTTATCTTTGATCTTGAGGATGCGAATGCGCCCGACGGCCGCCGATGTTGCGACATGGGTCCCGCCACACCCGTGCGGCGGCAGATCGCCAAAGCCGATAGTGCGCATTGTGCCTTGCAGGGCCGTCCGGCGCGGCAGATCCGCGCTGACATGCAAGTTGGCCAGCGTCTCGATCTGCTGAGCATCGAAAGCGCTTGCGTCCTGCACACCCTCGAACACCACGCGGGCTTCGCCGGGCCAGTGATGGCCTTTGACGGCACGCCACCCCAGCGCCTCGCCGCAGTAACCGATGAGATGTCCCGCCGAATGCAGCCGCGCATGCAGCGCGCGGGTAACCGCGCAGACCTCGATATGCGCGCCGCCCACCGGCACCGCCTGTTCGCAGGCATGAACGATCTCATCCTCGAGCGCCATGACATTGACGACGCCCGCACCGGCAATCGTGCCGCGATCCGAAAGCTGACCGCCGCCCTGCGGATGAAAGAGGGTAGCCGATAGCACCACGTCGAAGAGACCATCGTCGCGCTGCGTGCAGCGCACCACGCTCGTCTCCATCGTCAAACGGTCATCGGTCATATAGAGTCGTTGCGTCACACCGTGCGCTCCGCTTCGGCCAATTCCATCTCGCTGGGCCGCTCCTGAACGAGCCGCGCCATACTTTCGAGCAGCTGGTCGACCTCGGCTGCCGTCGTGGCGAACGACGTGACCAGCCGAACGACGCCCGGCCCCCAACGATCGTGGTACAGGCCGAAGCCCTCGGCGGCCAACGCCTCGATCAGCGCGGCGGGGAACCGGCAAAAGACGATGTTCGCCTGCGGCTCGCCTTGTACGTCGATGCATGAAAAACGCTTCAGACCGTGTACGAGGCGTGCGGCCATCGCGTTGGCATGACGCGCGTTGCGCAGCCAAAGATCGTCGTAGAGATAGGCGTCGATCTGGGCGGAAAGAAACCGCATCTTCGAAAACAGATGACCGCTGCGCTTGCGCCGGAAAGCCATTTCGGCCGCCAGCGAGGTATCGAACAGAACGATCGCTTCTGCCGCCGGCACGCCATTTTTCGTTGCACCGAAGGACAAGACGTCGACGCCGGCTTTCCACGTCATCTCCGCGGGTGAACAGCCGAGCGCCCCGAGTGCGTTGGCAAAACGCGAGCCGTCCATATGCAGCCGCAATCCGGCTGACCGGCACACCTCGCCGATCGCCCCGATTTCGTCGAGTGAATACAGACTGCCGACTTCCGTCGCTTGCGTAATCGTCACGGACGATGGCTGGGTGGAATGGATGTCGCCTACTTTCGCGCGTGCGGCGAGACGCAGCGCATCGACTCCAATCTTTGCCGCGGGGCCGGGCACCGTGACGAGCTTCGCCGCGCCCGTGAAAAATTCCGGCGCGCCGCATTCATCGTTGTTGACGTGGCTATCGGCGTGACACAGCACACTGCCCCACGGTGGCGTGAGCGTGGCCAGTGCCAACGCATTGGCGGCCGTCCCCGTCGGCACCAGCAACACGGCGACTTCCCGCTCGAACAACTCGCAGAACTTGCGCTCGACACTCGCCGTCAATTCGTCTGCACCATATGGCCGCGCGTAGCCGGCGTTGCATGCCGCCAGCGCTTGCATCACTTCGGGCGATGCACCGGCGATGTTGTCGCTCCAAAATACCGGCCGCCGTGCCGGAGATCCCTCATTACGATTCGCCATCGGTTCGGTCAACTCCCTCATCAAAACCGGGGCCCGCGCCCCATTGTTGACGGATCGTATCGGGGCCGGTTCGACGCGAATTGTAAAAAATTGACGATATCGACGTTTTCGTTTCGCTTCCGCCGCGGGCGGCGCGCGAACCGTCGCCAATCGATCAATAACTGGAAGGCGCCACGCCGAAGGCTTGCCGGAAGGCTCGATTGAAGTGGCTTTGGTCGTAAAATCCCACCCCTTGAGCCACCTCGGCGATCGTTTGCGAGCCGCGGGCGAGCAACGCGCAAGCGTGCTCCAGACGCAGCCTGAGCAGCCACGCATGCGGCGTCATCCCCACCGTTTGCTTGAATTGCCGCAGGAATTGAAAGCGGCCCAGATCGCAGAGCGCGGCGAGTGCATCGAGCGTGATTTTTTCACCGAGGTGGGCGAAGCAATAATCCCTGACGCGCTGCCAATGCACGGGCGAGAGCGCGCCGCCCAGGTTCTGCGGCGTGATGGCTCGCGAGCGCGTAAGCAGGATATCGAGCACGCGCAGCCATTCGGATTGCACGGGCAGCGACGCGCTTTCACCGCTGGCTTGCATAACGTCGAACAGGCGCACGAGCTGGGCTGCGAGCTGCGCGTCTTCCAGAAACGCACAGGTCAATTCCGGCCCGCGATGCACGCCGCTCACTTCTTCCGCCATCTGGCTCAGCAAGTCGTGCGAAAGGCGAAATGTCCGCAGCGTATAGCCACGTGCGCCTTCGCTTACGCCGTCGTGTATTTGGCCCGGCGGCATTAACGAAATACTCCCGGGACCCGCCAACGTCGATTTGCCCTGGAATCCGATGCGCTGCACGCCCTCGGTGACGAGCCCAATGTGGTAATCGAGATGGAAATGACGATCGAAGCTGAACGTCGAAAAACGCGCGGCGCCCAGCACAAGGCCGGGCATGTCGGCGATATGTCGGTAATGGACGCGATCGGACATAAGGGGTATGGATGAAGCGCGATTCCTACGGCGTAAGCACTGAGTATACGCCCGGCCTCTGGGCCAACCGTTCGGCTAATCGGCCCCATGCCGGCAACCAAGCTGGCAAACGCTCCTCC
>NZ_JBQCDN010000374.1:0-5219 GCF_051961175.1 Trinickia sp. | reverse complement strand
AAATACAACCAACAAGGCTGGTCTTGGTGAGGAAAGAGCAATCGATATGAAAGGCATTATTCGAGTTGGCGACGCAACGAGTCATGGCGGCCAGGTCGTGACTGGAAGTGCAGTGAGCAACGTAATGGACCGCCCTGTTGCAAGACAAGGCGACCAATGCACCTGCCCCATCCAAGGCCATCAAAACTGCGTGATCGCTGAAGGCGATCCCGCGTTTATCGTCGACGGCAAGCCCGCCGCCTTCGAAGGCCATAAAACATCCTGTGGCGCGACATTGATTTCGAGCTTGTCCTCGTCGGGTCGAGCATGACTGCCGGGTCGGACGATCTCCTCCCCGAATACGAACGCGAACTGGCCAGACTGCGCCGCTCGCTTCACGAATTCGCGCAGCGTCATCCCGAAGCTGCCGCACGCCTCTCGATTTCTGGCGAACAATCCGAGGACCCGCACGTCGAGCGGCTGATCCAGTCTGCCGCCTTGCAGTTCGCGCGAGCAAGCGCACGGATCGAGGACAACTACCCCGAGCTTCCGACCGCTATCCTCGAGAACTTCCATCCCGAGTATCTGCGTCCGTTTCCTTCCTGTTCGATTGCGCAATTCGAAGGAAGCGCAGGGCTCGGAAAGCTCACGAAGCCCGTTACCCTCCAACGCGGCACTGAACTCAAAACGCGCAAGGGCGAGTACCCATTCGTCACGGTGTACGACGTCGTGTTGGCTCCATTGCGAATCGCCGATGCGCGCTATGCACCCGCAACGTCCGCACCCGCCAAGATTCGGCTGAACGAAAACACGACAGGCATTCTGTCCATCACGTTTTCTTCGATCGAGACAAAACCGCTGCTCGAGGGGAGCATGCCAAAGCGCGTGCGCCTATTCGTCGATGGCGGTCGTCGCACCGTCGCTGCGACGATCGACACGTTCTTGCTGCGCGCATCGACCGCGTTCGTCGAAGCCGAAGCGAGCGGAACATGGATCGCCTTGGATGCCGTGCCGCTATCGGCACCGGGCTTCGATCTCGATGAGGCATTGATTGAACGGCGTGACGACAATCCATCGCAGTTTCGCCTCCTACTCGAATACTTCTCCTTTCCGCAGAAATTCGACTTCATCGACATCGACCTCTCAGCATTGACGCGCGCCGCAGGCCCGTGCAGTCGAGTGACGTTGCATTTGCCGATCCAAGACGTGCATCGCGATTCGCGACGTGGACAACGGTTGGAAGCGCTCACTGCGTCGAATTTCAAGCTGTTCTGCACGCCCGTCATCAATTTGTTCGCCTCTCCCGCCGAGCCGATCGCCTCGGAGGACATGGCGCTGCCTGTATTTCCTGTCGTGCCGGGCACGTTGGGCGCTTCTGCCGCGTCGGTCTATCGCATCGACGATGTCCAATTGATGCAGGAAGGGACGAAGGGCGCCGTCTTCAAAAAAATCGAGCGTTACCAATCGCTATATCGCCACACCGCACCGCAAGACTCCGGCGTCTTTTGGATGGCGGAAAGAGACGGCCGGCTCGCGGAATTTCTCCCGGGGCAGGACATGGTGCTCTCACTCGTCGATGCCGCCGGCCGCATCACCGACGTAGTGGGAAAACAAATCGACATGGACCTCGCTTGCACGAACGGCAACCTGCCCGCGAGCTTGGAAGTCGGCGATCCCAGAGGCGATTTCTCCGAAGGAAACGAGGCGCTGGCTGGCCGCGCATCGCTGTTGTTCTCCCCGACGGAAAGCGTCGAACGACCCAAAACACCCACCGCCCTATGGGACATGATCGCGATGCTCTCCGCCGGGGCACTCAACATTTCTCAGGCCGGTTTGCCCGCATTCAAGCAGCTATTGGCGGCTCATGCGCCGTCTCGTTCGCCGGGCGCGCGACATATCGAGGGCTTGAAGCACCTTGCACGCGAGTCCGCGCTCGAATGGATCGTCATGGAACCGCAGCCGACGCTCGTGCGCGGCTTGCGGATTCGGTTGGGTGTATCGGAGACAATCCTCGACGATTGCACCGTTAGCGCGCTGGGCCGCGTGCTCGAGAGCTTGTTCGTGCACTACGCGCCCGCGAACAGCTTTATGCAACTCGTTCTGATGTCGGCTGAGAATTGGGCCGAATTGTTCAAAGGCCGCCCACTGCCGGGCGCAGAATTCGAACTCTGAATGGGTCGGTCCGCTCACGCATTGCATCAGCGCAATGCATGTCGCGCTCAGACACTGGCGGTTGATGAACTGCTCCCCGCCAGATCACCCGAATCGTTCGTTGGCGGTCTACTTACCCCTCGTGACACACCGCCTCGATGTTGTGCCCATCAGGATCGAGCACGAACGCGCCGTAATACCCCGGGTGATAGTGCGGGCGCTGGCCCGGCTCACCGTTGTCTTTCCCGCCGGCGCCAATCGCTGCGTGATAAAACGCGTCCACCATGGCGCGGTCGGCTGCGCGAAATGCGATGTGAACGCCAGGGTTATTGGGCGTGCCGCGACTGATCCAGAAATCGGAGACTCCATTCGCGCCGAATCCAGCGACATCGGTATGGCGCGTCACGGCCGCCGAAAACTCGCTCAGCATGGCGTACCCGAGCGGCGCGAGCGCTTGTTGGTAAAAGCGTTTGCTCTTCTCGAAATCGCTCACGAGTACGCCGGTATGGTCGATCATCTGCATTCCTCTCAGTGTGGTGTTTTATAAGAGCCTTAAAAGCAGCGTGGTGTCGGTCGGGCATGTGACCCAGCGTCAATTCAAACTACAAATTCAACCTCAAGCGCGCTCGTCGCCATGCGGCGTCTGCTCATCAGCGTGCCGCAGTGAAGCATTCGGCCCGTCACCCACCCGATTGATGGTGCCTTGTGCCAGCGCCACCAGTGTTTCCTTTTCACCATCCACGACGAACACGCTGCACTGGCAGATCGCATGCCCGCGGCCAGCATAAATGAGTTCGGCCCGCGCGAGTAGCGTGCCCCGCACGGCCGGCCGCAGGTAATTGATCTTGTACTCGCCTGTCACTACGCGCGGCCCCAATGCCAGCGCACCGGCGAAGGTCAACGCGTTATCGGCCAGATAACTGATGACACCGCCGTGCACGAAGCCCTGCTGCTGACGCAGCTCATCGCGGATCGGCAGCCGTAGCGTCACCTCGCGCTCGCCGATCTGCACGAGCTCCGTGCCGAGCAGCATACTGAACGGTTGCGCGTGCAGCGCGCCGCGCGCGAGATCGAAAAAGTCGGTCATGCCGTGCCCCTTCGGGGCAAGGCCCCGTGCCGTGTCGCGTTCCACTCTAGGAAGGGCAGACCCACCGCGTCAAGCAAGCGTTAGGCGTTTCCTTCATTGCACGCGTTTCCCCAAGCTGCCCGATTCGGCAGTCATCCGCGTTCGAGCCTCAAGCCAACCGCCTGATTGCCGTAAACCCTAAGTAGCGCCGTTCCCCGGCTTTCTTTCGTTTTTCTTTCGGATGTTCTAGATGTTCTAGATGTTCTAGATGTTCAGCAAGATCAAGCTCGCTTCCGGCCCCTGGCGTTGAACGCAGCCGTCGAAGCTGCGCGCGCGGGCGAGCAGGGTCGTGGCTCGGCCGTCGTGGCCGGGGAGTTGCGCGGTCTGGCGCAGCGCAGCGCGCAGTCGGCCAAGGAAATCAAGGCGCTCATCAGCGAATCGGTGGCGCAGATCGAAGGCGGCTCGGAACTCGTCGAACGATCTCAATCAGGCAACGCGGCGTAAGCCGTGGCCAGGTGATACGGCGTCGTCGACGGCATATCGGCGCGTGCTACGTCACCCGTCGGCGTCAAGCACTCATACCAGCCGCGCGCATGCAGGAATCGCGCCTGGAAGCGCGGAATCTGCACCGCCAACGTCTCCCGATCCTGTGCACCGCCCCGCGTCGCAAGCGCGCGCAGATATTCTGTTTGCGCCCAGATCCGCTGAGTGGCGTCCTTGACGGCGCCGGTCTCGTCGAGCGCCGCGCACACGCCGCCCGTTGCCGGATCGATCCCGTGCCGTTGCGCGAAGTCGAAGGCGCGCGACAGATGGCCATCGAGCCCCGATGCCGCCATGACCGGCCCCGCCCGCTTCACGAGATAAAACCATTCGAACTGATGACCCGGCTCGAGCCGGTTGTCGTCGCTGCCGATCGGCAGTTCCGCAATCGCGCCCGTGGGCTCATGGATGAAATGACGCGCCACGGCGTCCGCCAATTGAGCCAGTGCCGATTCGTAGCCCGGCTCGCCCGTCGTCTCGTAGGCAGCGAGATAGGCTTCGGTCAAGTGCATGAGCGGGTTTTGCAGCGGGCCGGTGCGCGGCGCCGAAAAATCCGCGCTCAGTGCGGCGTGAAGCAAACCCCCGGGTGCCGCAAAGCGCGCCTGGACGAGCGCGGCCGTTTCGTCGATGACGCGCAGGGCGTCGCGATCGCCCGTGGCCGCGGCATAGTGCGCGCAGGCAAAGATGACGAACGCGTGTGTGTAGAGGTCCTTCGTCGTATCGAGCGGCGCTCCCTGCCCATCGATGCTGTAGATCCACCCGCCGTGTTGCGCGTCATGGAAATACCGCCGTATCGCGTGAAAGAGTTGCTCGGCATGCGCCGCGTCGCCTGCCAACGAAAACACGAACAATTGTCGCGCACAGGCCATGGCTCGGTAGCGCACGACGGGCAGCGGCGCGTGATCCTGCGCGCCGACGGCCTCGTACGGCAATTGCGACGCGCGATTGAAACCGGGCCCGCGCCAGATCGGCAGGACGGTTTGTGCGTAATGCGAGCGGAGGGCGGCGGCCTCGGCCGCGATCGTATGATCGATCGAGTTGGACATGATGCGGTTTTGGCTGGACGGTGAAACGGCGCGCTTTCATAACGTCGCGCGAAGCGCAAAGGATAAAGCAAAGCCGCGGCGCAAGGCAGGCCGGCTGGCGAGAAAGGCGGATGGACCATGGATTCGGCAGGCGGCGCAACGGTGGGGCCTCGGACGGCCGCACGGCGAACCGATCATGAGACAATGCCGCGTTTGCAGCACGCTTCGATTCGATCACGATACCAATGAGCCGCGCAGCCGCGCGTCGTCGCAGCGGCTCTCCATACGCTATGCCAGATCCCGCAGCATCCTCTTCTCTCCGTTCCCGAGGCGCTTCGCGCGCCAAGCGCCGGGCCCGAGCCGCTTCGTCGGATGACGCGCGCCGGCCCGCGCGAGCTGCAGTCGAGCCCGAATCGCCGGTGGCACACGACACCGACGCCGCCCCGCATGTCGAAGCC